>JAQAZP010000233.1:0-7654 GCA_032127265.1 Acidobacteriota bacterium
CAGGTGTTCGACCAGGAGCTTTACGAATCGCTGCTTCAGCAGGTGCTGGACGCACCGGTGGAGAACTACCCGGAGAGCCGGCTGATGAACGAGGTGGCCCGGGTCAAGGCCCGAACGCTGCTCGAGCTGTCCGAAGAATACTTTTGACGCCAAACTGCCGGCCCTACCCGTATACGGGGCTGGCTTTCCCACGGAGGTCCGCACATGACCAGGCAGCAAAAAGGGCGGCCAGGTGTCCGCATCATCCTGGTTTCCCTTATCGCGATCACCGTTTTGCTGGCCGGGGCCCAGTCCGCCTTTGCCGCGGCACGGCTGGGCACAGCCAAGTACACGATCAAGGTGGCGACCCTCGCCCCTGACGGCAGCACCTGGATGGACATCTTCCACGAGATGAACACCGAGGTCTACGAGGCCACCGGGCAGCAGGTGAAATTCAAGGTCTACCCCGGCGGCGTACTGGGCAGCGAGTCTGTCGTAATCCGCAAGATCCGGGTGGGTCAGCTCAACGGCGCCGCGTTCACCGGCACCGGACTGACCGAAATCTATCCCGATCTGCGGGCCATGGGGTTGCCGCTGCTCTTCAAGAATCACCAGGAATTCAACTATGTGCTGGACAAGCTGCAGCCGCGTCTGGAAAAAGAGTTCGGCAAGAATGGCTACGTGATCCTCGGCTGGCCCCAGCTCGGCTTCACCTACTGCTTCTCGCGCACCGAGATTCGCAGCGTGGAAGACCTGCGCCAGGCCAAGCCCTGGATGTGGGGCAGCGACCCGGTGATGAGCGCCGTATTCAAGGAGGCGCGGGTCAACCCGGTGAGTGTCGACGTGGGCGATGTGCTTACCGGCCTGCAGACCGGGCTTCTGGACACGGCATTCAACACACCCCTGGGAGTGATCGCCCTGCAGTGGTTCACCCGGCTGGAGACGATGACCGACCTGCCGCTGACCTATTCCACCGGCGGCCTTTTGGTGACGAAGAAGAGCTTCGACGGCCTGCCCGCGGACCTGCAGAAGACGGTCAGGGATATCGTCAAGAAGCACATCGACCGCCTCTCCACGGAAACCCGCATGGAAGATAAGGAGGCGGTGGAGGTGTTGAAGAAAGAGGGCATCCGCGTGGTCCAGCCCACGAAGGAAGGGCTGCAGCAGTTCAGGGACCTCAGCAGCGGTGTGCGGGATAAACTGGTCGGTGAAGCCTTTTCCGCCGAATTCCACGCCCTGATCATGGGCTACCTCGAGGAATACCGCCAGGCGCAGGGAGGCGAATGAGCGAGCACGGGACAACCGGATGGGGCATCTTCAGGTTCCTGAACCACCTGGAGTCGGGTCTGTTGACCACACTGATGATGTCCATGATCCTGATGGCCTTTGGCCAGATCGTCCTGCGCAATATGTTCGAGTTCAGCATCCTCTGGGCCGATCCATTCCTGCGCCACCTGGTGCTCTGGACCGGAATGCTCGGCGCCGCCATGGCCACCCGGGACGGCAGGCACATCAAGATGGACGTCCTGCCCCAGTTGCTGCCACCCCGAGGTCGGGCCGTACTCGCCGTGCTGACCAATCTCTTCTCCGCCGCTGTCTGTGCGGTTCTGGTCAAGGCGTCGATTCGGTTCGTCAGCGACGAGATGGAATTCGGCGGACCGGTCTTCCTCGACATCCCGGCCTGGATCGTCCAGCTGATCCTGCCCGCCGCCTTTGCCCTCATCGCCGTCCGCTTCCTGATCTTCGCCGTCACCTCGGCACGCAGCGCCTGGCGAAACGAATCTGAACCGCAGGCCGGGGAGGCTGCGGCATGACCATCCTCATCGGTATCGTGGTTGTTCTTCTGGCCATTGCCGGCGTGCCGCTCTTCGTGGTCATCGCCACCAGCGCGCTGCTCAGTTTCGCCATGGCGGAACTGGATTCCTCGCTGGTGATCATCGAGATGTACCGCATGGCCAACATGCCGATCCTGATCAGCATCCCGCTGTTCGCCTTCTCGGGGTACCTGATGGCCGAAAGCGGCAGCCCCCAGCGGCTGCTCCGCGTGTCCCGGGCGCTGATGGGCTGGATGCCCGGCGGCCTGGCCCTGGTGGCCCTGGTCACCTGTGCCGCCTTCACCGCCCTCACCGGCGCCTCGGGGGTGACCATCATCGCGCTGGGCGGCCTGCTCTACCCGGCGCTGATCGCCGAGCGCTACGGCGAGAAGTTCTCCCTCGGCCTGATCACCACCTCGGGCAGCCGGGGCCTGCTCTTCCCGCCCAGCATCCCGCTGATTCTCTATGCCATTGTCGCCTCGGCCAGCGTGGATGACATGTTCCGCGGCGGCCTGGTGCCCGGCATTCTGATGGTGTCCCTGATCGGGGTCTACGGCGTGATCAGGGGCGCCCGGGGCAAGACCCAGCGGACACCCTTCACCTGGAAGGAGGCCGGGGCCGCGCTCTGGGAAGCCAAGTGGGAACTGCCCCTGCCGGTGATCGTGCTGGGCAGCATCTTCAGCGGCTGGCTGGCGGTGAGCGAAGCGGCGGCCCTCACCGCTTTCCTCGTGCTGCTGGTGGAGGTGGTGTTCTACCGTGACGTGAAGCTGAAAGACCTGCCGCGCATCGTGCGCGAGTGCATGGTGCTGGTAGGGGGAATCCTGATCATCCTTGGTGCGGCCCTGGCCTACACCAACTACCTCATCGACGCTGAGGTGCCGTTCAAGATCCTCGAATCGATGCAGTCCCACGTCACGGGAAAGATCATGTTCCTGCTGGTGCTCAACATTTTCCTGCTCATCGTGGGCAGCATGCTCGACATCTTCTCCGCCCTGGTGGTGGTGGTGCCGCTGATCGCGCCCATCGCGCTGGAATACGGCGTCCACCCGGTGCACCTGGGGGTGATCTTTCTCACCAACCTCGAAATCGGCTACTCCACTCCCCCGGTGGGGCTCAATCTTTTCATCTCCAGCTTCCGCTTCAAGAAGCCGATCATCCGGCTCTACCTGGCCGCCATCCCCTTCCTGATCATCTCGCTCCTCGGCCTGATCCTGATCACCTACTTCCCCCAGCTGACCCTCTGGCTGGTGGAGTGACGCAGGTAATAAACAAGGACAAGTCCAGCGAACAGGAGCGCCAGGAAAGCCAACAACCATCGGTGAATGTGTCGGCTCTGCCTGCCTTCCGGCAAGGGTACGATGTCTCCGTTACCCAGGACCACCAGGCCCGCCCAGGCCGCTGGCGGCGCCCCTGATTCGATGGACTCGCACACAGCCGCGTTGAGCGCCTCGCTCACGCTCTTCCGCCGGCCCAGGTGCCGGTAAAACGCGTCGAAGAGTTCAGCGGCCTCATCATCCCGCAGCGGCCACTGGCTTCCCACCACAGCATGTGCCCCGGCCTGGAAAAAGGCGCGGGCCAGGCCCATCACCCCTTCCCCGCGCAACAGCACACCCGACGCACTGCGACAGGCTGCCAGTACGACAACCTGCCCATCCAGGTCCAGGGACGCCACTTCACGGCTCTGCAGCAGGCCGTCCTCTTCATCAGATCCCGGCGCCAGAATCACCGCCGAACCGGCGGCATAGACATCGTCCAGCACGGCATGCGCAGCAAAATGGAGTACGGAATACTGCTGCAGGTCACTCTGCTTGACGAAACGCTCGGTGGCTTCCGGCCCCTCCAGCACCCGGCTCTCCCGGCCGAGGTAGCGGACGATGGATCGGGCTTCTTCCCGGGCAAGGGGGAGCCGACCCAACTGCTCGCCCGCGGCCAGAGACCAGGCCCGGTTCTCCGCCGCCCCGTATTCTTCGGCCAAATTGTGCATCGAGAGCTCCGGGTCCACCAGGGCCAGGGCCGGAATTGCGGCATTCCCCGGCGGATGCTGCCGCCAGCGCAGCCAGATGGCTGCCGAAGGGGCCAGCGTGATCTGATAGCGCATGGCCAGCGGAACGGCGCCCAGGTCCTGGCGCAACGCACCAAAAGGCAGCCGGTGGAGAATTCCGTCAGGCACGATGATCAGCCGCTTGACCGGTAGGGGCAGGTCGCCGAGCGCATCCTGCAGCAGATCTTGGTACAGTTGCACAGCCCCCTCGGCTTCCGACCCGTCACGACGGCTGAACAGCCCGAGAAACAGTCTTATCGCCGGACGAAGCCGGGATAGTGGTGGAAGCAGGTAGACCGTTGTCCCCTCCCGGGTGTTGACATGAAGCCAGGCGCCACCTTCGGAGAGCCAGATCGGCTCAGCCAGGTTGACCTGAAAATAGAGCATCGCTTCATCCTCGGCAAGCGCACCGTGCAGCTCGTCGAGGGTTGGAAACGGTAACCGGGCAGGCATTGCTTGCCCGGTATTGCCCTCGGCCGCTTCCACGCGGAGAGCGGTCTCCAGCTGTTCCAGCCGCTCCAGTTCGTCCAATTTCTCTTGCCTCTCCTCACCGCGAAGGGTGGGATCGAGCAGCGTGCGTTGCGTACTGCTGATTTCCCCCAGAACCTCATGGTATTGCCTCAGGGCCGGGGTTTCCTCAACTTCGGCCACCAGCGCTCTGGCCGATTCCAGAGATTCGAGGAGCACGCGGGCTCTCAGGCGCTCCATGGTGGCGAAGGCCAATTCCAGGTCTTCCGGCGACGGCGGAGATCCGGCAGGTTCCAGAATTTTACCGGCAAGCGCGTAATAGCGACCGCCCCAGGCGCTGAGAAAGCTTGTTCGAAACTGCTCTTCCTGCGGACGGCCGAACATCGTCTCGATGATCCTGATCGCCTCCTGGCCATCGGCAATTGCCTCCTGGCGGTGGCCGACTATCCAGCGGGCGCTGGCCCGGTAGGTCAGCGAAGTGACGATATTCGGTTCCGAACCCAGGTCTTTGGAGCGCTGGAGGGCTTCGTCCAGCAGCTCAAAGGCTTGCTTCGGATTGCCGGGGTCCGACCGCACCAGGTGGAGGCCCAGGCCCTGAAGCGCCTCAATGATCTTGATCTCGTGGCTGATTTCCCTGGCAATGGCCAGTGCTTTCTCCAAATGATCCCGGGCTTCCTCGCCGGAAGTCAGACGCCCCAGGAATCCATGACAGCGGGACTCGCCGATGCGATATCCCGCGGCCAGGCAGGTGTCGAGAGCTTCATACACCAGCCTGAGCACTTCCTCACGATCAATCTGGCCAAAACCGATCATGTTCATTCCGATTAGGGCCATGTTGCCCAGGACGGTGGCCTCATGGCGCAGGTTGCCGATCTCCCGGCATAACTGCAGCTGCCGGCGGTAGGCGTCCATCGCTTCCTGCTGCTGGTCCATGGCCCAGGCGACCTTGGCCAGACGGCCATACGCAAGAATCCTCAGCTCCACCGGTCCTTCAGGGCCGGCAGTGGTTTCAGCCTTCTTGTACAATCGCCAGGCCTGGCCGAGGTTGTGCCTGAGGTAGAGGATTTCTCCCTGGTAAAAATATGCCCGGGTGATAAGGTTGTTGTCGCCGCTGTCCTTCGCCTCCTGCTCCACCCGGCGAAGCAGGGCGTCAGCCTCAGCATGGCGGCCTTGTTTGGTCAGGAATTCGGCAATGGCATAAAGAGAGTTAAGCGCGGCGAGGATTTCCCCCTCGGCGACCAGACCGTCCACTGTGTTCCGCAGCAACTCGATGGTACGCTCCTGGTTTCCGGGAAGCCGACGCAGGAGCAGGGCCAGACGGTACCGAGCCCGATGGTTCTGCGGGTTGAGGGAAAGAATTGCCTCCAGGCGTTTCACCGCATCATCGATCATGCCGAGCCGCTGGGCCGTGATCTCGAAACAGAGATAGGATTCGAGAGAATCGGGCGCGTCGCGAACCAGCACCTCACATTCCTCGAACGGATCTGCTGGAATGGCGGCCAGAGGGATGGCCACCACCCAGCACAACGCCAGAACGACCAAACCGCAGCGACGAACTGCAGGGATTCGAATCATCTCGACCAGCGTCCTTTCCCCAAGCCTCATTTCAGGACGGAAACAAACGTATCCGACGTCCGGCGTGTGCCGTCGGCGTACGCGGCTTCGACCTGCCAGATGAACCGGGTGCCGGATGGAAACGGCTGAAGTGTTTTTTCGTCCACGAGGTAACTCGGCTCTTCCAGGCCGTGGGCCTGTAACACGACGACCAGATCTGCCGTTGCCAGTTGCAGTTGATAACGGGTGCCGGACGGCCCGGAAGACCATTTCAGCTGGAAGCGGTCCCTTGGAAGCGGTCTGTCCGCCGGGGACAGGGGACGAATGTCGGCCTCACTCCCTTCGCGATATTGGGGTGTCCCGAATCCGGGAGTTCCCGGTAAATTCACCGGCGACTCATCGAACTGGATCGAGAGCACGGTCACCAGCATAATCACTGCCGCAGCGGCGATCATCGAGCCCCAGCGCCAGGCGGTCCGTCTGCTCTTCGCTGACCGCTCGATCAGCGCTCCGTGGACTTCCCCTGCCGGCGAAGCCTCGGCGGTCAATTCCCGGGCCAGGCGCCACGCCTCTGCGCAGACGGGACAGACGGCTGTGTGGTCCACCAGTTCGCGTACCTCACCCGGGGAAAGCTCGACCCGCACGGCCATCCAGATCCGCTCAGGGTCCGGGCAGCCTTCCGCCGGTCGTGCGTCGAGGGCCAGCGAGGCAAAAGCCTCCCGCCACCGGCGAACGTCGTTTTCATTTTCCTGGGATTTCATTGATTCAGCCCTTTGGATGTCAGGCATTTCCGTAAATTATCCAGACCCCGGTAGACCAGGTTCTCCGCCCTTTTGCTATCCCAGCCCAGCAGTTCACCGATCTCAGGAACCGTGTGCTCCTGCAGATAGAGGGTCACGGCAAGGCGTCGCGGGGTGACCAGCGACAACATACAGTCACGTATCGCCCCACCGATCTCGCGAGAGCGACTGGCCCGTTCTGGGTTTGCCACGTGTCCCGCCAACCTGCTCGATTCGACCTGGTCCTCCAGGGGAACCTCTCCTCTCCGCCGGCGGGCCCGGATCTCGTCCACCATGACGCTGTATGCCACCCGCCATAGATAAGACGAGCCGTACTTTCCGTTCCCCTCACTTTTCTTCCGCTGTTTCATCAGGCGCATGAGGGCCTTTTGGACGAGATCATCGCTCTCGTCCGCCAACCAACGGGGACACACCTTTCTCACTGCCTGGGAAAGCCGTAGACGCAACTCGTCGTATTCATCCCCTGGCTGTTCGTCTGCTCCGGCAAGTGTCCTGGTCTCTTTCCCGGTTTCATTCGAGTCGAGTGAATCGGGCATCATGAAAATGCTCCATGATCAAATAAATAAATCGGTTAGGGGAAATATAGATTTCAGGAAAATCAAAGTCAAATCCGGGACCGGATGTGGGTGAGGGAATTCCGCGTTGCCGGACGTCATATCCCTGAACGCGAACCATCGCAGCGACAAGGAGATTCAGGCAATGAAACGGAAAAAACAATCAGGTTCATGTTTTCTGCTGATTCTGTTCTGTCTCGGCCCAACAGCGTCTGCGGTGCCGAACAGAATCGTCCGGCTGACGCCCACCACCGCCACAGCGATTGATGAACAAGCTGACGGGAGTTGGCTGGGTCAGGCACAGCAGGGAATAGCCGAGCGGGAGTACCACGTCTCATGCAACAACAAGGGGCTGCAGGCCCCGAACCGCGCGAACAACCTGCGGATCTATTTCGATGAGAATGGTATCGGTGTTGTGGATCGACTGGCTGCGGACGGTTCGGA
>JAQAZP010000234.1:0-23548 GCA_032127265.1 Acidobacteriota bacterium
GGTCCCAGTCCACGAACTCCTGGGTGATGTATTCCATCAGGTCGAGGCGCTCGTCCACGGTGAAGCGGAAGTGGGGCATCAGGGTCTGGGGATCGTGAGCCGGGGGATTGTCCAGCCAGGAGAAGAGCCAGTCCCGGTTCAGTTTGCTCGCCACCCGGTAGAGGTCCGGCCCGATGGTGCCGCCCTTGCCCTCCAGCGCGTGGCAGCTGATGCAGCGGCTGACCTGGAAGATGGCCCGTCCGTTCTCGTAGGCCTGCTCGCTGTCGCCCGGCGGGGGTGGCGCCGGGGGGGGCTGCTGTTCCACCATGGAGAGCAGCAGGTGGTCGGTGATCGCCCGGATCTCCTCCGGCGGGAGGAGGAAATCGGGCATGTTGGTGGCGGCGAGGTAGTCGGTGGGCTTGCGCAGCCAGCGGTAGAGCCAGTCGCCGCGCAGCTTGTGCCCGATGGAGTTGAGCCGCGGCCCAATGCGGGTCAGGTGCTTGAACGGTTCGGTCTCGTGGCAGCCGGTGCAGCCCTTGTCGGCAAAGAGCTGCCGGCCCTGTTCCAGCAGCGGGGCGGCCTCCAGGGCCGGGAGGCCGGGCAGGGCAATCCGTTCCGGGTGACAGGGCAGGCAGGACCCCTGGGACAGGTCCCGGCCCAGCACCGGCTGGTGGAAGTGCGCCTCCTGGCCAAAGGCCTCGGCCAGCCGGGTGGCCAGCCCCTGGCCCTCGTGGCAGATGGTGCAGCCATAGGTCTGGAACGGGTGGTAGCGCCCAATATCGGTCAGGGAGTTGGGCACATGGGACTTGAGCGGTTCCGGGACATCCACGAACTGCGGGTCGTCGATCCCCAGGTGGCAGGTCACGCAGCGGTCCACCCGGCCCAGCTTCAGGTTGCTGATCTGCTCGATGGCCGGCCGCTGGGCTTCGAGCTTGGCGATACTGTTGCGCAACTGCGCCACTTCGGCTTCGGCCTGTTTGATCTCCCGGGTCAGCCGCTGCCGTTCGGCGGTGATCTCGGACAGGCGGCTGTCCTGAAGTTCAACCTCGGAAATGATCCGCCCCTGGTCGGCTTTCATGTGTTCCAGGCGCATCCCCAGTTTCCGCAGCTCCGTGGCCCGGTTCTCCTTGTCCGGGTTGTCATCGGCCATCTGGTGGTAGCGGATTTCCAGGGTCTGGTAGCGGGAATAGTTCTTCTGGTAGTTGTCTACCGCGTCCTCCAGCCGTTCCTGGGACTCGGCCAGGCCCTCGGTGAGCCGGTCCAGCTCCGCCTTCTGCTCCGGCTGCCCCAGGCGGGTTTCCTCGTCGGCCAGGGCCCGGCGCAACCCGGCCAGGCCGGTGTCATCGGCGTCGCGGCGGGAGGTGGCCTGCTCCAGCTCACCCTGCAGCGCGGCAAGCTTGATCTCCCGGTACTTCCAGAACTGCTCCTTCCACTCCGGCCGCCACTCCTCCCAGCAGAAGAGGCCGATGAAGACCATATTGACGGCCATGAGGATGAAGAACCAGCGGCGGATCATCGAAGCACACTCCAGTCCGGGGCGACCCTCAGAGATTGAACCACGGGGTGATCAGGATGTATTTCACGCCGAACAGCAGTCGGAGCACGATCTTTATCGGTATCAGCAGCATGATCAGCAGAAAACCGACTGAAGTGGTGTAGCGCCAGTGGCCCAGACCGGTGATCAGCTTGCTGTTCAGCCACTGGGGCAGCCAGAACCCGATGCCGAAATAGGCGGCGAGCAGCGACAATCCCACCAGTGGGTGAAAGCTCCAGGATTTCTCGTAGAGCGGCTTGTGCAGGGTCTGGTCCTCCCAGGGCCAGTACCAGGCCCACCCCGGGCCGCGGAAGTAGACGCCGATGATGATCAGAACCGTCCAGAGCAGGATGCCGAAGAGAAACCCCGAGATGACATATTTGCGGCGGCGAAACGAGTACACACCGGTATCCCGTACATTATTGTCCACGTAGGGCAGGGCCAGCAGACCGACCATGATGAGCCCGGGAAGAATCACTCCGGCCAACCAGGGATCGAAGTAGACCAGCAGTTCCTGCAGCCCGAGGAAATACCACGGCGCCTTGGCCGGGTTTGGCGTGGTGTTGGGGTTGGCCGGCTCTTCCAGCGGGGCGTCGATGAAAAACGACCAGGCCAGCAGCACCAGCAGCACCGCCATGGCGGCCAGCATTTCACGCGAAACCAGGTGGGGCCAGGTTTCGACCTTGCGCAGCGGCGTCTGCCGGGCATCATCGGTCTGTTGGCTCATTCGCCGCCTCCCAGGCTATCCCGCGAGTAGCGGGAACTCCGCTGGTGCGGACGGGAGAACCCGTCCTTGCGCACGCGCCAGAAGTGGAGGCCCAGCAGCACCGAAGCAGCCAGCGGGATGGCGATGCAGTGCCAGACATAGAAGCGGAGCAGGGCGTTGGCCCCCACCGATTTCCCGCCCAGCAGGGCGAAACGGACATCGTTCCCCGGGTTGGCCAGGGAGAAGGGCCCCTCGGCCCCGATCACCGGCGTGGCGGTGGCCATGTTGGTGCCCACGGTGATGGCCCAGAAGGCCAGTTGGTCCCAAGGCAGCAGATAGCCGGTGAAGCTGAGCAGCAGAGTCAGCACCAGCAGCATCACCCCCACGCACCAGTTGAACTGCCGCGGGGGCCGGTAGGCCCCGTGGAGGAAGACCAGCAGCATGTGGATCCAGACGGTGAGCACCATGCCGTGGGCCGCCCAGCGGTGCATGTTGCGCAGCAGCCGGCCGAAGGGCACCACGTAATTGAGATCCTTCATGTCCTGGTAGGCCCGGGCGGTGTCGGGAAAATAGTAGAACATCAGCAGCACGCCGGTGACGGTGAGGATCAGGAAGAGCAGGAAGCTGATCCCGCCCATCCCCCAGGTGTAGGTGAACCTCAGGGCGTGGGGCTGGATCTTCGGGGGGTGGAGGTGCAGGAAGAGATTGCTGGTGACCTGCAGGAAACGGTTGCGGCGGGTGTCCTCGTAGCCGTGGCGGAAGACGGACTTCCACAGTTCGGTCTCCCTGAACCGCTTCCAGAGACTCTTCTTTCTTCCGCTCCGATCAGACATTCAGTAACGCGTCGGGCTCTTCCCACTCGCCGCGTTCCTCCCTGAACATTCGGCCGCGGTCGACGATGATCGTGCCGTCGCGGCCGAGGGTTATCTTGAACCGTTCCAGGGCGCGGGGGGCCGGCCCCTCGAAGTTTATTCCGCTGGCATGAAACCCGCTGCCGTGGCAGGGGCACTTGAACTTGTGTTCTTCCTCGCTCCAGATCACGGTGCAGCCCAGGTGGGTACACTTGCCGTGCAGGGCGTAGATCCCGTCCTCGGTCTTGACGATGAAGGTCCGCTCGGTCTTGAGGAATTTCGGGTTGACCTTTCCGGTCTGGTAGTCGTCAGGGTAGCCGGCCGTGAAGGTAGTGGGGGGTTCGTACAGCGCCCGGGGGAAAAAAAAGCGCACCAGGCCTATGGCCGAGACCACCACGGCGGCCCAGAACAGTCTCCAGCCGGCCATGGAAAAGAAATCCCGGCGGGTAATCCAGAGGTGACGGGGCCGGCGGTGCCGCGGGGTCTCCGCACCGCTTTCCGACGGTTCCGGCTCTGGCTGTTGCTCCTCGTGAGGGTCCACGGGCTCACTTTCTCAGCGCGAGATCCAGGGTAACCTCCCCGGTCTCTGGAATCTCCACCTGGGAAACCGAAGGCTTCAGCTTCTCGTGCCAGGTCTTGATTTTGTAACTCCCGGCCGGAATGCCGCTGATGCGGTAGGCCCCGTCCTTGTCGGAGATGCCGAAATACGGTGTCTCCAGCACGAGAATGAAGGCCGACATCTCCGGGTGGATGGTGCAGAGCAGCGGCACCAGCCCCGGCTTGTCGAAGGTGACCTGCTTGATCACCCCGACCTTGTAAGTGCCGAGATTGAATTTCTTCACCGGGCTGGGTGAAAACACGTTGTGCGGGACTTCGTCGTTGTTGGGGAAGTCCACCGTGCTGCCCTTCATCACGCACATCACGTGGGGGATGAAGATCAGCTTGCGCTGGTCCATCACCGGGTTCTCGGCGGGCAGCGGCAGCTGGTCATCCGGGACCTTGTCTCCGAAGTAGATCACCACGTCTTCCGGGCTGCGCACACCGCGCGCGGTTACCGTACCCATCAGGTCCCCGGCATAGGCGAGCGGGGCGGCGCCGAGCAGTGCGGCCAGCAGCAGAAAAACAGCCGTCCGGCCGGTGATGGTGATGATGTTCTTCATACTTCTACTCATCGATCATCCCCTTACTGGTGTTGAGCAGGGATCTCCGCCGCCGTATCGCGTTGTCCGGCGGCGGAGCGAAGCGGCATGCTAGAAGGCGAGGTCGATAACCGCCTGGTACACATCCCCGTTGAAATCGTCCTGGTAGAGCTGGGCCTCGAGCGTGATCTTGATGTTGGCCCGGATGGCCATGACCAGGCCCGGCACGACCCGTGTCAGGTCTTCCAGCGGGGCATCCCGCGGGTCGATGGCTTTCTCCAGCGACTCGTAGCGCACGAAACCGACCATCCAGGGGAGGATCACGTAGTCTGCCTGGGCGTACCAGACCGAGGATTCCCACAACTCCTGCTGGCCGAAGGGGTCGCTGTCCTCCTCGTCGATGTAGATGCCGAAGAGGTCGAGGTTGCCGAACTGGAGCCGGGCGTCCAGGGCCAGACGCGTGACGTCGTTGTCCACCTCGTCGTTGATCGTCTCCGTCCCGTCGTAGGCGGAAATGCCGAGGGTGAAGGAGTTGTCGGCCCAGTTGTTGGTTTGGGGCAGTTCGCCGCCTTCCTCGAGGGCCTTGCTGTAGCCGTCGAAGCCGATACCGCCGAATTTGTAGGCCAGCCGGCCGAAGATGTCCTTGGTGTTGTTGTCGTCACGGAAGCCGTTGCTGCCATTGGAGACGCCGATGGCGTACTTGAAGTGGTGGCCGATCAGACCGTCGATTTCCATGCCGCTCTGCCGTGCGCCGTAGGTGAAGTCCCCCTGACTGCGGTTGATACCGTAGGCCAGCGGCACCGAGATTCCGATGAAACGGGTCAGGGACCAGGGGACAATGGCCGCCTCGATCTTGCCCACCTTGATGTTGAATGAGTTCTCGCCCAGGGTGTTGCCGAAGATGCTGTTGAAGCGGACAAAAGCCCGGTCGAGGCTGCCGCCGTCGATGTTGACCTTGCCGAAGGTGGAGATTTTGGGGCCCAGGGTGGTTCCCCAGAGCAACGACGCTTCCCAGGGAGTCTGGAAACTGCTCTTGCGCAGATCCTCGTCGGGCCAATACGACGCGCCAAAGGCCCCGCGAACGGCAATCGGGGCGTAGCGGGGGAGGCCGCCGGGCCATGTGCCGTGGGGGAAGACGTGCTTCCAGGCCTCCGCGCCCATGGGGATGTCCGGCTGCTTCACCAGCTCTTCGTCGTTGCCGATGAAGGCGTAGCCGCTGTTGCGGAAACCCTCGCCGTAGGCGTTGAGTTTGGGATAGATGATGTGGCAGGTGGTGCAGGAGGTCTCGTACTTCCGGGCAAAGGCCGGAATAGCCGAGGCGTCGACCTGGGTGAGGAGGGTGACGAACACGGCGAACAGTATGATGGCCACAAAACCGCCCAGTCTGGATCCTCTGAAGATCATCTCGAAGGTCTCCTTGATGGAAGTATGATTCTGTATCCGGCGTCCCCGGGTGCGCCTGCAGTTCCGGGGCTGTCCCGCCGGCAGGTAGTGGAATCAACTAACTGTTGATTCCGGGGGTTGGCTTTTACCGATAAGCCTTTTATTTTTCGTGGTTACAAATATCATAACCACCTGCGAGTTGTCAATGGAATCATGCCCCGGGGGACGGGACGCGGCGCCATTTGATCAACGATCAGGCCCGGAGCGGGTACGGGTAATCGGCAACGGATAAAAGGTGATTTCCGCCAGTTGCAGACCCCGCGGAATACCGTCCGAATCGGTGAACCACGGGTCGGGGCGAAAGCAGGTGCTGCGCAGATTCAGCAGGGGAGGCAAAAGGGTGCCGCCGGGCCGGGTAATGCTGATGGTGACGAAACCCTGGCGGGGCAGAATCCGGGTCACCTGGGCCGGCTGCCCGGCAAATCCGGCGGTGATGGAGGCGCCGGGAGCGCCGGGGGGTCGAAATCCACCCACGGTGAGCTCAACGAGTCCGGCCCAGTCCGGCAGGCGGATCCCGGCCAGCCCGCCGGTCCAGCGGAAGGTGCGGCCACCGGCCGTGGTCATGCCCAGGAAGCCGCTCTCCAGCCAGGGCCAGTCCTCCAGGTATACCCCCACATCGACCGTCAGCGGGGCCCGGTGGCCCGGGGCGTCCACACCAGGCGAGCCGCTCCGCTCCGGCAGCGGAAGGGCCTCGAAGATCTGCATCCCCATGCTGCGGGTCACCACTGACGACGGCATGTGGCCCGCCTCCGGCGGCAGGTAGCGAAGTTCTCCCGTCACGGCGGCCAGGGGTACGAGCTGCACTTGGGCCGGGTCCGGTGTGAAGGTCCCCTCGGCGATCACCAGGGCCGTGCGGCGGCCCGCGGCAGCCCGGTCCCGGACCAGCTGGTGAAATTCGTGCCGATCCAGCGCTTCACCGCGCAGGGCCTCGGCCTCCAGGCCAAAGCTCCCTTCCAGGGCGATGTGCAGACCCAAAGTCCCGGGGCCCGGCTCAACCACCACGGTGAAGGGCCTCTGCTCACTGGTGAGCGGCGCCACCACCTGCCGCACCAGCGGTCCGGCGCCAAAACCGGGCCTGGCGGTGGCCATGGGCATCAGGTTGGCCAGGTTCAGCCCCAGCAGAACGGCAAGGCAGGAACACCAGATCAGGCGCAGAGCCGGGTGGCACAGCAGTCCCAGCAGGCGGCGGAAGAAGAACAGCCCCACCAGCAGGGACACCGGGATCAGCGTCACCGTGAACGGCCGTGAGGCCCAGGGCTGCGGGAGTCTGGGCCCGGAATCGAGCAGGATGAGCGAGGCGCTGACCAGGGCCAGCGGGAAAAGCGGCCCCAGGCCGGAGACAAGGCGCAGCGATTCTCCGGGACGGGCGAGCAGGAGCAGCAGACCACCGGCCAGCAGGACGATAAAGGGCAGGGTCACAAACCAGATCATCCAGTGCAGGGGGCCGGCGGAAATCTCCGGAGCTTCGGCCAGGGAGTAGAGTATCCAGTCGGCCCAGACAACGGTGAGCAGCGACCAGGAGAAGAAGGGCAGGGAAATGGGCCTGCCGCCGGGCGCCGGGGGGCGAAGGAAGGCCAGGGCGGTGAGCAGCAGGGCCCCGGCGGCCAGTGCCGCCGGCAGGGGCGGCAGCAGGTCTGCGCCGTGGCCCAGCAGTATCGACTGAAACCAGCCCTGGGCCAGAAAGGGGAGAACCCCCAGGCTGTAGAGCGCGGCTCGGCGCCGCTGGGCCGGGACGGCTCCGGCGTGCAGGGCCAGGAGCAGCAGCAGGGCCAGGGGGGTGAAGTGGATCAGGCCGGGGGCACAGAGCGTGGCGGCCCCCAGGGTCAGAGCAGCGGCTGGAATGCCGGGAAACCCGTCCCGTGAACGGAGGAAGAAGAGGGCGGAGCTGAGCACCAGGAACTGGGCAGCGGCTTCGGGAACGCTCACCCGGGCCAGCCATGCCTGGGGATAGTTGACCCCCAGGACCACCAGAAATCCGGCGCCGAAGATGGCGCTTCCGGTGGCCTGCCGGCCGAGACGGAAGGCCGCGGCCAGGGAGAGGGTGACAAAGAGGACCGGGGCGGCCGAGGACCAGGGAAAACCGCCAATCAGCTGGAGCAGGCCGATCCAGGCCGGGAAGAAGATACCCGGGCCGGCAACGGAGCGCATGGCCTCACCGGCGCCGCCAAGTCCCGGTGCCGGGTGGGGCAGGGGCAGGGAACACGTGCCGGCCAGGTGCATGCCCAGGTTGTGGAACGCCGGGGCCGGCGAGCCGCCCAGCAGACCCACCCCTGGCGGCCGGTAGATCAGGACGGCCAGCAGGATCAGGGCCAGACCCGCCAGCACATACGGTACAGTGGGTCGAAACGCCGACAGACGCACCTGCCGGATCCCCTGGAGACCGCTCCGCGGCCCGTGGCGCAAAAGCAGGGCCAGACTGAGCAGGATCACCGAGGCCGTTATGGCCGGGAGGGTGAACCATCCGGCCAGGGCCAGTGTCTGGGCCAGCCAGCCGCTGAGGGCCACGGAGAGGAAAATCAGGTCAGCGAGACTGGTCCGTTCCGTCCGCCGGCGACCACCGGCCAGCAGTGCCAGGCCGGGCAGGAGAAAGAGGATCGGGATCAGGGGTAGTGTCGAGATGGACATGCAGCTCCACGTCATCCGGGTTCTTCCCGCGGATGTGATTCACCAGAGTGGTTGTCGAGACATTAGAAAGATCCCGGGCCGCGGTGTCAATGGAGCTGGACCGATTCTCCGAAGGGCGGCCAGCCCCGAGTGGCCTCCACCGTGGCGGTGAAAAGCTTGTGCAGACGGCGGGGCATCCACAGTTCATGGCCCTCAAGCTGGATGGAGACCGGTGAGAGCCCCATGGTCGCCATCATGGGTTGGAAGGTGGTTTCGGCCGCCAGCGGGATGCCGTCCCGGACGACCAGTGAGGGCCGATGGGACTCGAAGGGCGCCAGAAGCGGGTCTGCCCCCGGTTCGCCGGGGAGCCGGAAAAGGGCCAGGTCGGCCATGGATCCGGTGACAATGGATCCACGGTTCGGGGCCTGCCTGAACAGGGCGGCTCCGGCCGAGGTGGCCATCTCCAGGATGGCGCGCAGATCCAGGCCCGGCTCGGCCAGCCGGGCCGCACGCAGTTCGTCCAGCATCCCTCCGCCGCCGCTGAGCGTGGAGTCGGTTCCCAGGGCCACCGTGGCATGCTCCAGCAGCAGCCGCACCGGGGCCGCCGCCTGGTAGAGGAATTCGTTCGAGGAGGGGCACCAGACCACCGAGGCGCCGCCGGTGGCCAAAAGGCCCGGGTCCGTGTCCTGGTCGATGCCCAGGCAGTGGACCAGCACGGCGCCGGGGCGGAGGCAGCCCATGCTGTTCAGCCTGAACAGCTCGCCGGCGGCCGCGCTGTCGGTTCCCTCGGCGGCGTGGATCACCCAGGGGTGGGCCGGGTTGCCGGGCAGTGAGTCAGCGGGGCGCGGATCGGTGGCCAGGGAATGGCAGTAGCCCACGTCACGCGGCACGTGTACCGGATAACTGCGGCCTTGCAGCACGAGGGCCGGGGGGTTGTGGTGTGACACCGTGGTAACGCCGGAGAGCAGGTTCTTGAATCCCCCGGCCAGCAGCCGGTATTTTTGCGGGAGGGCCATCACCGAGCGCAGGGTGGAAGCGAATCCCGCGGCGCGGACATCGGCAAACCAGCGTCCGGCGTTTTCGTAGGGGCGATGGGGTGCGTATGGCGGGAAACAGTTAAAGTCCAGGTGGTCGTGGGCGTTGACCAGGCCGGGGGTTACCAGGTACTCCGTCATATCCGCTTCCACCGGGCTGCCGGGCGCCGGCTGGTCGCCGGGAATGATCCCGGTGATTTTCCCGCGGCGCAGAACCAGGTGAGCTTTTTCCACGGCACCGTGGGGCAGCAGGACCGTAGCGCCGTGCCAGGTCTGATCGACCGAACGGGTCACCGGTGGCCCTCCTTTGCGGTCATTTCGAAGAGGGTGTGGTCCCCGGCAAGGGAGAACGGCCGCCGGTTGGCCAGCACTGTTTCGGTTCGGGCGGCCAGGCGGAACAAGCGCTGGAATCTCCGGGCCAGTCCCTCGAGGTAGGGCGGCGGCACAAGGACGCCAAGCCCCAGGCAGTGGTCCACCTTGAAGTGTCGCGAGAAGAGACGCCGGTATCCCCTCGCGCTGTCGTACCAAATACGCACCGCGTGGTCGCCCAGCTGGACGTCCACACCGCCCCGCCGGTAGCGCCGGAACGCCTCGCCGGGCTGGAGGCGCAGGAGGAACCAGGCGGTTTCCCAAGGGCAGGGCCGGGTCATCAGGCAGGCCAGAAAGGGCGCCCCCGGTTTGAGCAGACCGTGCATCCGGCGCAGCAGGCCCGGAAGATCCGCCACGCAGTTCAGGGCGCCGAAATTGGAGAGCAGGGCGTCGAAGGGCGCGCCGGCGGTCACTTCCTCGGGCAGGTCGCCGGTGGAGAGGTCGCCGCAGAGCACGGTGACCCGGGAATCAAGATTAAGCACGGCGGCTTTTTCCCGGGCTGCGGCCGACATGGCCGGAGAGATGTCCACGGCGGTCACCCGGTGGCCCTGCCCGGCCAGCCGGACCAAATCGATGCCGGTGCCGCAGCCGACTTCGAGGATCTGAGAGCCGGGGGCAAACCGGGCATCCATGCGAACCCAGGTGCGCTGCCGCATCCAGCGGCCGATGGGGTTGGCCCCGAAGTCGGTATCGTATTCCGGGGCGAGGGCGTCGAATCCACCGGCGGTGGGGGAGACGATCATCCGCTGGGCCTCTGGATGGAGAGCAACTGCTGCATCCTGTTGACCCGCTCGGCGATGGCTTCCTGGATCAGGATGCGGTGGTGCAGGCCGTGAAAGCGTAGTTCGCGGCCCTGCCGGGCGGCGTCCAGGACCTCCACCGGCGCTTCCCCGCCAAAGGTCCGGTAGTGGCTGGGCAGGCGGTGAAACAGCAGGCGCTTGAAGATCCGCTCGAGACCGTCCCCGAGGAACCCGGCGGTCAGCAGTTCAAACGCCCGGCCCAGCAGCCGCAGCAGACCGTGCCGGGGCAGGGGCGGCTGCTCGCGAAGGGCCGCAGCGCGGTGATTGGGAACGTACTCCGTTACCCAGCTGTTGGCTTCCAGGAACCGCTGGAACAGCTCGGTCCCCAGCAGCGGGATGGCCTGGGTCACCTCCCGGGCGTTGTAAAAATCCTTCGGCGTCACCTGCAGGCTGTCCGCGGAGATGTAGAAATTGGGGCAGAGGGTCCGGGTGGAGGTTAGTTTCTGGATCGTGCCGAGAAATAAGAAGACAGTCCAGATCCGGTTGGGGGTGGTGATCACCAGGAAGTCCGGGTCGCCGTCCTCGTCGGAGTTGTAGGTGGCCAGGGAACCGGTGATGGCCATGGCCCGGATATAGGGAATGTTCTGGATCAGGCCGGCCACCCGCCGCGCCCGCTGCCAGATCGACCGGCTCGTGGTCTCGCGCTGCCGGCGCAGTTCGACGATCTCCTCCCGGCCCCGCAGGTGGTAATACCCGTCACGGCAGTCCACCATGGCGGCCAGTGGATTGTCCTGTCCCTCCAGTTCGAGACGCCGGGACAGTTCATCGCGGGTCAGGGGCAGGGGGCAAAACCTCCAGATTTCCTCCAGGGTGAGCGGAAAGTCGAAGATGTCGCCGTAGATGATGGGTTCGATGTGCCGCAAGCCGGGCGTGAGCGAGACGGTGGGGGATTCGATGAGCGGACCGATGGACTGGCTGGATTCCGATGGTGCGATCATGACAGCTGCTTGGGTAGGGCCCAGGTCCTGCTCGGGTCACACGGATTTCAGCAGGTGACCGAGCTTTTCCTTTTTGGTCCGCAGATATTTTTCGTTGTCACTGCACGGCGGAATTTCGATCGGCACCCGCTCGACGATTTCCAGGCCGTAACCGGTCAGCCCGATGTATTTGCGCGGGTTGTTGGTCAGCAGCCGGATCTTGCCCAGTCCCAGCTTGCGCAGGATCTGGGCGCCGATGCCGTAGTCCCGCTGATCGGCCTTGAACCCCAGGCACTCGTTGGCCTCCACGGTGTCTTTACCGTCGTCCTGCAGTTCGTAGGCCTTGAGCTTGTTCAGCAGGCCGATACCCCGGCCTTCCTGGTTCATGTAGAGGAAGACGCCCCGCTTCTCCTTGGCGATCCTGGCCAGGGCTGTTTCAAGCTGGTCGCCGCAGTCGCAGCGCAGCGAGCCGAAGACATCGCCGGTGAGGCAGCGGGAGTGGACCCGCACCAGGATCGGTTCTTCGGCCTGGATGTCGCCCATGGTCAACGCCACGTGATACACCCCGTCGATGACGTTCTCGTAGGCGATGATCTTGAATTCGCCCACCGGTGTGGGCAGCTTGGGTTCGGCCACCTTGCGGATGAACGACTCGTGCTGCAGGCGGTAGGTGATCAGGTCGGCCACGGTAATCATCTTCAGGCCGTGCTCGCGGGCGAAGACGTCCAGCTGGGGCACCCGGGCCATGGTGCCGTCCTCGTTCATGATCTCGCAGATTACCCCGGCGGGGAAGAGCCCGGCCATGCGCGCCAGGTCCACCGCGGCCTCGGTCTGCCCGGTGCGCTGGAGCACGCCCCCGGACTTGGCCCGCAGGGGGAACATGTGTCCGGGCCGGGCGAGGTCGGAGGGCTTTGTGTCGGGGTGGATGGCCGTGAGCACGGTGGCCGAACGGTCGGACGCCGAAATGCCGGTGGAAACCTTGTGCCGGGCTTCGATGGAGACGCAAAAGGCGGTTTCGAAGCGGCTGGTGTTGTCGTGCACCATCAGCGGCAGGTCGAGCTCGTCGCAGCGCCCCTCGGTCATCGGCAGACAGACCAGTCCCCGTCCGTACTTGACCATGAAGTTGATCGCTTCCGGGGTGACTTTTTCAGCGGCGAGGGTCAGGTCACCCTCGTTCTCACGGTTTTCGTCATCGCAGACGATGACCATCTTGCCGTCGCGGATATCCTGGATCGCGTCTTCTATCGAAGCAAAAACGTTGTCCTTCATCGGTCGGTTCTGTCCCACTGTGCCACGTACCCGTGGTGCAACCACCGCGAAATGGCGGATGATCTCCAGACGGATAAAGCCGTTAAAGAAGAGTGAGATAGTATAAACAGTTCCCCCGTATGTCAAGAAAAGGATTTTTTGAAAACCGGTGACAGTCACCTATTATTATTGGCTTATTGCCGTAAAAATGCTGAGGAATAAACGGGTGACAGTCACCTGTTATCGTACCAACGAGATTGGTCACCGTCATCAATTCACGTGAACAGCAGGGAAATTGGGGACAGTTGAAATTGGGGACAGTTACCTAACACATAACGTAAAAGCTTCCCTATGTATAAGGTAACTGTCCCTAATTTCTGTGCTGTCGCTGCCAGGCGCGGTAGCGGGCCACGGCGCGGTTGTGCTCGCCGATGGTGCTGGAGAAGCGGTGGCCGCCCCGGCCGTCGGCCACGAAGTAGAGGTAGCCGGTGTCGGCCGGGCGGCAGGCCGCCCGGAGCGAGGCTTCCCCGGGGCAGCAGATGGGGCCCGGGGGCAGGCCGGCATAGCGGTAGGTGTTCCAGGGGGAATCGTATTCCAGGTCGGCACGGAGCAGCCGTGTCACGCTTCGCCCTGAGCGCCGGAGGGCGTAGAGCACCGTGGGATCGCACTGCATCCGCATGCCCAGATCTAGGCGGTTGGCGAACACCCCGGCCACCAAAACCCGTTCCGCATCCACCGCCGTTTCCTTCTCCACCAGCGAGGCCAGGGTCACCGCCTCGCGCAGGTCGAGGCCACCTGCGGCACCGCCGGGAGTCCGACCGACGGTGCGCACCGCGGCCTCCAGAAAACGGGCGAGCAAGACCCGGATGATCCGCTTTTCGGGCCAGCTCTTGGCAAAACGGTAGGTGTCGGGAAAGAGGTAGCCCTCCGCATCTCCGGAAAGCGGGTCAAAAGCGTGCACCAGGGGCATCAGCTCGAGAATGGCCTGTTCGAACCCGGCACTGCTGCCCAGCCCGGAATCGGCCAGGCGGCGAACGGTCTCCCGCACGGTGAGGCCCTCGGGTATGGTGACCTGGAAGTCGGTGGGCCCGGAACCGGCCAGCAGGGTATCCAGAACGTCGGCCGTGCTCATCCGGCCCTCAAAGCGGTAGGTCCCGGCCTTCAGCCCCCGCTCGGCGCCCCGGGCCCAGATCAGGGCGCGAAACCAGTGCGTCTGCGACAGAACGCCGTGGCGCTGGAGGCTTCCGGCGATGGACCCGGCGGAGGAGCCCCGGGGGATGGTGACCACCACCGGTTCCCCTTCATCACTGTCCACCGCCCGCTTTCCGTTAATCCCGTTCCAGGCCGCGGCCGCCGCCAGAAAAAGCAGCAGGGAGAGCATCGCGGGAATCACCAGAAAGAGCCTGATCCCGCGGGATTTCTTTCCCGGCTGGTTACCCATGACTCCGGTGCGCCTCCAGGAAACTGTTGAGGATCAGGGTGGCCGCCAGCTGGTCCACCACATCCCGGCGGTCTTTCCGCGACACGTTGCATTCCAGCAGGACCCGCTCAGCCTCGCGGGTGGTCAGCCGCTCGTCCCAGGTGACCACCGGCACTCCATCCAGACGGCGTTCCAGGCGCCGGGCAAAGTTGAGTGCCCGTTCCGCCTGGGGGTCGGTGCTGCCGTCCAGCTGGTAGGGAACCCCCACCACCAGCAGCGCCACCTGGTGCTGCTGCACCAGTTGACGGATACGAACCTGGTCCTCCTGCCGGTTCTGGCGCTGGACAGTCAACAGCGGCATGGCGATTTTGCCCAGGGCATCGGTGAGCGCCACACCGATGCGGGCCTCGCCGAAATCGAGACCCATCAGCCGTCCCTCGGG
The DNA here is from genome assembly GCA_032127265.1 of Acidobacteriota bacterium. GTDB lineage: Bacteria > Acidobacteriota > JAQAZP01 > JAQAZP01 > JAQAZP01 > JAQAZP01. The sequence goes on from JAQAZP010000234.1 coordinate 14,487, forward strand.
AATATCCCTGGTCGAGGCCTGGTCCATTCCGATACCCGTTCACTCTCCCCGGCGGAGCCTGCCGATCAGGTTGTAGAGCCAGGAGGCGCTGAAACCGATGATGAACCCGAGCAGCAGCCCGTAGAACAGGCCCACCAGGCTGCCGGGCCAGGTGACGGCGTATCCCGGCAGATACTGGCCCAGCAGGGCGAGGTGCGGGCCCACCACATCACCGCCCTTGAGCAGCAGTACGGTGGTCATGATAAACAGCACGGCGCCGCAGATGATGCCGAAGACCACGCCGTTGACCAGCGAGTTCATGCGGTAGATGCGCAGTTCCAGCGTCCTGCCGGCAGGGTTTTGATTGTCGTGCATCGCTCCCTCCGTTGAACGGACCGCTCTCAGCGGTTCGCCGGTGCGGTGGCTCAGATGTAATCCAGAAACGTGCCGCCAAACGGTCTTCCGGTTTTGAACCCCAAACCCATCCAGACCAGGGCGGTGACGATGTTGCGCATGGTGGCCGCGGACCAGCCGAGAACGAAGCCCACCACCCCGCCATAGAACAGGCCCAGCGCCGCTCCGGCGGCTGAGACCCTGAAACCCGGGAGGTACTGACCCAGCAAATCCAGCGGTGGGGATTCGCCGCCGGTGCCGAAGATCAACTGCACCACGGTCAGCAGAAAGACCAGGGCGCCGCCGAGAATGCCGAAGGCCCCGCCCAGGGCCACGCTGTCCAGCCGCTGGAACACCGTCTCCAGGGCCCTGGTCATGGCCTCGTCCCCGATCTCCCGGGGCGCCGCTTCGTGGTAGGTCTGGTCGTCGTTGACGGTCCAGACGTCGCGGGCGCCGCTGCCCTGCAGCCGCTCCACGGCCACCATGGCGGTGAGCATGGAGTGGTCCATGTTGTTGTAGCGGAACAGCCCGTTGCGGCCGATGGTCTGCAGGTTCTCGTAGCCCTCGAGGTGGCGGCGGATCACCTCCAGCGCGCCGGCATACCCGGCGTCGTAGACCGGATAGGCCTTGGGCACCCGGTAGACCGTGGCATCGGAGATCAGGTCCCGGTCCACCAGCCCCATGCCGCTGATTTCCCGCGACCCCAGTTCCACCAGTTCATGGTCCGGCAGATTCCAGAGCTCGTCCCCCTTGTTGCAGAAGTATTCGAGGCCCAGGCCGGTGCGGCCGGGATCGGTGCACATCTCGGGGCTCCAGTTGCGGTAGTTCTGGATCCGGCCCATGCGCACGTCCGGGTCGTGAACGTAGATCCACTGGTCGGGAAAGATGTCCGCCCGGTCGACGATCAGGCACACCGTGAGGAAATCGCGGTATTTGAGGCGGCCGGCCGCCTCCAGCACCGGCTGCGGGGCGGGCGGATCGAGACGCCGGATCAGCGAAGTCACGGGCATGCTGCTGATCAGCTGCTCCACGGGGATCTCTTCCGAAACCCCTTTGATGACCACCGTCACCCCTGTGACCCGCCCCTGGTGATGACTGATCCTCTCCACCCTGGCGTCCAGCCGGACCTCGCCGCCGCAGTTCTCCACCGAGCGCTGCATCGCCTCCCAGAGCATCCCCGGGCCGCGGCGCGGGTAGTTGAAGCTGTCGATCAGCGTCCGCAGCTCCTGCTGGTCGCGGGTGAACATGCCGAGGATCGCCTTGCGCAGGGAGAGGTCGCGGATGCGCTGGGCGGCCCACTCGGCCTGCAGCTGGTCACAGGGGATGCCCCAGACTTTTTCGGTGTAGCTCTTGAAAAACGTGTTGAACAGCTTTCGGCCGAAGCGGTTGGTCACCCACTGTTCAAAGGTTTCCACCTTTTCATGGGGGAAGATGCGCCAGCGGAGATAGCTTCCGGCCACAGCCATGGCGCCGGCCGGGCCGATGCCGGCCAGGGCGTTCCAGGCCCGCAGAGGGTAGTCGAAGAATTTGCCCCGGTAGTAGATGCGGGAGAGCCGTTCCCGGGTCAGAAAGTCGCTGGCCAGCACCTCTTCCCAGATTTCCCGGGGGGCCGCGTGCTGGGAAAAAAAGCGGTGGCCGCCCATGTCGAAGAGGAAGCCCTTGTACTCTTCGGTGCAGGCGATGCCGCCCACCCGGTCCCGCTGTTCCAGGACCAGCGGCTGAACACCGTGGCGCACCAGCAGGTGGGCCGCGGTCAGTCCGGCGGGACCGGCTCCGGCGATGATGGTTTTGCCTTGATTCATCAGGCGCCCATGATATGCAGGAGCGCCTGAGAGAGTCAATCTTCCAGTACTTCACGGACCTTGAGCGCCAGATCCCGCCGGCTTACGGGCTTCATTGCAAAGCCCCGAATACCCAGTTCTATGGCCCGTGCCTCGTCCAGCTTTTCGCTGAACCCGGTACAAATCAGCACCGGCATGCCGGGCCGCATCTCAAGGATCTGACTGGCCAGCCGGTCGCCGTTCATTCCAGGCATGCTCATGTCGGTGATCACCAGGTCATAGCGGTCCGGGTCGTCATGAAATCTCTCCAGGGCTTCTTCGGGATTGTTCCAGGTGGTCACGGAATACCCCAGCTGCTCCAGGGTTTTCTGCATCACCCTGCTGATCGACGGCTCGTCATCCACCAGCAGGATCGTCTCGTTTCCCTCGGGCAGCGCCCTCTGCGGTGCACTGGGCTGCTCGACGGTCTCGGTGGTCAGCGGAAAAAGAACGGTGAAGGTGGAGCCCTGGCCCGGTTGGCTCTCCACGCTGACCGTGCCGCCGCACTCCCGGACTATGCCTTGAACGATCGCGAGACCCATTCCGCTGCCCTTGCCCGGGCCTTTGGTGGTGAAAAAGGGGTCGAAAATCCGGCCCACATCTTTGCGGGCGATGCCGCAACCGTTGTCACGCACGGTGATCTCGAGATAGTCACCAGCTTCAAGCTCAGGTTGGGCTGCTGCGTCCCGGGCGTCCAGGGTGGTATTGAACATGCCGACAGTCATCACCCCACCTTGCTCCTTCATGGCCTGGGCCGCGTTGGTGAGAAGATTGAGAATCACCTGATGCAGGTAGGTGGGGTCGGCCAGGATGGTATCTTCGGTGGCTTCCAGTTCCTGATTGATCACAATCTCCGCCGTCAGGGAGGCCCGGATCAGGGTCAGGATCTCCTCGACCACCGGGCCGGCATGAAGCGCGCGGGTGCGGATCTCCGAGCGGCGGGCAAAAGTCAGCAGCTGCCGCACCACGGCAGTGGAGCGCCGGCTGGCCCGAAGGATCTCCTCCAGATTGATATGTGCCGGGTGCCAATCCCTGAGCTGTTCCCTTGCCAGCTCGGCACTGCCGATGATGATCCCGAGGATGTTGTTGAAGTCGTGGGCGATGCCGCCGGTTAGCGTCCCGATGGCCTCCATTTTTTGCATCTGCCGCAGATGGTCCTCGAACCGCTTGCGTTCGGTGGTGTCGTACATCGCGGTGATAATGCAGGGCTGGTTCACCAACGGCACCACCGCGGCCGAAAAATCGCCGGTGCGGATCTCGCCCGACTTGTGGCGGTAGGCGAACTCCCAGTTCCTGAAGGAGCCGTCCTCCCTGAGTGTGTTTACCACGGCCTCGCGGTCGCCCGGCGTGGGCCAGAAGCCCAGATCCACCGAGGTCCGCCCCCGGGCATCCCCTATGTCATACCCGGTGATAGCGCAAAAGGCCTCATTGACGTCCAGAACGCTGCCGTCCTCGAGGGACGTAATCACCGTTCCGGCCGGATTGTTGTGGAAGAAGGTGGCGAATTTCTTCTCCGAGTCGCTCAGGGACGCCTCAGCCCGTTTTTGCTCCGAAATGTCGACAAACGAAGCCATAAGACAAACAGGCTTTCCGCTGCTATCCCGCACCATGTGGCCCGAGAGCTGGGTAGTGAAGTTCGAGCCGTCCTTCCGCCGGGCCACCAGTTGACCCATCCAGGCATCCCGGGTTTTCAAGGCATCGATCACTTCCGCGGCGGCGTCCGATTCCTCCCAGAAATCGGGGGCGGGGCGGCCGAGCACCTCGCTCTCCTGCTCGTAGCCCCACATTTCGAGAAAGGAATCGTTGGCGAAGGTGAGCATGCCTCCGAGGTCGGCGAAGGCGATGGCATTGATCGAGGAGCGGATCGCCTGATCCGCCATGTGCAGCCGGGCGGCGAGACTTGTTTTCTCCTCGTTTCTTTTCGAATGAGTGCCCATGTCGGTCTCCGTCGACTGATCAGCCAGGAATTGAATTGACCTGGAAAAAGAATAGAGGGATCACGGAGTGGAGTCAATGGTTGGCCATGACGGAACCAGGTGGTAATGTGGGCCCGGACAGGGAACGGCATTCAGCGGAGGCGCGGGGATGGAGAAATCGGCCTGGACCGTGGGTCAGCGTAAATACTGCAAGCTTCCTTCGGCGGCACAGCACCGCCTGCTGGCTGATTTGGCTTCGAATGCACTGAAATCAGCAGGGGAGGGGGCGCCGGGGATCGTCGACGACTTCATTGAGCGATACCGGCTGATGCAGAGTTGGGCCGAGCTGGACACCTATGTTCCGCCCTCATGGCTGGCCCCACTGGAAGCGCTGGAGGAATACGCCGGCTTTCACCTGCTTTTCGGGGCTCCGGAGGAAAACGAGGGACCGTTGGAGAGCACCTCTGAAACCGTGGTCTCCTGGGAACCGCGCTTCCCCGTGGAGGTGGCCCTGGACCAGGTGCGCAGCCCGTACAACATCGGCTCGGTGCTGAGGCTGGTGGACAACTTCGGCCTCGAGGGGCTGGTTCACGCGTCGCCGTGGCTGCGTCTGGACCACCCCCGGCTGCGCCGGGCGGCCCGGGGATGCGAACACTGGATCCCGGTGCGCTGCGAGGAAGACCTCCCCGGGTATTTGCGGCAGGCCGGTTGCCCGGTGGTGGGGATCGAGAGCGCACCTAAAGCCATTCCGCTCCATCGCTGGGACCCGCCGCCTAGAGCCGTCCTGGTGCTGGGCAACGAGACCTATGGCTTGGCCAGTGAGGTTCGCCACTGCTGCAGCGAAATCGTCACCATCCCCATGCAGGGCTACAAGCGCTCGATGAACGTGCACCACGCCCTGGCCCTGGTGGTGTGGAGGATGGTGAGCGGGGGAGAGGGTGGTGACGTGTCAGGTGGAGTGAGCACCCAGAGCGGCGAGGATCTCGGCTGAGGGGTCGCCGGCGCCATCCACCCAGTGAATCTTTGTTCCCCGCTTCTCCATCCGCCGGAACCAGGTCTCCTGGCGCTTGGCGAACTTGTGGATCGCCTGGTTCAGCTGCTTGAACATCTCCTCCCGGCTCAGCTCCCCGCGCAGCATCCGTGAAAGGTAGCGATACTCCAGCCCGTAGAACTCCAGTGACCCGTGGTCAACGCCGGCATCCAGCAGCCTTTCGGTCTCCTCGATCATCCCCTCGTTCAGCCGCTGCTTCAGCCGCATGGTGATCCGGCGGCGCAGTTCTTCCCGGGGCCAGCGGATGCCGAAGACTCGGACGTGCAGTTCGGGCAGCGGTTCCGGCCCCCCGGCGGCCGCTTCCCCCTCGGCGATCTCGATGGCCCTGACCAGCCTCGGTCGCAAAAGCAGGTCGGTGGTGTTGTGCTGCTCGGGTTTGAGCGTTGTGAGCCGTCTGGTCAGCTCTTCGGTGCTCAGGGGTTCAAGTTCGGTGCGCAGGGTCAGGTTCTCAGTTACTTCCACCAGCCGGTAGCCCCTGAGTACCGCTTCGAGATACATCCCAGTGCCCCCGGCGCAAACCGGTAGCCGGCCCCGAGCCCTGATTGCTTCGAAGGACTCGAAGAACTCCCGCTGGAAGCGGAAGACATGGTATTCCTCGCCGGGATCGGCGATGTCGATCAGGTGGTAGGGGATCTCACCGTATTCGTCCAGATCCTTGCCCGTGCCGATGTCCATCCCGCGGTAGACCTGCCGGGAATCGGCCGAGATGATCTCCCCGCCCAGTGCACGGGCCACGGCCACCGCCGCCGCGGTCTTCCCCGTGGCCGTCGCACCGAGGATCACGATGAGGTTGGTGTGCATTTCCATAAGAGGTGACAGCCACCTATATATCTATTGCCGATCTTCAACATTATTAACAAGTTTACGTGAAACAGATGGATAAATAAACCCGTGACAGTTACCTGTTTGTAAATTGGTCGTCTGTATCGCTTACCAAGCAAAGTTGTCTGTAATCAATTCGAGAATATAGGTGACTGTCAATCACCGTATTTCGGGCTATTGCCAATCATTTGAACAAATAAACAGGTGGCTGTCACCTCTTCATCATCCACGCTGACATTCAAAAAAGGGCTTGACGGTAAGTAATAAAACTACTATAAGGTAATATATTAATTGGTTTAATTCCATCGGCCGGGCCATCGCGTTCAACACATTGCTCTTCATGGAGGACGATAGCATGTTCAAGAAATTCCAGATCATCCTTCTCCTGTGCGTAGGGTTCCCTGCAGCGGCCGTTGCTGCTGTGATCACTGTCCCTGGCGATCAACCCACCATCCAGGCGGGTATTGATGCCGCTTTCGACGGCGACATCGTCCAGGTGGCGGACGGGACATTTACCGGCGCCACTAACAGGAACCTGAGATTCCACGGCAAGTCGATTACCGTCCACTCGGAAAACGGTTACGGCGCCTGCATCATCGACTGCGAGGGAGCCGGGCGGGCATTCGTCTTTGACGGCGGTGAAAACGCCGAATCGCTGCTCGAGGGGTTCACCATCCTCAATTCATTTGACAGCACCGGTCAGGGTGGGGCGATCCTCTGTTCCGGGTCATCCCCGACGATCAGCGGCAATCTGATCAGCGGCTGCCAGGACACCCTGGCCGGCGGGGGCATTGGCTGCCACAATGCCTCGCCGGCGATCCTCGGCAACACCATCAGCGGCAACAGTGCCGGCTGGTTCGGCGGCGCCATCAGCTGTCTGGCCCTCTCTTCACCCAGGATAGAGAACAACATCCTGACCAACAACGAAGCCGGCAGTTTCGGCGGCGCAGTTTACTGTGCAGAAAACTCCGATCCCCAGATCACGGGCAACAGCATCAGTGGGAACAGCGTCACTTTCGGCGGCGGCGGCATCTACGCCGAAGGCGCCTCGCCGACGATCACCGACAATGAGATCGTTGAAAACCGTATCACTGGCCAGGATTACAGTTACGGCGGCGGCATATACTGCAGCGAGTTCTTTTCGGAGATAAGCGGCAACATCATCAACAACAATGTGATCAGTTATCGGGGGCATGGCGGCGGCGTCTACTGCTACCAGTCGACACTCACCATCCGCGACAACCAGATCATGGGCAACACAATCGCAGGCAGCAATTACGGATACGGTGGAGGGATCTATTGCCACCGTTGCTACGGCGAGATCACCGAAAACACGATCCTCAAGAATGAGATTACGGCCTCCAACTATCCACGAGGAGGAGGCATTTACTCCTCCGAATCTTCAACGACCATCAGCGGTAATATCATCAACAGCAACGCCCTGGGTACGAGCGGTTCCTACTATGACTGCTATGGCGGTGGGATCTATTTCAACAATGATGAATCCCGGGTCGAGGGCAACACCATCTCCCGGAACCGGCTGCACAGCAGTGACGACGGTTTCGGCGGCGGCATTTACTGCATCGATTCTTCCCCGCGGATAACCGGTAACATCATCACCGAAAACCTGGTTTCCTGCGGCGACGAGTGTTACGGCGGCGGCATCTACTGCGACGACGAGCTTCCGGTGATTTTCGACAACACGATCACCGGCAATACCCTTGACGGTGACGACTGTTTCGGCGGTGGGATCTACTCCTCATACGCCTCTCCGGTCATTTCGGCGAACACCATTTCCGGAAACATTTCAAATGGCAGCGTCAGTTGTTCCGGCGGCGGTATCTACTGCCGGGGCGAAGAGAGCGGGCACCACACCAGGATCATCAACAACCTCATCGAGGACAACGAAATGTCCGCGGCCAACTCGCGGGGCGGCGGGCTTTTCAGCCTGTTGACCATCCTGGAACTGTCGGGCAACACCATTTCCGGACACCATGTGCGGATGGATGGCGGAGGGATCTACTTCACCGACCAGGGGTACTACGATCCGGCCATCATCACTTCGAACATCATCACCGGCAATACGGCCGACGGGGATGGCGGCGGGATATTCACCGACATCGACGCGCTGGAGGTGGAGAACTGCCTCATCACCGGCAATTCCGCCCTCAGGGGCGGCGGTGTCTACTCCGATGACATGTTGATGATTTTCAACAGCACCCTGAGTGACAATGCCGCCGATTTCGGGGGCGGTCTCTATTGCAACGGCGAACTCTCCATCGCCGACTCCATCGTCTGGATGAACACCAACGGCCAGTTCTATGTGACCTCGTCGATTCCCGAGGCCAGATATTCCGATATCGAGGGCGGTTACCCCGGTGAAGGCAATATCGATGTCGACCCCCTCTTTGTCCCTGGTCCCACCGGCCAGTACTACCTGAGCCAGGTCGCCGCCGGTGAGGCCGAGGACAGTCCGTGCGTGAACGCCGGCAGTTCCGCGGTGGAGAACTTCGGACTGGGCAACGAAGCCACGCGGACCGACCAGGTGGCCGACGACGGTATCGTGGACATGGGCTACCACTATCCGCCGCCGTCACGCTCCATCGCTGTCAACCTGAACTGCCGGCCGGTGCGCGGTACGCTTCCCTTTGAAACCGACATCCAGATTTCGCTGATCAACAAGGTGGATTTTCCCCGCACGTTCAGCGCGCGCATCGATCTGACCCTCGGTAACGGCAACAATTACAGCAACTGGCGATCCGGGTGGACCAACCTGGCCGCCGGCGAGATCTTCACTACCGACCTCAACCAGCCCATACCGTCGCTCTCCACCCTGGTGGGTACGAACATCTTCAACCTGGTGGCCGAGGATGTGACAGCGTCCCCGTACAACCAGCCGCCGTACCCGCCATCTGGCGACTCAGACACGGACGCGGAAATGGTGCAGGCGCTGGTGGGGACGATGGTTGCCGATCTGAACTGCGTTCCCCTGTCGGGCACGCTGCCCTTCACCGGTGAGCACTGTGCCAACCTGGCCAACAGAACCCCCTATCCCCGGCGGTTCGCCTACCGGGTGAGGGC
>JAQAZP010000235.1:0-4942 GCA_032127265.1 Acidobacteriota bacterium
CAAAAGATTTAGGTGAAATTTACAGACAAAGTGTTCAATCCACTGAATTATTCGAACACATAGAAGTAATTCACGGAAATAACAACATTCACAATAAGTACATTGAATTGTTGAAATCTGTCGAGTCTGAATTACTGAGCTTCACCCGCCCTCCGTTCGCCGCCACAACGAATAAAATGGTATCGGAACAAGAAGATATAGTCATGAGCTTGATCAAACGAGGGGTGAAATTCAGGGGTATTTATGAAGTGAATGAAAGTTCTAACAGGACGATGTTCCGAATTATCCTGAACAGTCTCGAGGCCGGCGCTGATTTTCGCATTGCCCCAAAGCTACCGTTGAAGATGTTCATTTTTGATCAAGAAACGTTACTTCTTACCGACAAGTCTTCTTTATCCATTGGCAACGAGTTGTCTCAGACAGCGATCAAACAGAAAACAACGGTGGACGGCTATGTTACGCTTTTTGAATTTTTCTGGGAGAATGCTCTGGAATATAAAGATTGGTTAAAAGAAAATGAAGAATTAATGGAGCGAAAATTAGCATCATATTCCAAATAACGTTTCAGCAATCTTATGTAATTTCCTGTCGCTCGGCAGTCCAAAAACAGCGTAAGCTTCCCCATCAGGACAGTAGTGACCCAGGGGGCAAGTATTTTCGCAACCGAGGCTGCGGGCTCTCTCCATCAAACAACGAAGAACACATTGGAAATCGGTCACATCGGCGTTCGGCCGGCCGGATTCGATATCAATAGTGGCTGATCACTCGATTGATTTCTGGCTATGATACCGTTGTCTCGAACAGAGGAACAGAACCATGAGAAAGTCGATTCTGCTGTTTACCCTGATCGCTTTGATGGCGGCCGCAAACACATTGGCGCTGGAAACGATTTGTGTTTGTTCACCATCCACGATCTCGTTGGAACGCGGCACCTCGGACCTGCTCTTCGAAGGTTTCGAAGACGCCGTCCCTCCCACTGGCTGGACACGCATGACCAGCGGTGCAGCCTACCCCTGGGTTCAGTCGGACCAGCAAGCTTACGACGGTAGTTACAGCGCGTATATACAGCGGAGCGAAGTCGGTCAGGTGCAGGATGAATGGTTGGTCACCGCGGCGGTGAATACCACCGGGATGGGGGCCATGTATCTGGAGTTTCAGGAAACCGGCGCCTTCTGGGCCAATGTCGGTATTCAACACGAGATTCTGGTCAGCACCACCGTGCCCGACAACCCTGAGGCATTCACCTCGATCCTGCAGATGTCACCCGCCACCTATCCCGCCGACTGGCTGAACGATCCCGGCACATGGGGCATGTTGACGGTAGACCTCTCGGCCTACGTCGGAATGAACACGGTCTACGTGGCTATTCGTTACCAGGCGTGGGCCGGGGACGAATGGTGGGTCGACAATCTTCGCCTCTTTGAACCGCTGGACCACGATATAGAGGCATTGGAGGTGCAACCCCAGGAAAAGATCTGGAACACTGGAGTGGACATCGTGCCCCAGCTCCAGGTCCGAAATAACGGAATTAGTACCGAGACGTTCGACGTCCGGATGGTCATCGAGCACAACGGATCGAACGTCTACACACAGACCGTCAGCGTGATCGGCCTGGCGCCGATTGAGGAAAGAACCATTGATTTCCCCAGCTTTGCCACCGAACTCGGCATCTACGAGATGACCGGAACCACTGTCCTCACCGGGGACGAAAACCCGGATAACAATACGGCTTATGGCGTGAGCGGCTGTTACTCCGGTCACCGCACCCCATTGGGCATGCTGGTGACCAACTGGGGCTGTGGTCCCTGTGTACAGGCCAACCAAGCGCTGGACGAGTATTATCCCACCCAGGGCAACGCTGTGGCGCTGATCCGGGTCCACGCCTGGTGGCCCTCCAGCAACGATCCGATGTATCTGGCCAACCCCGAGCAGTGCGAGCATCTGATCGAGAACACGCCCACCGGCTCGGACTTCGCTCCGCATCTCTGGCTGGGCAACTTCGTCGATGCCGGATTTGACGCGGGCGGCTACGAGGGCTTCTTCGAGGATCAGAAGCTCCTCGGCGCACCGCTGACCATGGAGATCAGCTATGATGCCGGGCCCAGCGAGGCCACGGTGACCATCGATGTGCTCGATCCCATGCCCGACCGTGATTGGGTGCTCTATGTTGCGGTGACCGAGGACAGTGTCGATGCGCTAGGCCCCAACGGCGAGCGGTATCACAACCAGACCTTCCGCTACGTCTACCCCGATTTGAGCGGCACCCTGATCAGCACCGCCATCGGTTCCCAGCAATACGTTGTGCCGCTGGCCCTCGATTCCGGCTGGGAGTTCCACAATCTGAGGGCCACCGCATGGGTGCAAGACCCTGCCCCAGCGGGCCTGATTATGAACGCCGCGACCATCTACCTCGACTCGAATCATGGGGAGCCGATGCTGGTCACCGGTCCGGGCCCCGCCCAAGACAACCCGCCCCTGGTGCGGGTCTTCCCGGCAACCGATGATTCTGAATATCGCTACGAATTCTCGGCGTACGGCCCCTCAAAATACGGGGTCAACGTCAGTTGCGGCGACGTGACCGGCGACGGCCTCGACGACATCATCACCGGCGCCGGCCCGGGTGCGATCTACGGACCGCACGTACGCGGATTCATGCCTGACGGATCAGCATTGACCCCCGATATCAGTTTCCTGGCCTACGGCACCAACAAATGGGGGGTCAATGTGGCCGCCGGCGACATCGACGGTGACGGCCGTGACGAGATCATCACCGGTGCCGGCCCAGGCGCGGTGTTCGGCCCCCACGTGCGCGGCTGGGACTACGATAGCACGGCGGGTGTCACGGCTACTCCCGGAGTGAGCTATTTTGCTTACGGCACACCGAAGTGGGGAGTGAATGTCTCTGCCGGCGACATCGACGGTGACGGCTATGACGAGATCGTCACCGGCGCCGGACCGGGCTCGGTCTATGGTCCGCACGTTCGCGGCTGGAACGTTGACGGCGGCGCCGCTGCGTCTATTGGTGGGGTGAGCTTCCTCGCATACGGCACCAACCAGTTCGGAGTGAATGCGAGCTGCGGCGACGTGGATGGCGACGGCATCGACGAGATCATCACCGGTCCCGGACCAGGTGTGGTGTTTGGCGCCCACATCCGGGGCTGGAACTATGATGGCGGATCGCTGACCGCGATGTCCGGAATCAGTTTCTTTGCCTGGACTCCGGAAGCAGCTCTGTACGGGGCGAAGGTGTTTGCCAGCGCCGACCTCAACGGGGACGGCAGAGACGATCTGATCGCCGGTTGCGGGCCCGACGCTGCAGTGGGCACACCGGTTAAAGTCTTCATCTACGATGGAGCGACCGTCACCGAATGGATCTTGTTCGAGGCTTACTCCGACATGGCACTGACTCAGGGGACAACCGTTGCCGGAGGAAAATTCTGAGTTACGTGCAGGGTCTTGAGGTCTCCCCGGCCCAGGCCGGCGCGGCAGTAGGCATGGGTCGCCTCCACCGCCGAGCGACAGAGTCCGGTGAGCAGTTTGCTGTCACGGTAGAACGGCCGGCGCAATGGCTGCATCAGTCGGAGTTTGCAATCACGGAAGGAAACCGGGGTTGTCGTGGGCAATTCCGGGTTACATCCCCCGCAGGGGCCCGCCCTGAAAACGAGGGATTCGATCAAGGTCCTGTCCTTTGCGCAGTTCTCCCGCCTGCTGGCCGACCACGAACTCCGGCTCGATTGAAGCGGAACCTTGGACCCGGGAGCCCGGCCTTCCACCGATTCTCGAACTTGCCAGAACGCACCGATCGGGGCATACTGTCCATAACACTCGGCTTAACAGATTGTTCGCGAACCAATGGGCTGGAGGTCAGGCAATGAGCCCGATCCTGAAACTGGACACTCACGATGAACAACGGGAGCTGGAATTCGAAATCGACTATCTGCTTTCGCTTTCTTTCGCTGAGCGTTTCGAGATGATGATCTCCCGGTCCAATGAAATCAAGGAATCGCTGATCCGGAATGGACACCGAAAGTCTGCTGAAATCATTAAACGACCAGGACGTTGAATACGTCGTGATCGGCGCCGCGGCCTTCCCCGTTCATGGATATTCGCGGGCGACGCTGGATATCGACATCTTCATCCGTCCGGACCGGCAGAATGCCCGACGCACGCTCGAGGCGCTTCAGCAGTTCGGCTATGATGTACCGACCTGACCATTGATGATCTGCTGACAAAGAAAGTGCTCATTCGGCAATATCTACTGGAAACCGACGTTCATCCATTCGTGCAGGGGATAACCTTTGAACAGGTATGGGCGAACAAAGTTGAAGACAAGGTCGGCATCACGCCCTTTTTTTTGCCGGGTTGGACGACCTGATCGCCATGAAAAGAGCGGCGGACAGGCCCAGGGACAGGGAGGATCTCAAGTATCTGGAGTTGTTGAAGCGCCGCCGGGAAAGCTGATTCCCGGCCGGCATCCTGCCGGCACCATCCAGCCCCGGCCTACTCCCCCCGCAGCCGCGCCGTCTCTTCCTCGTCAAGCTGGAGGGTCTTCCCGTCGAGGGCCACGCCGTAGGCCTCGCGGGCCTGCTCGACCGAGATGATGCCGTCGCGCACCTCCTCGGCCACCTTCTCCGCCGGGCGTTTCTTCGGGTCGCCCCACCCCCCGCCGCCGCCGGCCTGCTGGACGTAGAGCGTGCCGGGGGCCACCCCGCGTACCAGGTCCTTGGTGGTGCAGGTGTAGACCTCGCTGTCCGGCTCGTGCAGCTCGATGAAATTCAGCGTGCCCGGCCCGCCGCCGAAGAGACCGAAGGCCGGCTCGACGTCGCCGTCACCGAAGGTCACCACCTGGACCGGCCCGCCGCCGAAGCGGATACGGGTCTCCACGCCGAGGCCGCCGCGCCACCATGTGTTCAGCCCTGAAATCACCTATCACCACCGTCAC
>JAQAZP010000236.1:0-16547 GCA_032127265.1 Acidobacteriota bacterium
CGGAAGACTCCGGCTTTATCCTCGACACACTGGCCAGGGCCCACTGGATGGCCGGAGACCTGCCCCGGGCCATCGAGACCCAGCGGCTGGCGGTGGCTTCCCTCGAGTCCCGGGCTGCTCCCGGCGGGGGGGGCCTCGTTCTGGAACTGATCCGCTATCTCGCCCTGGCGGGCGATGCGGATGGGGCCACTGAGGAGATCCGTCTTCAGGTTCGCTCCGTGCGGGAGCAGGCGAACAGGGGACAGATCGATATCGCTGACGACCTCCGGGATTTTGGCGAAACTCTCGTCGATGAAGGATTGTGGACGGCAGGGGAGGCGGCTCTTCTCGAGGCGGTGGCAGTATACGAGAAGCTGACCGAGCCGGATCCGGATGACCAGGTGCAGACACTGGTCCTTCTCTGCGGAGCGCTTGCGGCCCAGGGGAAGATCGTGGAAGCGAACCACCGGCTGGCGCAGGCCGAAAAACTGGTCATCGAAGCGCATGGCGAGGCGTCAATGGAACACGCTGAGGATGTGCTTTACACGGTTGGGCGGAAGTTCTCGATTTGCGACAAGGGCCGGGAGGCGATTCCTCTCTTCCGGCGGGCGATCGAGATCGGCGAGTCCCTGGGCGAGGCCGGCAAATACAGACGTCAAGTGACGGAATTGAGATTGGCAATGGAACTCGTCTATTCTGGGGAAACCGAGGAGGCGATGCGGCTCGGCAGCTCACATCTCGTTTACTGGCGTGAGGAGCGGGGCGACGTTCACTGGACGACGGGGATGGCGAAGGAGATTGTCGGGCTGTCTCATCTCAGGGAAGGCAACCTCGATTCCGCAGGGAAGATGCTCCGGGAAGCCCTTCACACGATGCGATTCAGCCTGGTGGGGCGAGATAATCCGGCTGGTTTTGCAGAAACCGAATCCGGCCTGGCCGAATGCCTGACGAGTCAGGGGCAATTCACCGAAGCGGAGTCCCTCCTGCTCAGTGCCCATGAACTCGTTGACGAATACGGCAAGGACCAACCTGCAGCTCGGAGGAGAACCCTTGAGCGGCTCGTCGCGCTCTACGAAGCGTGGGGGAAGCCGGCCGAAGCGGCCAGGTGGCGGGATCCGTAGAATCAGAATCCGGCGAGCCAGTTCTGAACGATAACGATTGAGGGCTCGTCCCCTTCCATCGGGATACGGCGGACCATCAGCAGGCGCTTTCCATCGGCAGAGATGTCGAAGCCCTGGTCCAGCTCCACGAGTTCATTTGAATCACAACCGAAAAGGTGCACCGGTTCGTCGATGTGGAGATCCGGGTCCTTCCGGATCTTCGCCGCCATCATGGCGCCGTCCGCATCGCGATAGATCAGTTCGCTGCCATCCGCCACCCAGCGCATATCCTGCCCACCGTTCGTGGAAACCTGCCATTTGCCTTCACCACCAGGGTAGCGGGTGAGGTAGACCTCGTCCCGCCCGCTTTCGTTCGACTGGTAGGCCAGGTAGTCCCCCTGGGGAGCCAACCGTCCTTCCTCCTCCCCGGGGCCGTCCAGCAGGGCGATCGGTTCACCGCTCCCGTCCACCTGACGAACCATTACGTCGGAGAGCTTTTCCCCCATTTGACTATCGCTGTATATGACGCTTCGGCCGTCGGGCGTGATCTTCGGTCGGGAACCCTGGAACAGGGTGCGCAACTCCCCGGCACCATCTGCAGGTTTTACAGCGATCTCGGAGCCACTCTCGAAGATGATCAACCGGCTGTCCGGTGACCAGGCGGCGTTGGCGCCTCCGTACTTCGCGAACGTCAACCGCATTGGCGCTTCGCCTTCGAGATCCTCGATGTAGATGTGACGGCGCGAATCGGGGCCGGGGTTGGCGGAATAGGCCACCCGGGTCCCGTCCGGCGAGAGAGCCGGGGCAGACAGTCCTTCCGCCGGTTTTCCCACGGTTTCCATAACGCCTCCCTGGCGGTCGATCCAGACCAGTTCGTATGTCGCCCGGGGCGGGTCCGGCAAGTAGGCCAGGGTTCCATCGTCGGCCACCGAGAAATGCTCACTGTTCGATGCCAGCAGGAACGGCTCCCCGGTCGGCTCCAGGCCATCGGCGGAAAACGGCACAGCCCAGATCCCCTGATTGGTGAAGAACCGGCTGTAGAGCAGATGACCGCTGGGTGACCAGGCGATGTCGTGGCAGTGCAGTGATTCCTCTTCTCCCAGGACAACCCGTGCCTCTCCGCCCCGAATGGCCAGAATTTTGCCCATGTTGGTCCCCTCCACGGCCCCTTTGGACTGTGGGTGCGGGGTGGTCAGCAACGTTTCACCGTCGGGAAGATAGTGGAGGCACTGGAAATCGGATCCGATGGATGAATCCGGTTGCAGCAGAACCTGTGGGTCACCGCCCTGGGCCGGCAGGTCGAAGATTGCATCCTTCAGGATGGAGATGGCGATCCGGCCCCGGGTGCTCCAGGAGCCGCTCATCAGCTTGCCGCGGCCGGGGAGTTCGCACAGCATCACCGGCTGCCCGCCAGTCGCTGAAACCTTCCACAGCCTGGCATCCCGGGCAAAGGCGAGCCAGGCGCTGTCCGGCGACCAGAACGGAGTGCTGCCTCCTTCTCCCCCGGTCACCGTGCGGTCATTCAGGTCACCGAGATTGCGGATCATCAACCGGTTCTTGATGCGGTAGGCGAGTCGATTTCCGTCCGGCGAGAGCACCGGCCGGGTCCACTCGCTCTCAGACAGAGTAAGACCCGGCAAGGTGATGACGTATTGGCGGTGGGGAATATCGGCAACAGTGGTGTCGGTGCCTCGGAGGAGGTTGCCAACAAAGAGCACGGCCGCGGCAACGATAACGATCAGACCCCAGGCCCAGACCGGCAGCGGTGAGCGGGAGGGGGTGCGGAGATCCTCCGGGATGTCGGTCTCCAGCAGCTCGAGCCGGGCGTCGGCCATGTGATGGAGCCGCTGCCGCCGGTCCTTGGCCAGGCAGCGGTGCAGCAGACGCCGCACCGCCGGCGTGGTCCCGGCCGGCAGGGCGGACCAGTCCGGTTCCTCTCTGAGCAGAGCAGCCAGGGTGTCGGAGTTGGTCGTGCCCCGGAACGGCCGCTCGCCGGTGAGCAGTTCGTAGGGCAGCACTCCGAAGGCCCAGATGTCGGCCCGTTGATCGGCGTCGCGGCCCCTCGCCTGTTCCGGACTCATGTAGGCGGCGGTGCCCATGATGGCGCCGGCTTCCGTTCCTCCGGATGTAACGGTGGGATGGGATTGCGGCTGGCCGGCCGGTCGGGGGGAGGGCGATGAAGTGAACGTCTTGGCCAGGCCGAAATCGAGGACCTTCACCTTGTCATCCGGGCCGATCATCACATTCGCCGGTTTCAGGTCGCGATGGACCACTCCGGCGTTGTGGGCCGCTTCCAGGGCCTCGGCGATCTGGCCGGCGATGGCCAGGGCATCCTCCACCGGCAGAGGCCCCCGGGCAAGCCGTTCGGCCAGATTTTCACCGGCCAGCAGCTCCATGGCGAGGAACCGTACCCCCTGTGCATCGTGCAGCCCGTAGATCGCGGCGATGTGCGGGTGATTGATCGAGGCCAGCAGCCTGGCCTCCCGCTCGAAACGGCCCAGACGTTCAGCATCGGAAGCAAAGGGTTCGGGCAGGATTTTCAAGGCAACGTCCCGGTCCAGGGTGGTGTCAACCGCTTTCCACACATCCCCCATGCCGCCCTTGCCGATGGGCTCCACGAGATGGTAATGCAGGAGCATCTGTCCCGAAGTGATAGACATGGTGAACACAATACCTTAATTGTCAGCAGGGCGATGAGAACTTTTCAGGGTGTCGAAGTGCCCATCACCATCCGAAGACACCTCTTCTTCCGGCAGCTTTGCCAGAAAATCCTTTAACAACCGGTTGAACTCTTCGGGTTTGTCCACGAAGAGAGCGTGAGAGGTCTCTTCGATAACTTCCACACGTATTTTTGGCCAGCCTTTGCGAACGTCTTCCGCTGCTTTGATGGCCCAGTCAAGCGACGAGTATACGAAGAGCACCGGCCGATCCAGGGACTCCAGCGCAGGACCGAGATCGGTCGGACCCATGAGCATGATATTGGCAATCATGATGGCGGCGGCATTCGTCGGTGTGGAGAGGGCCGCCCTGGTCATCCTGTCGAGATACTCCTCGGGCTGGGGCTGGCGATGGATCAGTTCGATGAACCCTCGGGTCCACTCCTGCCGTTCCACCTGCATGCTGATGAATCTCGAAGTGAATCGCTCTGTCGGACCAAGATCGATCGCATGATCAACCAGTACGGCTGCCCGAATCGCCTCGGTCCCGGCCTCTTGCGTGTACACCAGAACTTCCTGCACGCCAAGTGACCACCCCACGAGGACAGCGGGATCGCCGCCGAGGTGCTCGAGCAGTTCGCCGATGTCGCGCGCCCTGCGTGAAGGGTGATATCCATACGACACTTTTTCGGAACGCCCCTGTCCCCTCGGATCGAGGGCGATGACGCGGTACGATGAAGCGAAATGTCGAATCTGATGCTCCCAGATCTCCGCGGGCATGGTCCAGCCCGGAACAAACACGAGGGTCGGACCGGTCCCCGCTTCCAGGTAGTGAAGTTTGACGACATCACTGGTCAGGAAGTGGCCGCTCCGAATCTCCACCTGGGCCCAGGTGGCCCCAGGAACCAACATGCATCCGAATGCAAACACTATCGAGAAGATAACAGTATTGAACCTCATAAGCTTACCTCCGCTTGATGAGCCCGGTCATCTTGAAGGCCCGATGACTCACACCAACTTTCCCGGATCGAGTGTCACGGCTTCTCGAACTCCCGATACCAGTTTTCGACCACGGTGATGCGGCGCGTGTCGACCCCGGTGGTCACGTTGCGCACCCCCAGGATCCGTTTGCCGTCGGCGGACACATCCAAGCTCCTATAGACATTGACGTTGAGGTTGGCCTTGGTGGTGCTGAATAACCGTCTGGGCTCGGTCACCCGTAATTCCGGCTCAGTCGAGACCCCAACGGACATGAGAACACTGTCGTTTTCCTGCACGGTCATAAAAAAGAGCTCGTCCCCTGCTCGGCTCCAAAACGGGCGCACTGATTCGTTGATGCTGACCTGTCGTTTTCCCTCGCCGGAGGGGAATTCGACCAGAAAGATGTTGTTGCTCCCGGTCTCGTTGGAAACATAGGCCATCAGGTCTCCGGCCGACCGGATCATCGGGTCGAACTCGGTGGCGTCCGAGGTCAGCAGCGGCAATGGCTCGTTACCCTGCTGCAGATCGTAGTAATAGATGTCCAGCGATTTCCCCAATCGCTGTTCGGTTGCGCCATATCGGCAGTTATCACTGATCGTGTACAGGTTGTCCTCGATCAGGATGACTGGAGGGTCGGATCGGGTGACCGATTTCGTGAAGGTCGTATTGCCATCGGTGAATGCCAGGCGATCATTGGTGATCCAACCTGAAATCCAGGGGGTTTCAGTCTCAACGGCGAATGGCCGCCGTGTGCCGCGGACCAGGTCGTTAATCCAGATCCGGTATACTCCCGTCTCCGTGGCCATGGCCGCCACCTTCGTATTGTCCGGCGACAGCACCGTCCACATCAGCCCTTCCTGCGGTTGGCCGATCACCTCGATGTCGGCGCCGGTTCGGTCAAGCCAAACCAGCTGGCCGATACCCAGATAGGTGCTCGCTGAATAAACGAGAGTACCGTCCCGCGACACGCTCGGCAGTTCGGCCGATTCTGCCACCAGAAAAGACGGCCCGGTCACTTCGAGGGATTCCAGCGTGAACGGTGCCGCCCAGATCATGCCCGTGGTTTGGGCCCTGCCGTAGATGATGTGACCGTTGGCATAGACCGGTGCGTACAATTCCTCGCCCGGGTGCTCCAACAGTGTTTCGAAAGAACCGTTTTTGACCAGGACGATGGTATCCGCTATGTCCCCCCCTCCCTTGGACTTGTGCATGACGCTCAAAGTACCGGCGTTGTCAGGCAACTCGCTGGCGAAGTGGAAATCCCGAACCAGATCGGGGTCGGGGCTCAGAACCGCCTTCGGTTCGCCCCCGCCTGCAGGGACCTCCCAGAACGGGCCGCCCAGGGCCGTGGTAAACAGGATGCGGTTGTCGGCCGTCCAGGCAACGCCGCCCCATTCGGAAATGCTCTGGGGGGTGATGCAGATCAGGCTTCGGGTGCCGCCGGTCACCGGCAACCGCCACAGGCGGGATCCATCGTGAAATCCCACCTGAGAACTGTCGGGAGACCAGAACGGTGAGCTGGCGTCATCGGTTCCGGCCAACTCGATCGCCTCGAGATCGTCGAGTGATCTGACCCAGAGGCGGTTTTTGGCGACATAGACAATTCGGGTCCCATCGGGGGAGATGAGAGGACGGAGGCGCTCGTCCGGCTGAAGACCGGGCACCTGAATCTCCAGTTTCCGGAGCACGGGTTTTTGCGGCGTGGGGTGCGGTATAAATTGCCAGGTGGCGAAGGCCGCGATCAAGGCAATCGCCACGGCAGCAAGGATCGTCGGGATGAACGATGCCAGGGGTTTCTCTTTCCTGGCTCCCGGTGCGGCAACAGCCAGGCCCAGAGCTGAATTGGTCGGATCAGCGATCACTTCCTCCAGCTCCACCCGCGCATCGGCGATGTCGTGCAGCCGCCGGTTGCGGTCCTTCTGCAGGCAACGCCGGAGCAGAAGTCGAACGGTGGGCGGCGTCCCGGGGGGCAGGACGGACCAGTCCGGCTCGCGGTGGAGGATCGCACCCATGGTATCGGTGGCGGTCTCGCCACCAAAGAGCGACTGCCCAGTCAGGCATTCGTAGAGGAGCACGCCGAAAGACCAGTTGTCCGTCCGCTTGTCCACCTGCCGGCCGCGGGCCTGCTCCGGCGACATATACGCCGCGGTTCCGATGACCACGCCGGGGCGTGTGAAGTCAGCGGTAATTGCCGGCGAGAGGTCGGTCATGGTCGGCGAATCAGGTTCAGTTTTTGTGGGTGCGCAATCAGACGTCATCGCGCAGGCCAGGCCGAAGTCGAGGACCTTAACCTTGCCACCGGAGGTTATCATCACATTCCCCGGCTTCAGGTCGCGGTGGATCACGCCCTTTCCATGGGCTGCCGCGAGTGCCTTGGCAACCTGCCGTCCCAGCTCCAGCGCTTCATCAACCGGTAGAGGACCACGTTTCAGGCGGGCCGCCAGGGTTTCTCCTTCCACGTACTCGAGGACGAGAAACTTCTGATTGTTTGATTCCTCGAACCCGAAGATCTGCGCAATGTTCGAGTGATTGAGCGAGGCCAGCAGCTTTGCTTCCCGCTCGAAGCGCAATACGCGCTCCCGGTCACGTGCCATCGATTCCGGCAGGACCTTGATTGCCACGTCACGCCCCAGTCTAGGGTCTTTGGCGCGATAGACCTCGCCCATGCCGCCCGCGCCGAGCAGTTCGACGATTTCGTAGGGCCCGAGATGCGTTCCTGCGGAGATGGTCATGGCGAGCCATCCTCGGTGTTTCAACTGTCAGCGGAATGAAATCGCTATGTATACTACTGATATTATATGAATATAACCACCACCACAATGAAACGGATTGAAAAAAAAGAAGGCCCCCAGGTGTGTTCACCAGGGGGCCCGCTGTTATTCGGGATCGGATCTGGCAGAAGGCTCAGTGTGAATTGACCGGGGTAGACGGGCCTTCGGGGACCAGGTTGGCGGCGTCATCGGCGGTGGCCGCGTTGACCAGCGCCTTGCCCAGCTTCTCCAGGTCCTCGGTGGTGTCGATCTTCTCCTTTGCCGCGGCATCGGCTGCGATGCCCCTCGACTCGAGCAGGGTGTAGATCGCTGCGCGGATTCCTTCACGCCGGGCCTTGGCCTCGGCCTCGGCTTTCTCCGCCGCTTCCTTTTCCGGGGCCAGCTGGATCATCTCCAGCCTGCTGCCGGTGGCTTCGGCCAGCTTCTGATACCACGACTCGGGGTAGCCGGTGTGGGTCACGTTGCCCTGGGCGTCCTTGGTGTTGCCGTCGAGGTATTTGAAGAGCAGGTCTTCGCCCAGTTTCTGCCAGCGCTGCACCAGCGCCTCGCCGGTGCCGACGGTGTAGCTGGTCAGGTAGTCGCGGGCCAGTTTCGGCGCCTGCTGGTAAAGCGCCATGGCCGCGGCGTCCACTTCCGGCACTTCTGCCATGAACTTTCCCTCCAGCTGCCCCTGCACCACCTGGATGTCCCTGATCATCACGTTGTAGCGCAGGTAGGCGTAGTTGGAGACCCAGTTGAAGACCCAGAAGGCCGAGTCCCAGGAGAACTCGGTCCAGGAGCCGGTGCCCACGGCGAAGTTGTAGGGCACCGCGGTGACGCCGCAGTAGACCGGGAAGTAGACCGTGCTGAAGGCGTCGTCCACGCTGAACCAGAGGATGCCGCCGATGGGGTCGGGCAGCCAGGAACGGCCCTGGGCCAGGAAGGAAAAGCCGGTCTGCTGGGTCGAGGTGGCCCGTTCGTTGAAATACATCTTGTCGCCGGCCGGCCAGACCAGCGGCCGCCAGCGGTAGGGCAGCTCGTAGGGCCCGGCGCCGATGTCGGCAGTCATGTCCAGTTCGGTGCCCTCGAAGTGGTCCCGCATGTAGCCCAGCACATCGGCCACGGTGAGTTTTTTGTCCGGCTTGATCCAGAGCGGCAGCGGCTCGGCCCCGTCCTGTCCGGTGACCCAGTCGCTGGGGATCTGGTCCGAGGGGCGGGCACGGTTGAACATGCACCAGACCCGGGCATCGCAGAAGCGGACCGCGCCGTAGTCGGGCGGGGCGTAGGTGTCGGCGAAGTTGAAGTCGGCGTCGGCGCCGTCGAACCAGCCCTTGTCCCGGGCGAATGAGATGGTGTCCGGGGCGAAGAGGGTGTCGGGGTCGTTCTGCGGGAACTGGCGGACCCGCGCCGCGTTGGCGTGGGCGGTGATGTAGCCGTCAGGCACCTTCCGCGCCACCCAGACCGCGCCCTTGTTCCCCGGGCCCTTGCCGATGATGTCCATGATCCAGACTTCGTTGGGGTCGGAGATGGAGATGGTTTCACCTGAACTGTAGTAGCCGTACTCGGCCACCAGTCCGGTCATCACCTCGATCGCCTCGCGAGCCGTCTTCGCCCGCTGCATGCCGATATACATCATGCTGCCGTAGTCGATGACGGCCTCGGGGTCGTGCAGCTCGGGCCGTCCGCCCCAGGTGGTTTCACCGACGGCCACCTGGTGTTCGTTGATGTTGCCCACCACGGTGTAGGTTTCGGGCGCCTGGGCGATCTGGCCCAGGTACTTGCCGGTGTCCCACTCGTAGACGTCGAGCATGGTGCCCGGGGCGTGCCTGCCCGCCGGTGTGAAATAGAGCTCGCCGTAGAGCACGTGCGAGTCGGCGGCGTAGGTGATCATGGTCGACCCGTCGGCGCTGGCTCCCTTCGAAATCAGGAAGTTGGTACAGGCTGTTGCTGGTGGTTGGACGATGGCCGCCAGCATCAGGACGGTGGTGAGAAGAATGATTGTCGCTCGCTTCATGTGGTGCTGCCGCTCCTGTGCGCCTCGTTCGGCTGAACCCGGGGCGGGCGCGCTCCCCCGGGCCTCCAGGCCGATTTTCATGCTATCCACGCTATTCTAATCGATTTTGACATTTCAGGGGAGAGTGGCGAGCCTGATCCCGATTGGCACAGTGACACCATCTCCGCCATATGACAAATATTCAAACAACTCCTATCGAAATGGTTGACATTTACCTCGGAATACGTTATTAAGAATCCGAATTCCGAATAGTCTTTCAGGGTGATCCAGATGCTCAACTTTTCCGTTGCCGCCAACATCGCCGTCCACGCTCTGGTCTACCTTGCCGGCCTGGACAAAGCGACCACCGTATCCGCCACCCAGATCGCTGAGATAATCGGAGTATCTCCTTCTCACCTGAGCAAGGTGCTCCAGGAACTGGCCCGCCAGGGCCTGGTGCATTCAACCCGTGGCGCCAGGGGCGGGTTCGCCCTGGCCGGGGACCCGCGGAAAGTGACGCTTCTCGAAGTGATCCGGGCCGTGGACCCACCGCCGAAACCGGACAGCTGTCTGCTGGGCGAGCAGCTCTGCCACGGGATCGAGTGCAGGCTCAAGGAACTGCGAGAGAAAGTATCGCGGCTGGTGGAGGGGGAATTGTCATCCACCTCCCTGGCCGATTTTGCCCCCATACAAAAAGTAGGGCCGGACGAGAAGTGCTACGTGGCCGGGTGAATCCCGGACAACATCATTCAGGTGCCGGCCCTCACCATGCGGGAGGTTCTCGCTCATCATATCAGCTATCCAACATGGCGATCCGGGCCGCCCCGCCGGGGATCGCCGCAAGCAGAGAGGACACGAAACAATGTTTCTGGAGACAAAAAAAGTCGTCGGCAGGCTCCCCTTCATTTTTCCTGGTTCGCTGCTCCTGGTGCTCCTCGTTGGGGGTGGGCAACAGGGCGTGATGGCCGCTCCGGAGGCCGCCGTCACCTCGGACAACCAGAGCTGTGTGGAATGCCACCAGGTGGAAAGCCCCGGAATCGTAGGACAGTGGAAGGAGAGCAAGCACTTCGATTCCGACATCGGATGTCTCGATTGCCATGAGGCGGACAAAAACGACATCGACGCGTACGAGCACCAGGGGGCGATCATCGCCACCATCGTTTCACCGAAAGACTGCGCCAACTGCCACGAGCAGGAATACGACGAGTTCCAGGACAGCCACCATGCTGACGCGGGCAAGATCCTGGGCAGCCTGGACAACGTGCTGGCCGAGGTGGTGGAGGGCTTCACGGCCTTCTCCGCGGAGGGTGAGAAGACCCAGGCCTCGGCGGTGGCGGTCTCGGGCTGCCTGCAGTGCCATGGCTCGGAGGTCAGGGTGCTGGCCGACGGCAAGCTCGACCCGGCCACCTGGCCCAACACGGGCGTGGGCCGGCTCAACCCGGACGGCTCCAAGGGCTCCTGCTCCGCCTGCCACCAGCGGCACAACTTCTCCCTGGCCCAGGCCCGCCAGCCCGAGAACTGCGGCCGCTGCCACCTCGGCCCGGACCACCCGCAGATGGAGGTCTACACCGAGTCGAAGCACGGCATCGCCTTTGCCGCCAACCGGGAGCGTTACGCCGGCAGGATGGCTGA
Organism: Acidobacteriota bacterium; assembly: GCA_032127265.1. GTDB lineage: Bacteria > Acidobacteriota > JAQAZP01 > JAQAZP01 > JAQAZP01 > JAQAZP01. Next base: position 11,093 of record JAQAZP010000236.1, read on the forward strand.
GCCGGAGTGGATCCCCGGCCGCGACTACGAGCAGGGTCCCACCTGCTCGTCCTGCCACATGGGCGCGACGAAAACCCAGCCGGTGACCCACGATGTGGGCGACCGGATCAGCTGGACCCTCCGGCCGCCGGTCTCGGAGAAGATCGATGCCGCGGCGCTGCAGCAGGGCAAGACGGTCAAAAACTGGCAGGACCGGCGGGCGGACATGCAGGAGGTCTGCACGTCCTGCCACGGCCCGGAGTGGGTGGGCAACTTCTACACCCAGTTCGACAACCTGGTGAATCTCTACAACGACAAGTTCGGCCGTCCGTCCACCGAGCTGTTCAAGATGGCCCGGGAGGCCGGGCTCTTCTCCAACGACGTAAACTTCGACGACGAGATCGAGTTCACCTACTTCCTCCTCTGGCACCACGAGGGCCGGCGGGCGCGCCACGGGGCGGCGATGATGGGCCCCGACTACACCCAGTGGCACGGGATGTTCGAGGTGGCCCACCGCTTTTACCACGAGTTCGTGCCCCAGCTCGAGGAAGTCATCGAGCACAACAAGGCGCTGGGGGGCGAAAAAGCCCTCGCGGCCCGGCAGGTGGAGCAGCAGCTCCACGAGGTGCTGTCCAGCGAGATGCACCGCTGGTTCCTCGGCGAGATGAGCGTGGGTGAAGCGGCAGCGCGAAAACGGGCCGCCGAGGAGTTCAAGAAACGATACGCCCAGTAGACGCGGGGGCGGCCGGCCGTCTCGACCGAATCGTCCGGCCTCCTCTTCTTTCCAGGGAGACGTCCATGAGAATGATACTGACCATGCCTGCCTTCCGCCGGCTGCTGACGCTTTTGCTGATTGTCCTTTTTGCTGCCCCCGCGGCTCTGGCCGGGGAGGAGAAGAAGGAGGAAAAGAAGGCCGAGGCGGCCAACCTGCTGGAGGCGCTGAAGGAGGGAACGGTTTCACTCAACCTGCGCTACCGCTACGAAAACGTGGTCGACGACCTGCGGCCGGACAAGGATGCCCACGCCTCCACCCTGCGTACCGCCCTCGGCTACCGCACCCTGCCGTTCCACGGCCTCAGCGCCTTTATCGAGGCGGAGAACGTCACCGTTGTGGGCGACGACCTGTACGACAACAAGGGGGCGGGCAGCCTCTGGAACGGTATGGACGACCGGCCGGTGGTGGCCGACCCGGCGATCACCGAGGTCAACCAGGCCTACCTGAATTTCACGCTCATCCCCGGCACCATCCTGCGGGCGGGCCGGGACGAGATCCTGCTGGACAACCAGCGTTTCGTGGGCAATGTCGGCTGGCGGCAGAACCACCAGTCATTCGACGCCTTCTCCATCGGCAACGAGTCGATTCCCCACACCAGGCTGACCTACATCTACATGGCCAATGCCAACCGGATCTTTGGTGACAACAAGCGGATGAACAGCCACTTCTTCAACGCCAAGGTTTCCGGCTGCCCCTACGCCGACTTCACACTCTACTACTACATGCTCGACTACGACCGGGAGGCCGATTACGGCGCCTCCACCGGGACCTTTGGCGGCCGGCTGGACGGCGACTGGAACGCTGACGAGAACTGGAAGATCAACTACGATTTCGAATATGCCAGACAGGGTGACGCCGGCAACAACCCGTACAGTGTCGATGCCAACTACTACCGTCTGGAAGGCGGGTTCGGGTACACAAAGGCCTTTTCCTTCACCCTCGGTCACGAGGTGCTGGGCGGGAGCCCCGAGGACGGGAGTTTCTCCACGCCGCTGGCCACCCTGCACAAGTGGAACGGGTGGGCTGACCGGTTCCTCAATACACCCGAATACGGCCTGGCCGACACCTACATCACCCTGGGCGGCGGTTACGGCGCCTTCGGTCTCAAGGGAACCTGCCACTGGTTCAAGGCAGACTCGGGGGGTGCGAACTACGGCAACGAGTTCGACGTCCTTGCCAGCTGGAAAAGTTCCTGGAAACAGGTCTTTGCCCTCAAGGCCGCCATCTACGATGCGGACGAGTTCTCCCAGGACGTGACCAAGATCATGTTCTTTACCGAGTGGGGGTTTTAGGGGAAGGGCCAGTTCCGTCTTCGCTCCCGGTCTCCGGGTTCGCGCTCCCTCTGCGTTCCGGCCTGCGCCCGGCCGCGGTATCCCTGCCGGTTTTTTTCGCACACTTGCGTGAATGCCATCGACAGGTCGCTTAGCCGGAATTTGCCCTCCCATTTCCTGCAATGTCTCTTGGGGGGTCTCATTTTGCCCGGCTGAGACGGGAAAGTGTCTCATATTCATTTCGGATGCGACCCGCCATCTGCTCCCCGATGCGGGAGGTCGTCTATATGCTGGGTATAGTTAATTTTGATCTTTCCTTGCCCACATGGCACAGTACCTGCAATAATTATCTACTATTGTAGTGGCTTATTGTCTTGGTGATGTTTCGGGGCCGGGTGATCAATCGCACTCATATCCGATGAGGGAGGATCAGGGGGAAATGCTGGAACCGAAAATGAAAGCGCCGGCCCTCAAGCTGATGAACCAGGATGACGAACTGGTGAGGCTCTCGCAGTTCGAGGGCCAGTGGGTGGTGCTCTTTTTCTACCCCAAGGACAACACCTCCGGGTGAACCATCGAAGCCGCCGAGTTCACGGCGGCGCTGAAGAAGTTCGAAAAGCTCGATGCGGTGGTGCTGGGGGTAAGCCCGGACAAGACGGCCAGTCACAGGAATTTCAGAGAAAAGCACGACCTGAAGGTGACCCTGCTCAGCGACCCCGAACACACGGCGCTGGAGGCCTACGGCGCCTGGATGTTGAAAAAGAACTACGGCCGGGAGTACATGGGCGTGGCGCGGAGCACGGTGCTCATCGACCCGGCAGGCAAGGTGGCAAAAGTCTGGCCCAACGTCAAGGCCAAAGGACACGCCGAAGAGGTGCTGGCTGAACTGAAGAAGCAGCGGAGTTAGTCGACATCAGGAGGAGCATTTCCTGCAGCGGAGGTGAGGACGATGAAAGTCAAGGACATACTGAAAACCAAGGGACCTGAAGTAGTCACCATTCACGATGAAAAGACGGTCTACGAGGCCATGGAGGTCCTGGTGAAAAACCGGATCGGCGGTCTCCTGGCCCTGGACCAGTCGGGGGCCATCGTCGGGATCCTCACCGAGCGGGACATCCTCAATGTCAGCTACTCGAAATACGAGGTGTTGAAGAGTACGCCGGTGAGAGAAGTGATGACCAGAGATCTCTTCATCGGCGAACCGGAGGACGAGCTGGACGCGGTGGAGAACCTGATGTCCGAGAACCGTATCCGCCACCTGCCGATCCTGGAGAAGAAGCGGTTGGTGGGGATCATCTCCATGGGCGATGTGGTCAAGCACCAGAAGAAGGCCAGCGAGTACGAAAACCGCCACCTGAAGGAATACATCGATTCGAAATACCCAGGCTAGAAGCGGCCCCAAAACCTCGTCTGAGGCCCAGGTGCGGCGTTGCGCGTCGATGGGAAATGCTCACCTGCAATAAGAGCAGGCTCCGCTTCACCATCGACGCGCGCCTTGCCCCTGAACCACAGACGAGGTTTTTGAACCACTTCACATGATAAAGCGAAGAATGCAGCTTCTGACGAGGATCCCCCTGGTATTGCTCCTCGTTGTGTCCTGTTCCGGTCCGGCGGACTCTGCCGGACTGTCGGAGCGCCCGCCCGGAAAGGAAACCATGAGCAACCGGTTGATCACCGAGAAGAGCCCCTACCTCCTCCAGCACGCCCACAACCCGGTCGACTGGTATCCCTGGGGCGAGGAGGCCTTCGAGAAGGCGCGCAGAGAGGACAAGCCGGTCTTTCTTTCCATCGGTTACAGCACCTGCCACTGGTGTCACGTGATGGAGCGCGAGTCCTTCGAAGACGCCGACGTGGCGGCGCTGCTCAACGAACACTTCGTCTCGATCAAGGTCGACCGGGAAGAGCGGCCGGACATCGACGGGGTCTACATGACCGTCTGCCAGATGCTCACCGGTTCGGGCGGCTGGCCGCTGACCGTGATCATGACCCCGGACAAGAAGCCTTTTTACGCCGGCACCTATTTCCCCAAGCAGAGTATGTCCGGCCGTCCGGGGATGATGGACATGCTCCCCCAACTGGCCGAGGCCTGGAAAAGCCGCCGCGAGGAGCTGCTCAAGAGCGCGGACGAAATCACTTCGGTGCTGGGCCGCAGTTCGGCGATGACCCCGGGGGACGGCCCGGGTGCCACGGAGGTCAAGGCGGCCTTCGGCCTGCTGGAGCGCAGCTTCGACGACCGTCACGGCGGGTTCGGCCAGGCGCCGAAGTTTCCCACGCCGCACCAGCTGCTGCTCTGTCTGCGCCACTGGAAGCGCAGTGGTGACGCCAGGGCGCTGGAGATGGTGGAGAAAACCCTCCAGGCCATGCGTCGGGGGGGGGTATACGACCACCTGGGATTCGGGTTCCACCGCTATTCCACCGACGAGCGGTGGTTCGCCCCCCATTTCGAAAAGATGCTCTACGACCAGGCGATGATTGCCCTGGCCTTGATCGAAACCCACCAGGCCACCGGAAAAATCGAGTACCGCCAGGTGGCCGAGGAGATCTTCACCTACGTCATTCGCGACATGACCTCCGCTGAAGGCGCTTTTTATTCCGCCGAGGACGCGGACAGCGAGGGCGTTGAAGGAAAGTTCTATCTCTGGACCGCGGAAGAGATCCGCACGCGGTTGCCCGAAGCCGAGGCAAAGCTGGTCATCGACCTCTTCAACGTCAAGGATGGGGGCAATTTCGAGGATGGGGGCCACGGGGCCAACATCCTCCACCTCACCGGCAGCATGGAGCAGAACGCCGCCCGTCTTGGACTGGATGAAGAAAAGCTTCGCAAAAAGCTGGAGCCGTCTCTGATCACGCTGTTCGACGCCCGTGAAAAGCGGGTACACCCCTACAAGGACGACAAGGTGCTCACCGACTGGAACGGCCTGATGATCGCCGCGCTGGCCCGGGCGGCGAGGGTCATTGACGAGCCGGGCTGTCTGGCCGCGGCGGAGAAGGCCATCCGTTTCAATCGCGAGAAGATGCGGACGAAGAATGGCCGGCTGCTCCACCGCTACCGTGATGGCTCGGCCGGGATCGACGGCGGGATCGACGACTATGCCTTCTTCATCTGGGGTTTGATCGAGTTGTATGAATCGTCATTCGACTCGGCGTATCTCGAATAGGCGCTCCAGCTGAACCTGCAGATGCTCTACCCCGTCTGGGACGAGAAGGCCGGCGGGCTCTTCACCACCGCCGACGATGCGGAACAGCTCATCGTCCGGCAGAAGGAGGGCTATGACGGCGCCGTTCCCTCCGGCAACTCGGTGGCGATGATGAACCTCATCCGGCTGGGCCGGATCACCGCCGATCCGAAGCTGGAGCAGAAAGCCGCGGCCATCGGCCGGCTCTTTTCCGCTCAACTGGCCCAATCTCCCAGCGGGTTTACCCAGATGCT
>JAQAZP010000237.1:0-19391 GCA_032127265.1 Acidobacteriota bacterium
GGAGGCGAGTGGGTACCGCGAGGACGTGGCGCCCATGGTGCAGAAAATCGTCGAAGCCCACGGAATGGAGGAGTGGCGCTGGTCGGTGCTGGCCGGGGAGATTCACGGCCACTTGGGACTCTATTCGACAATCGGCGTGAAGATGGGCATCCGGGCCCTGGAAATCCTGGGCGCTCCCCGGGAGTCGGTGGAGCTGGCACCCCACTGCGGGTCACAACCGCCGCTGAGCTGTTTGCAGGACGGCTTGATCGTGAGCACCGGCGCCACCCCCGGACGGGGCCTGCTGCTCTCTTCCACCAGCGCCCTGCTGCTGCCGCCGCTCTACGTTGACGAGGAAGTTGACGACCCCGGCGCCCGGGGGCCGGCCGCGGCGGCCAGTTTCTACCACGGGGAGCGGATGATCACCATCCGCCTGCTCCCCGAAGTGCAGCAACTGGTGGGAGACCGGATCAGGGTGCTGGCTGAACGTTTCGGCGGGACAACGGGCGAGGCTTATTTTCACGCTCTGCGGGCCGAAGCTCTCCAGCTTCAACTGGAGCTGGACCGCAACGAAATTTTCGAGGTTTTCGAGTAGGTTCGGATCAAGAAATCCTCCCGGTATTCCGATACGAAAAACATCACACCGGGAGGACAAGGACCATGATCGGACCGCTCAAACTCTTTGCCAGCTGCGCCGCACTGCTGCTGGTGTCCGCCCTGCTGGTGACCCTCTCCACCAGTCCGGTTGAAGCTGGTCCGGGCGACGGTGCCATTACCGGTGACGGCGCCACGCCGGCGCCCCACGAGTGGGTGATGGTGGTGCTGCTCTTCGCCCTGGTGATCGCCTTCCACAACTGCCGCCAGTCACGTCACCAACGCACCTGAACCGCGTCGGTCCGGGGTTTTTCCCGCATCAGGCGCAAGGCCGCACAGCCCCCAACCAGAACCAACACAGCCCCGGCGGCGTTGAACCACCATGGCTGAAAGCTCTGCACACCGCTGAGGTTGTACCCCGGGATCTCCACCGGGAGCATCAGGACGAAGAAGACGAAGCCGTTGAACACCGCGTGGAGGAAAATACAGGGCCACAGCGACCCTGTTTTCAGACGTACCCAACCCAGCAGCACGCCGAGCACAAAGGTGCCGATAAGCTGGTAGGGGTTGAGGTGCAGGATCGAAAAACCGAGGGCCGAGAGGATCACGGCATTCCGCGGCTTGTAGCGTTTGAGAAAGCCGTTGAGAACGAACCCGCGGAAGATCAGCTCCTCGGTCCAGGGAGCGACCAGCACCAGCAGGATGAAGGAGAGGAACCCGGACATGACCATGTCGGCCATCATCTCCAGCAGGAACTGCGGCATGGGCATGACGTACTGCAACAGGTTGTCCACCTCGGAGAGCAGGATCGACAGCCCGACGCAGGCCACGGTCAGGGGCAGCAGCGACCAGAGATTGAACCGCTTGAAAGGCAGGATCTCGGACCAGGGACGCCCGGACCAGACCTTGCCGATGAGCAGGCAGGCCAGGGCGCCGATGGTATTGCCCACCGCCGTGGCCCATAGCAGGGCCGTGCCCTGCCCCTCGCCCATCTCGGTCATATCCGCTCCGGTAAACATGCCCCAGATAACGTAGACCACGGCAATAATGCCGCTGATGAAACCCGACACGATGAGAAACAGAAACATGACCAGAAACATCTGGGCAAAGCCGGGGACCTTCTGATCCGGTGGCTCCACGGGCGTCACGGGTACCTGTACCACGGGCTCCGCGGGTTGCCACTGGGGAACGAGTGCGGAGTCCTGATCCGTGTTCTCGTCACCCTGATTTCTCTGGCTGCTCTGGTCGCTCTGGTAGTATTCGCTCACTCGGCCCTCCGTCGCGCTTCATTGAAATCCACAGGCGATCCGGGATGGTCTGTGCCCACATCTTGAACCAGTGCCGCTGTGAGGTCAATTGCCACTCCTCAGCCCATCTTCTATAATTCCTCACGGAACACGGCGAACCCGCAGCACAGTATGAAAAGGATCAAAATCCGTGGAGCAGAAATCCGGCACAGACGTGGTACCGGCTGACGTGGTCATCCACCGGGTGGGCCCTTCGGTCCAGGATTCGGTGCGCGAGTTGCTGGAGGCCATGGACTGGGAATCCCGCATCCCCGAAGGGGCCGACGTGGCCCTCAAGGTCAACCTGACCCACGACATGCTGATGCCCGGCTCCAACACCTCCCCCTGGGTGGTGGAGGGCGTGGTGCAGACCATCCGGGAGCGGATGGGCACCATCTATCTCACCGACGCGGACCAGGTGCTGATCAAGGTGGCCACCGCCTTCAGGCGCTCCGGTCTCGGCCCCATCGTGGAGAAGTACGGGCTGAAGTTCCATAACCTCTCCAGCGGCTACTACGAAGTCGTGGAGCGGGAGCTGAACGGCGAGACCTTCCGCTTCAAGTATCCCGAGTTTCTGAGAAACGTGACCACCATCACTTTGCCGGTGCTCAAGACCCACTTTCGCTGCATGCTCACCGGGGCGCTGAAAAACCAGTACGGCTGCCTCGAAGACGCCCGGCACAATTTCCACGATCAGCTTTCGGAGTACATCTGCCTGGTCAATGCCGAGGTGCAGCCGGCCCTCTCGCTGATGGACGGCACAGTGGGGATGGAGGGGGACGGACCGAAGTCGGGCGTCCCCCGGGTCTGCGACCTGCTGCTGGGCTCGGCCGACCCGGTGGCCCTGGACACGGCGGCCGCGCGGGTGATGGGCTTTGACCCGCGGAAGATCGAGCACATCGTGCTCTGTCACAACAAGGGGCTTGGCCGGATGGACGAGATCCGCTACCCCGGCCTCGACCCCGCGGAGGTTAACCTGAACTTCCAGCCACCGAAGGAAAACTTCGTCGCCAAAATCGAAGGACGCCTGCGCCACGCCCCCGGAGCGGGAAAGATCTTCAGCGGCGGGCTGCTGACCTTCTTTTCTTTGGGGGCCAAGCTCTGGTATCTGATCTGGTACTACATACTCACCGGGCGGCGGCGCCGCAACCGGATTCTCAAAACACGATACGGACCGCAGTTCAAACCATGACCAACGCCAACCAGTCAGAAAAACGTGATGACGTCCAGCGTCCGGATGATAGCCGTCGCATCCGGCGTCTGGCGATCCTGCTGATCATCATCGCCCTGGGCTTTGGCCTGCGTTCCGTCTCCCTGGTCCGCCATCACCTGCCCGCGGCCGACGGCGCGGCCACCACCCTTGAAGTCGCCGCCCACATCAACCAGGGCAAGGGCTACACCACCAACCGCATGTGGCTCTTCTTCGATCAGCACCGGGGATTCCCCATCCCGGAAGGAAATCGCCAACCGCTGTTGCCGCTGCTGGTGGCCCTGCTCTTCCTCATCACCGGGCCGAGCCACACCGCGGCCCAGTGGCTGGTCCTGGGTTGCGGGCTGTTGCTGATCCCCATGGTCTATTTCCTGGGCCGCCGGCTCTACGGCGCCCGCACTGGCCTGCTGGCCGCCCTGTTCACCGCCCTCTCCCCGGCCCAGGTCTGGTTTGGCTCGATGGTGGAGGACCAGGTCTTCTTCCAGCTCGGTTTCATCCTGCTGCTGCTGCTCTGGTATCGCTGGTGGGCCGCCTGTGAATCAGCGTCCCCCAACGGGAAGAGCAGGGCCCTGCCCTTCCTGGTGATGGGCGCTGTGGCCGGCATGGCCTGGCTGGCCCGGCCCAACGGCCTGCTGCTCACCGCGGCCCTGGCGTTGAGTATCCCGCTGGTGATTTCCAGCGTGCCGGCCTGGAAGAAACAGCGCAACAAAGTGGCCATGGGGCTGGCCTGCCTGGCCCTGGTGGGCTTTCTGGCGGTGGCCACCTCGTGGATGGTACGCAATGCCCTGGTCTTCGGCAGCCCCTTCCACACCCACAATTCGTACCTGATGGCTGTGGACGTGCCCGATGAAGTGGCGTCGTTGCGCGATGACGCGCCCTCTCTGGGTGCATGGTTCTCGGAACATAGCCTTGGCCACGCCGTGGTGCGCTGGTCGAGGGGGGCGTTCCGCAGTCTCGATGCCTTTGTCAGCGGCAACCTCTTCCGCTCGGAAGCGGCGCGCCAGGGCGGGATGGCGGTGTTCCTGCTGCTGGCCCTGGCGGCCTGGCGCTGGGGAGTGCGGCGACCGGCCCCCTGGTGGCGCTTCCACGCTTTGCCCCTGGCCGCCTTCGGCCTGCACTTCCTCACCGTCTCCTGGTATGTGAGGGGCGAGCTGCGCTACTTCCTCCCCTTCTACCTGCTGCTCTACCTGGCCGCTGCCCGGGGCGCCCTGGTGCTGGCCGGGCTGGAGGATACCGAACGGCCCCTGGACAGCGGCGCCCCGCCCCGGCCAACCCTGCCCCGGCCCGGACGGTCGCCGATCCTGCTGGGCCTGTTGCTGCTGCTCCTGCTGGCCACCTTTGTCCGCCCGCTGGGCCTGACCCTGGCCTTTGACGACCGGGAAGAAGCCGTGCGGGTGGCTGCCGCCGCGGACTGGATCGCCGCCAACACCGTCCCGGCCACGGTGATCATGGACCTGCCCACGGTGAGCAACCTGATCTACCGCTACGACCGTCCCACGGTGGTCATCCCCTACGGACCGTTGGAGGACACCTTTGAAACGGCCCTGCGCTTCAACGTAGAATACCTGGTGGTCTCGGCCCGGAGCGTCAACTGGCGTCCCGGGCTGAAACTATTCTGGGAAACGGACGGTGAGCGGATCCGGCTCCGGGAACCGGCGCCGGCCTTTCTCGAACCGGTCTGGAGAGGCGATGGGGGCAGAATCGTCATTGTGCGCTTCGCACCGTCGAAATATTTCAACGAACAGCAAGCCGAGTAGCATGTCAACAGCCAGAAACGTCAAGATCGGGCTGCAGATGATCCGGGCCGCCCTGGGGGCCAACTTCTTTGGCCGGCGGGTGCCGGTGAACGTGATGTTCGGGGTGACCAACCGCTGCCCCTCCCGCTGCACCTACTGCCAGATCCCGGAGCGGCCCCAGGCCGACCTGGCCACCGAGCAGATCTTCGACCTCTTCCGCCAGATGAAAAAGGCCGGGACCAAACGCCTGGGCCTCTGGGGCGGCGAGCCGCTGATGCGCAAGGACATCGGCCGGATCGTGGACTTCGCCAAGGAATGCGGGTTCTACGTCTCACTGGACAGCAACGGCTACCTGCTGCCGAAGAAGATCGACGAGATCATCAACCTCGACCACCTGGTGGTCTCGCTGGACGGACGGAAAGAGAACCACGACGCCAACCGCCAGCCGGGCAGTTTCGACAAGGCGCTGGCCGGGATCAAGGCCGCCGCCGGCCGGATCCCGCTCTGGACCATCACCGTGCTCACCCGCCACAACCTCGGCGACATCGACTACATCGTGAGCCTGGCCCGGGAGCACGGCTTCCTCGCATCGTTCCAGCTGCTGCACCACAGCGAGTTGATGGGCCGCAACCGCGAGAAGCTGCTGCCCGAGCACCACGAATACAAGGCGGCCATCGAGAAGCTGATCGAGCTGAAGAAGGCCGGGGCGCCCATCGTCTCCACCATCCCCTATCTCGAGCACGTGCGGGGCTGGCAGGACTACGGAGCGCCGCAGTCCACCGAGACGGCGGGAAAGCTGAAGTGCCGGGCCGGCGAGCTCTTCTGCAACGTGGACGTTGACGGCCGGATCTTCCCCTGCTCGCTGCTCATTGACGGGGTGAAGGCGGAGAACTTTCTCGATGTCGGCTTCGAGCAGGCCTTTCGCAACCTGCCCCAGCCGGACTGCAAATCGTGCAATGCCTCCTGCTACACCGAGTACAACCTGCTCTACGCCCTCAGGCCGCGCTCCATGGTCCAGTGGGGGATGAGCGTGCTCCGCGCCTGGCGTCTGCGCGGGGACGGGAAGGACAAGAAATGAGCGGGCAGCGGATTCCAGCCAGCCAAAATCCGACTTTTGTCACCCTGCTGCTGCTCGTCTCGCTGGCGCTGGTGCTTGCCGCCTCGGCCGGCTGTGCCGACAGCCCCCGGGGAAAGGTGATCGTCCTCGGTCTGGACGCCGCCACCTGGAAGCAGATGGACCCGCTGATCGATGCCGGTCTGCTGCCCAACATCGCCGGCAGGGCGAGCAGGGGATGCCGCGGCAGCCTGGAGACCCTCTACCCCACCATCAGCCCGCTGATCTGGACCTCCATGGCCACCGGCGTGCCGGCCGAGATGCACGGCCGGGACTTCACCATCACCCGCATCCCAGGCAGCTACCGCTTCTCCCAGGAGACCGGCAGGCTGCTGACCTATCCGGCATTGTGGCAGGTGGCCGACCACTACGGCCTGCGCTCGGTGACGGTGAACTGGTATTCGGCCGAGTCGCCCTGGCAGCCGCTGCGCTCCCGGGTGCTGGCCGACCGCATCGAGGAGAACCGCCCGGTGGCGGTGCGCTTTCCCGACTTCCCGCTGGAGGGCTTTGACTTCGAGGTGCCGACCGACGAGGAACTCTTCTCGCTGCTCGGCCTGGAGCACCAGGGCCCGGTGGGCCAGCTCCGGCCCTGGCTGCGCCACGAACTGGACGTGCTGCGCTGGCGTTACGCCGAGGACGACTACTTCAACCGCACGGCCCAGCACCTGCTCTTCGACGACCAGCAGGGTCAGCCCGACCTGTCGCTGGTCTTTCTCAAGGGGCTGGACGGCGTGCAGCACAAGTTCTGGCAGTTCATGGACCAGGAGAACTTCCCCGATGTGGATGCCGGCGAACGGGAGCTGTTCGGCGGCGTGATCGCCGCATACTACCGCTACTACGACCGGCTGGTGGGCCAATACGTGGCCCGGGCCGAACCGGGCACTACCTTCATCCTCGTTTCGGACCACGGCATGGAGCCGATCCAGGCCCAGGGCGGCCGCTCGCTCCCCGAGGACCAGACCGTGTATCGCAACATGTCGCTCTTTCGGCCGGTGGGCATCCTCCAGTTGCTGGAGCAGCTTGGCCTGGTGGCGCACAAGGATGACGACAGCATCGACTGGAGCCGGACCACGGCCTTCCCCAACGGCGACAAGGCCCTGACCTGGGAGGTGGGCTTCTGCCTCAATGTTGAGGGGCGCGAGCCCCTGGGGTCGGTCAAGCCCGAAGACTATGACCGGGTGCTGGCCGAGACGGCGGCGCTGCTGAAAAGTATCCGCTCGGATGCTGACGTGTCACCGCTGTTTATCGAGGTTCAGACGCGGCCCAAAGACAGCGCCGCCGAGATCCTGGCCCGGGTGAACCCCGGTCTACCTCCGGACACTGCATTCACCATCGACGGCCAGACCATCACCCTGGGGTCGCTGCTGGAAGGCTACGACATGTCGGGGGCCCACCTCTTTGCCCCGGACGGCATCCTGCTGGTCTCCGGCCCGGCCATCCGCCCGGAAAGCAAAGTGGGACGGACCAACATCTACGACGTGGCGCCCACCATCTGCCAGCTGCTGGGCCTGCCGCTGCCCGCCGACTTCACCGGCAGCGTCCTCGAAATCTGGGATGATGACACCGAACTCCCGGAGATTGAATCGATACCGAGCTACCGGGGCGTGATCCCCGGTTTCGACGCGGACGGCACCCGGCCGGGTGACCAGAGTCTGGAACCGTTGTCCCCGGCCGCCGAAGAACGGCTGAAGAGTCTGGGGTATATCCAGTGAACGATCCCGCGCAACCACGGCAGCCCCTCCCCTGGCTCCAGGGGGTCGTGGTGCCGCTGATCCTGCTGGCCGCCTTCCTCTTGAGCGGCCCGGTGCAGGTGTCCACAGTGGATCTGGATCACAACCCGGCGGTGCGGATCTGGAAGCTGCGCATCCTCTTCCTCGTAGCCCCGGCCCTGCTGCTGGCGGCCTGGGCCTGGGGCGGCCGGCTGCGCCGCCAGCAGTTCCTGCCCGCGCTGCTCGAGGAACTGTCCAAACGCCGGTGGCTGGTCCTTTCCGGCCTGGCCGGGCTATTGCTCTTCGCCACATTTTCAACGGTGCTCTTCGAACGGATCCCCCGGGTCTGGGACACCGCGGGCTATCTCTTCCAGGCCCGGGTGCTGGCCTCGGGAATGATGGCTGCGCCGGCCCCGCCCTCGCCGGAGCACTTCTGGCTCTACCCGCTGGTGGTCTGGCAGGGCAAGTGGTTCGCCATCTATCCCCTGGGCCACTCCTCGCTGCTGGCCCTGGGCGTGCTGGCCGGCGTGCCCTGGCTGGTCTGCCCGCTGATCGGGGCTTTCAGCCTGCTGCTCACCGGGCTCTTTGCCGGGGAGGCGTTGGGCAAGAAGGCCGCGCCCCTGGCCGGGCTGCTCTTTCTACTGTCGCCCTTCGTGATCTTCATGTCGTCGTCGTTCCAGGGGCACAACAGCAACCTGCTGGGCACGGCCGTCTTCCTCTACTTCTACGCCCGGGCGCATAACCACAGGAACCCACTGAACCCGGTGCTGGCCGGTGTTGGCCTGGGCTTCTCGTTCTTTGTCCGCACACTCTCGGCCGCGGCCCTGGCATTGCCGTTCGTCATCTTCGAGCTGTGGAGGCTGTATCGCGACCTGGGCGCAGCGCGCAAGCAGGTCATCATGCGGGGCGTGCTGATCACTATCGGCTTCGCTCCCTTTATCGCGGCCACCCTGTTTCAAAACACGGCCCACACCGGCTCGCTCTGGACCATGGCCTACCGCATCAAGTTCCCCACTCAGACCGTTGGCCTCAGCGCCGACGGCATGGTGGAGCCGGGGCAGCACGGCGAAGACTTCAGCCATACCCCGCAAAACGCCCTGCGCAACCTGCGCTCAAGGGGTTTGCTGCTTTCCAGCGACCTGTTTGGTTGGCCCTACCTCAGCCTGCTGCCGGCCCTGGCCGCCCTCGCTCTGCGCCGCCGCAAGCTGCTCCGGCCCGGTGAGCGGGACCGCGCCGAGCCGCGCAAGCCGCCCTGGCTGCTGCTCGCCGCCGGGGTCTGCCTGGCCTATCTCGGGGCGTACTCGCTCTTCTGGAACCCGGGCTACGGCTTCGGCGCCCGCTACTACTACGGCATGGTGCCGGCGCTGGTGCTGCTCACCACCGCCGGATTCCGCTCGCTGGCCGGCCGTTCCACAACGGACTTCGGACGGGTCAACCGCACGGTGCTTGGAGTGACGGCCCTGCTGCTGATCAACCTCGCGCTCTACCTGCCGATGCGCTACCGCCAGTTCGACCACCAGCAGCAGTACAACACGGTGGACACCAGGCTCGCAGAGATGGTGAAAGAGGCGGGGATCGAGGACGGGCTGGTCTTTGTCGAGTCCTGGTTCCTCGGCTACTACAACTACAGCTCGGCCCTGCCGCTCAACGCTCCCGACCTCTCGGGGAATGTCTTTGCCCGGGATCTGGGTAAGGAGGCCAATGGCCGGCTGGTCGCGGCCATGCCCGGCAAGAAGACGCACGGCTTCCGTTTCGACGAAACGAGTTGCACCCTGCTGCTGAGTGACTACAGCACCGGTGAAGTGCTGCTCTCCGAACCCGCCGCGCCGGGACAGAAACGCTACCCAACAGGGGCCAACCCAGAAGCCCAGGAAGATTACTGGAAGCAGCGGCGGGCGAAGCTGGGGACGTGGGGGTTGTGAATCGCTCCTGTCATCGCGAGGAGCAGGCGCAGCCTGCGACGTGGCGATCTCTCTTCTTGACAAAGAGGAGATTGCTTCGTCGCCTGCGGCTCCTCGCAATGACAGGTGTACGGCTCCTCAATGACACCTACTGCTGCTTGATCCCGTACGCCTTCAACTTCGCATCAACGGTGGGGCGGGAGATGCCGAGCACCCGCGCGGCCTGGGACTTGTTCCACTGCACCTGCTCGAGCACCCGTTCGAGGTGCCGTTTCTCCAGGTCGGCCATGCTGAGCAGCTGGCCGTCTTCCCCGGTTGCCGCAGCGGTGGTTGCAGTCTCT
This sequence comes from Acidobacteriota bacterium, assembly GCA_032127265.1. GTDB lineage: Bacteria > Acidobacteriota > JAQAZP01 > JAQAZP01 > JAQAZP01 > JAQAZP01. The sequence continues at coordinate 9,871 of JAQAZP010000237.1, forward strand.
GCCGCAACCCGGGCCACGCGCACCGAGCGGGGCAGAGCCTCGAGGCCCACGGTGTCACCGTCGGCGAGGATGATGGCGCTTTTGACAGCGTTGCGCAGTTCACGCACATTGCCCGGCCAGGCACAGTCGGTTAAAGCGTTCAGCGCCTCGGGCGACCAGCGCAGTTGCTCCATGCCGAACTGGCGGGAGAAGAGGGCGAGGAAGTGGATGGCCAGGGCGCGGACATCCTCCTTCCGCTCGCGGAGCGGCGGCAGGTGAATCTGGAACTCGTTCAGACGGTAGTAAAGGTCCTCACGGAAGTTGCCGGCCCGGGCTTCGGCCTCCAGGTCGCGGTTGGTGGCCGCCAGCACCCTGAGATCTACGGTGATCGCCTTTTCAGCGCCCACCGGCACGAAGTTCCGTTCCTCGAGGGCCCGGAGCAGCTTTGACTGGGCCTCGGAACTCATGTCGCCGATCTCGTCGAGAAAAAGCGTGCCGCCGTCAGCCAGCTCGAACTTGCCCTTGCGGTTGGCCACCGCACCGGTGAAGGCTCCCTTGACGTGGCCGAAGAGCTCCGACTCCAGCAGCGTGTCGGGGATGGCGGTGCAGTTGACGTCGACGAAGGGCCCGTCGGCCCGGGTGCCGTTGTTGTGGATCGCCCGGGCAAAGAGTTCCTTGCCGGTGCCGCTCTCGCCGGTGATCAGCACCGACACGTCAAAGGGGGCCACCCGCTTCACCAGGCCCAGGGCCTTCCGGATCGCCGGGTGTTCCCCCACCACCTCGCGCTCGATGCCGATCTCGCGCTTCAGCTGGCGGTTCTCCCGGTCCAGCTCGGTGTAGGTGGTGACATTGCGGATGGCGATGGCCACCTGGGTGGCCAGAGCCTCGAGAAAATCCTGGTCCGGCCGCTCGTAGCTGGGCTTGGACCGCGGATTGAGCACTTCGAGAGTGCCGATCACCTGCCCCTGGTTGGCGATGGGCACCGCCAGGATCGAGCGGCAGGCCAGGCCCACCTCTTCGCTCATCCCGGACTGGTGCCGGTCATCGCTGGCCGCGTCGCCCACCAGCAGCGACTCGCCCCGGCTGGCCACCCAGCCGGCGATGCCCTCACCCATGGGCAGCTCGATCTTGCGCGCCTCTTCGGCCTTGGCGCCGGTGGCCGCGGCCACGCGGAGCATCTTTCCCCCGTCCTCCACCAGCAGGATCGAGGCCCCCTCTGAATCCATGGCCTCGGTCACCGAGTCGAGGATGGCGGCCAGGGTCGGCTCCAGCTTGAGCGAGGAGTTGATGGTGGACCCCACGCTGACCAGTGTCCGGAAGCGGTCAGCCCAGTCGGCGGCATTGGTTTTTCCGTTCATCGATGCCTCTGATGATCAGCGGGTTTTCCGGTGTTTTCACATCCGGATGTTCGACGCCGACTGTATCGGAATCCCTATGTCGAGTCAACGCATGCCGCCGCCATTGAGGAACACGGAAACACTCTAGTGGTTGATTTTACGCCATCCTCCTGCAAGAATACCGGGGTCAGCTCCACGACACATTTTCCCCCGGTAGTACCATTGATGAGCAAGGCGAAGCGAAAAGAAGATCGCACCGCCGCAGCGTCGGTTTCGGGTGCGCAGAGTCCCGTGGCTGCCGAGCCATTGGTGGTACCCATCCGTTCGTCCGGCCGCCGGCTGCCCACCCTCTCGCTGCTCCTGGTGCTGCTGGCGGCCCTGCTTCCCTACCTGAACAGCCTGGACAACGGGTTTGTCCTGGACGACCATGAGCTCATCGTGGTCAACCCCTATCTCAAGGGAGCGGCCGCCCCGGGCGCATTCTTCACCGCAGAGTTCTGGGATGACTGCAACCAGGACCGCAGCAACCGCTACCAGCCGCTGGCCATGGTCTCCTTTGCCCTGAACCACCGGTTGGGCGGTCTCGAACCCTTCGGCTGCCACCTGACCAATCTCCTGCTGCACCTGACGATCTGCCTGCTACTGCTTCTGGCGCTGCGCCGGCTCCTGCCCCGGGGAATGCTCGCCCTGACCGCCACCCTGCTCTTCGCCCTCCATCCGGTGCACACCGAAACGGTATCCGCGGTGGGCGGGCGGGCCGAGTTGCTGGCCGCCCTGTTCCTCTTCGCCGCCTGGCTGGTTCACCTGGCCGCCTGGCCGCCGCGGGACAACGGATCGGATGGATTTACCGGCGGATGGCGGCACCGGCTTGGCCTGAGCCTGCTGGTAACGTGTTTTTTCCTGCTGGCCCTCTTCTCCACCGCCAGCGCCATGGCCCTGTTGCCGATACTGCTGCTCGGCGACCTGCTGCGTCAAAAAAAGGCGCCGCCGCCGGAACTGACGGATCCGGCGGAAGACGACGAGTTTTACACTCCCGACCGGCAACCGGTCTGGCAGACACTGGAGTCGCTGGGCCGGCAACTGGCCCGTCTGCCCCTGGCCGGCTATGCCGGTCCGCTGGCGGCCCTGGCCGGCTACCTGGTCATCCGCCACCGCACCATGGGATCACTGATCGGCAACGCCGTCATACCCTACCTCGACAACCCGCTGGCCGGGGTGGATACCGTGGAGCGGCTGATGACCGCAGTAAAGATCCTGGGCGAGTATCTCCGGCTGCTGATCTGGCCGTTCCACCTGTCGGCCGACTACTCGTTCAACCAGGTGACGCTGGTCACCTCGCCGGCCGACCCCGGTTTCCTGGCGGCCCTGGCGGCCTGCCTCGCAATGCTGGTGGGCGCCACCGTGCTCAGCCGTTCAAAAAGGGGCCACGTGGCGGCATTCGGGATCTTTTTCTTTTTCAGCGCCATCATCCCGGTGTCCAACATCGTCTTTGCCATGGACCGGATCATGGCCGAACGGCTGCTCTATCTCCCCTCCCTCGGTTTCTGCCTGGTGCTCGCTTCCCTGATCTGCCTTTTGGCCCGTGAAATCTGTGGTTCGAAGCCCGGGAAAAATGGTGGCACGTCGCCCTGGTCCCTGCAGAGCTGGCTGGTGATCGCGCTGGTGTCGCTGATCGCTCTTTGCTACGCCGGACGCACCGTTTCCCGCAACCCTGACTGGCACGACCAGCAGTCCCTCTTTCTCAGCGCGGCCGCGGTGAGTCCGAACAGCGCCCTGGTGCACGGCGACCTTGGCGTCTGGTATTTCGAGCATGGTGACTATACTCAGGCCAACCGCTCCCTGGAACGTGCCGTGGCCATCCACCCCGATTTCCCCATTGCGCTCTACATGCTGGGCCGCACCCGGATCGAGCTGGGGGATATGGAACGCGCACGGGAGGCGCTGGGCCGCGTGGCTGAGCTCCGGCCGGACCATCCCGAGATTTTTCTGGCCCTCGGGGCGGTGGACTTTCGCCTGGGCCGCCTGGAAAACGCCACGTCCCTCTTTCGGCAGACCCTGGACCTCGACCCAGAGAACATCTGGGCCATGGAGAGCCTGGGGATCAGTCTCAGCCGGCGCGGGCTCTATGAGGAAGCGGTCCAGGTGTTCCAGTCCCTCCTCGAGCACCGGCCCCACGAGGCCAACCACCACTTCAACCTCGCCACCGCCCTCCGGTCAGCCGGACGGCTGGAGGAGGCCGAGGCCGCCTGCCGGAAAGCTATTGAGTTGGACCCCGACCATCAGGGCAGTCTGATCACCCTGGCCGATATCTGCCGCCAGACGGACCGGGAGAAAGAAGCCAACACGCTCCGGGACCGGGCCCTGAGACGGCAACCCTGACGGCAGTTCTCGTATTAATCTCGTTGACGCTTCCCGCGCAGTTCGCTATATTGCCTAGCTTCAACCGGTAAGGGGAGGCAAGACCATGTCGGAGAAGAACAAAGAACGATACGATCCGCAGGCGTTCGAGTCGAAATGGCGGGAAAAGTGGCTGGAGACCGGTCTGTACAATGCCTCGAGCCATGACGCCCGGCCCAAGTACTACTGCCTCGACTTCTTCCCCTACCCGTCAGGCGCCGGCCTCAGCGTGGGCCACTGCCGCAACTACGTGCCCACCGACGTGATCTGCCGCTACCAGCGGATGAACGGCCGCAATGTGCTGCACCCCATGGGCTGGGACGCCTTTGGCCTGCCGGCGGAGAATGCGGCGATCAATCAAGGGCGGCACCCCTCGGAGACCACCCGGGAATACGCCGCCAACTACCGCCGCCAGATGGAGCTGATCGGCGTGGGCTACGACTGGAGTCGCGAGATCAACTCCAGCGACCCCGAGTACTACCGCTGGACCCAGTGGTTCTTCCTGCTGCTGCACCGCCGGGGCCTGGCCTTCCGCACTTCGGGCTACCAGTGGTGGTGCCCAGACTGCAAGACCATCCTGGCCAACGAGCAGGTGGAAGCCGGCAAATGCTGGCGCTGCAGCGAGACGGTGACCAAAAAAGAGCTGGACCAGTGGTATTTCAGGATCACCGACTATGCCGACCGCCTGCTGGAAGGCCTGGACCGCATCGACTGGCCCGAGCGGATCAAGATGATGCAGCGCAACTGGATCGGCCGCAGCGAGGGGTCGACGATTCTCTTCCCCCTGGAAGGTCAGGAACCGTTGGAGGTCTTCACCACCCGGCCGGACACCCTCTTTGGCGTCAGCTTCATGGTGCTGGCCCCGGAGCATCCGCTGGTCGGCGCCCTGACCACCGATGACCGCAAGTCAGAAGTGGAGGCCTACGCCGCCCAGACACTGAAGCAGCAGGAGATCGACCGTCTCTCCACCGAGCGGGAGAAGAGCGGCGTCTTCACCGGCAGCTACGCCAGTCACCCGATCACTGGTGAACCGGTGCCGATCTGGATCGCCGACTACGTGATCATGACCTACGGTTCGGGCGCGGTGATGGCGGTGCCGGCCCACGACCAGAGGGATTTCGAGTTCGCCACAAAGTTCGAACTGCCGATCAAGCCGGTGATCAAGCCGGTGAAGGGCGAGCTGGCCCAGCCGCTGGCCGAAGCCTTCCAGGAGCCGGGGGTGATGTTCAATTCCGGCGAGTTCGACGGGCAGCCTTCGCAGGCGGGCGGTCAGGCGGTCACCGCCAAACTGGCGAAACAGAAACTGGGCCAGGCGGCCATCACCTACCGCATGCGCGACTGGCTGATCAGCCGCCAGCGCTTCTGGGGCGCGCCGATCCCCATAATCCACTGCGAGGGGAGTTGCGGCATCGTGCCGGTGCCCGAGGACCAGCTGCCGGTGAAACTGCCCGAGATCGCGGAGATCAAGCCCAGCGGCACCGGCCGCTCACCGCTGGCCAATGTGGCTGAGTTCGTCGAGACCACCTGCCCCAAGTGCGGCGGGCCGGGGCGCCGGGAAACCGACACCATGGACGGCTTTGCCTGCAGTTCGTGGTATTTCCTCCGCTTCACTTCGCCGCACACCAAGGACCGGCCCTTCGACGAAACAGAGATGACCTACTGGTCCCCCACCGACCTCTACGTCGGCGGCGCCGAGCACGCGGTGATGCACCTGCTCTACGCCCGCTTCTGGACCAAGGTGATGTTCGACGAGGGGCTGGTGCCCTTTGACGAGCCCTTCCCCCGGCTGCTCAACCAGGGGATGGTCCACGCCGAGGACGGCTCGAAGATGTCCAAATCCAAGGGCAACGTGATCAGCCCCGACTCGGTGGTGGACAAGCACGGCGCCGACACCCTGCGGACCTACGAGCTGTTCATGGCCCCCTTTGACCAGCCGGTGACCTGGAGCGACCAGGACATCAAGGGCGTGCACCGCTTCCTCTCCCGCATCTGGCGGCTGGCCATGGAGGCCGGCAACCTGGCCGCCCTGGACGACGCCGAGATCGACCCCACGTCGCTGGAACCGCAGCAGCTGGCCCTGTTCAAGGAGATCCACCGCACCGCGGAGCGGGTCACCGCCGACATGGACCGCCTGGCCTTCAACACCGGCATCGCGGCGATGATGGAACTGCTGAACAGGATGTATCTGCACCACGAGGCCCACGGCATGGACCGCGTGCTGCGCCAGGCGGTGAAGATGCTGGTGCTGCTCACCGCGCCCATGGCGCCCTACATGACCGAGGAGATCTGGTCGCGGGCCGGCGGGGCCTACAGCATCCACCAGCAGCCCTGGCCCGCCTTCCGCGAGGCGATGCTGCAGCGGGAGACCTTCCAGCTGGTGGTGCAGGTCGGCGGTAAAAAACGGGACGCCATCGACGTGCCGGTGGACATCGACGCCGACCAGGCAAAGGAACTGGCCCTGAACAGCGAGAAGGTCAAACCTTACCTGGACGGCAAAAAGGTCTTGAAGGCGATCTACGTCCCCGGCCGCCTGGTCAACATTGTGGTGAAATAGCTCCAGTCGGAAGGGGGAGTTCCCGGCAATCGTCCGCCGAAGGGCTCCCGCCCCTGCCCCCGTTTTACGCACCCGGCGACTGCCGGCATCGCGACCCGACAGGGCGCCTGCCTGCCCCGAAAAAGTGATTATCCCCAAGATAGTCCTTGACCTGACGGCGCTGAAAACCTATTCATAAATAAAGGTATTTCTCGCATCCGGTCCGGACATGCATCCAGAATTATATGAATTCCTTACAGAACGATGGAGCGGACCGCACAGCTTTTCGCACCAATCAAGGGGGACCACCGATGGGCAGGCAGAATGGTAATTTCATTAGCTGGATCACAATCGTCTTGTCAACAATGGTACTCGCCGGAGGCATCCTGGGAGTTCCGCCGGCGCTCGCCGGCTCCAGTTATATCCAGTTCACCATCTCCGCGGGCGAATACGTGATCTGGATGGATGATCTGGGATTCCATCATATTTCGATGGCCGGCCCGGACGAATACGGCGCGCTGGGTTCGCCCGGAGACCCGCTGCTCCCCCAGCGGATCCTGGAAGTCGTGGCCCCGGATAACATCGACTGGTCCAGCGTCGCCCTCTCGGTGGAGGTACTCGAATCGGAAGTGCTGGCCGGGCCGTACAACATCCTCCCGGCCGACGCGGACCGGGCCGAGATCGCTGCCGAGGATCCGGCCGACAACATCGAATTCGTCGACTGGGGGGTGAACAAGTCGATCGTCGACGGTCGGAACACCTATGTCTACGGCGACGATGCCGACTTCCCGCAGGACCCGGTGGTCCTGCTCCCCCACACCGCGGGCCAGCGGTTCACCCAGGCCGGCGGGTTCATGGACCTGGCTTTTCTCCGGCTGGCCTACCGGCCGTTCCTCTACAACCCGGTGAGCGGTGAACTGCGGCTGGTGCGAATGGTCGATGTCACCATCACCTACCAGGAGGTGAGCGCTCCCTCCCTGCCGCCGGCGAAAAAGAAAAAGCGGGCCGCCGACTACGTCATCATCACCACCAACGACATCGCGGCCAACAGCGAGCGCCTCGACGACTTCATCTACCTCAAGGAACAGCTTTACGGCCACAGCGTCCAGGTGGTGACCGAGGACGATTTCGGGCCCCTCACCGGCCAGCCGCCCAACGGTCGGGCGGAAAAGATACGCCAGTGGCTGATCGACAACTACCTCGGTCAGGGAATCGACTACGTGCTGCTCGTCGGCGACCCCGACCCGGACGACCCGACGGTCGACGGCGATTCCGTCGGCGACCTGCCGATGAAGGACTGTACCCCTTTCTATTTCAACTGGGAGTACCGGGAGTGCCCGACCGATTTCTTCTACGCCGACCTGACGGGGAACTGGGACCTCGACGGCGACGGGTATTTCGCCGAAGGCCTCGACATCAACTCCCCGCAGAGCCCGGAGTGGCCGACGATCAACACCGACTACTTCTCCATCCGCTGGGACGGGTACGTGCACTGCGATTTCACTGAACAGTACGAGTTCCACACCTTCAGCGACGGGGGCGTAAGAGTCTACATCGACGGGAGCCTGGCCATCGACAACTGGGACGACCTTCAGGAGCACCTCCCGGTCAACAACACCGTACAGCTCAACATGACGGCGGGGGACCACGCGCTGCGCGTCGAGTACAAGGAGCACACCAAGGACGCGATCATCGTCCTCTTCTGGAAGACCACCGTGCCGAAGACCGACCCCAGCTTTCTCGGCCACCAGGTGATCCCGCTCGACCACCTGACTGACGAAACGGGCGCCTCACCGGGGCTCACCGGCCGCTACTACAACAACATCTGGCTCTCCGGCGTCCCCGACCTGGAGCGGCCGGATGGCGAGATCGTCAACTACGTCTGGGGGACCGGTGACATCGGGTCCGGCGGGCCGGACACCGGCTCCGAGGTCTTCGTCGGCCGGATCCCGGTCTACAACAGCGACTACGCCCAACTCGACGCGATCCTGGACAAGATCATCCGCTACGAGACCGCCCAACCGGGGGACATCGACTGGCGGAAATCGATCCTCCTGCCCATGGAGCCGATGAGCGCCAGCGTGGAGTGCTACCAGCTCGGCGAGAAGATCAGGAATGACATCGCCGTGCCGCTGGGCTTCGACTGCTTCCGGATCTACGAGGAGGATTACGGGGTTTCGCCGGAGCTGACCCCCTGCAATTACAACAATGTCAGGGGGGAGTGGCCCCACGGCTACGGGCTGACCTCGTGGGCCACCCATGGCAATGTCAACGTCGCGGTGGATATCTTCAGATCGCAGTACGCACCTGAACTCGACGACAGCAAGCCGGCCTTCACCTGCCAGGCCTCCTGCCTCACCGGGTACCCGGAGAGCGACAACAACCTGGCCTATGCGCTGTTGAAGAACGGGGCGGTCGCCACGGTTGCCGGGACACGGGTGACGATCTACGGCGGTGAGTGGGAAGTCTTCAATCCGACATCGGACCGCTACGCTCCGTTCGGTTACTTCTACGCGAAGTGGCTCACCCTGGACGGGCTGCCGGCCGGCGCCGCGCTGGCCCAGCAGAAGGCGCCCATCGCCTATGCCGGGCAAAACGTGTTGAGCTTCAATCTTTACGGCGACCCGGAGTGCTACCTGCTCTACACCGTCCCCAACGCTCCGCCGGTCGCGGATGCCGGCGGCCCTTACACGGAGAACGAGGGCACGCCCGTAATCCTGGACGGCAGCAGCTCCTACGACCCCGACGGCGGTGCCCTCGAGTACCGCTGGGACCTGGAGGACGACGGCACATGGGACACCCCGTGGTCGGGCGACCCGACCTATTCCAACACCTGGTTTGACGACTACACGGGTACAATCAGGGTCCAGGTGCGCGACCCGCTCGGGCTGACCGACGAGGACACGGCCAGCGTGACCATCCTCAACGTACCTCCGGTGGTCGATGCCGGTCCGGACCAGGAAGCGGACGAAGGTCAGGCTGTCGCCTTCTCCGGCAGTTTCTTCGATCCCGGGACCGACACCCATTTCATCATGTGGGATTTCGGCGACGGTGGAACCAGTTCCGGCTCCCTGACTCCCGTTCACGCCTACGGCGACGACGGCGTGTATACCGTCACCCTCACGGTCACCGACGACGACGGCGGGGTGGGATCGGACACCTGCCTGGTCACCATCCACAACGTCGACCCGGTGATCACCGAGATGGTGCTCGACCAGCCGAACCAGCAGTTCATCCTGCCCCTGGTTCATGACCTGACTTTTGTCAGCTTCTTC
>JAQAZP010000238.1:0-4993 GCA_032127265.1 Acidobacteriota bacterium
ACCGCCAGGCTGACCGCCTCGGCGAGACTGCCCGGCTCCGGCACTGCCGTCAGCTCATGCTCACCACTGCCGCCGTCCGCGGCCGCACCCCCATCCGGCGCGCGCTTCGGATTGCCGGAAAACTCGAGAGGAGAATACTCCATGGTCAGCGGGAAGGAGACGGTGCTGCCCTCCCGGTCATCGGAAGTGATCAACACCCGGTCGAAATCGTCGATACCCTCGAGGTTCTCGATGAACTCGTTGACCGCTTCTTCCTTGCGGGCCAGGCAGGCCAGGGTGATCCGGACGCTGTCCTGCTGCACCCGCGGTGTAATCGATTCGATCTTGACGTCCGGCGGAATAGCCTCCTGCAGCAGGTTGAGCATCCGAATCCAGGAAAACCGCCGTTGGCGAATCCGGCCATCGACAAAGGTGCACACATCACGAAAACGCCGGTTCCGCTGTATGGCGTCGATCTCCTCGGCCAGCGACTCCGCTTCACGGATGTTGCCGTCCACTTCGGTTCGCAGTGCGGCGATCTCCTGCTCCATCAGCCGGACGTCACCGTGATTGCTGAAGAACCAGAAGGCATTGTGTGCCAGCAGCAGCAGGCCGGCCAGACCGACCAACACGTACCCTATATGATACAGGGTGTGGTTGACAAACGGCCTGCTCGACAGATTGATTTGCAGCTTGGTCATCACGCTCCGCCGGGGACGCTCTCCCCGGTTCCGAGTCAGTCTTTCTTCGTCTTACCGTCCAGAAGCCGCCCCAATGGCGGGGGCCAATTTTTGCAGAGCGCCCGGTTCCAGAGTCAGGCCCGGGCGAACGGAAATCTCTCCGGCCGGGTCGAGCACCTCCACCGGAACCTCCATCTCGGCCTCCAGCTGGTCACGCAGCCCGCGGATGTGGAACCCGGTGCCGCGAACCAGCACCCGGCCCATTCCAGAGCGCCCGAGCTTCTCCTGGTAGTAGAGGACCGAGGTCCGGATCTCGCGAATGACTCGGTCGTAGCCGTAGTCGTCGTCTCCCAAAGACGCCAGCACGGCCTTGGCCCGGTAGAGCAGGGGCACGCCGCCATGGAGCATCACCAGGGACAGGCCATCGGCCTCGCAGTTGACCAGCAGGCAGTCCCCCAAACCCCCGGCCCCGTTGACGATCTTGTCCCGGAAGAGGTTGTACAAGTTATTGGTGGAGATGTCCACCAGCCCGGCGTGCAGCCCGGCATTGGCAAAACAGCGCTCGTATTGCCGGAGCACCGGCTTGCGCATGATGGTCACCAAGACACGGATCACGTGATCGTCTTCGGCGCTTCCGGCCGGGCGGCCGAACCGGTGGTAGCCCACCCGGCTCTCCTCGATGGGGAAGGGGGTGACCTTTTTCAGCTGCCAGGTGATCAGGCGGTCCATCTCCTTGCGGTTCCGCGGAGCCGACTCCATTTCGAGCACCGAGACCTTGGCGGTGCTGTCCGAGAGGACCACCGACACACGGTCCGACTTCTTGCCTCCGATGCTGGCCGCGGCCCGACGGATCATCTCGGTCAAATACGATTCCCTGGTGATGTTCTCCTCGACCATCGAGATGGTGACTTCACCCTCTTCCAGCGGGGTCACGGTGAAGTCCTCGAGCTGCAGCCGGTTTTTCTCCCGTGACAGTCGGACCATGGTCAGCGCGGAGCTGGTGACCTCGAAGGAGACCAGCGGGTATTCCGGTTTGAATAGATTTATCACGAGGTCCTCAATCGATAAAGGTGACCTTGTTGATCTCGCGGAGCGTTGTCACGCCCTCGAGCACCTTGGCCACCGCGGCCCGCCTCAGGGAAATCATGCCCTCGCGGATGGCCTGGCGGTTGATCTCCGCCGCGGCCTTGCGGTCGAGGATCATCTGCCGCACCGTATCGGACATGTCGAGCAGTTCGGCGATGGCCGAACGGCCGCGGAAACCGGTGCCGTTGCAGTCGATACAGCCGCTGCCCTCGTAGTAATCATAGCGGCTGTATTCCTCCGGGTCGAACCCCGACTCATCCAGCAGCTGCTGGCTGGGCACTATCTTGCGCTTGCAGGAGGGACAGATCAGCCGGACCAGGCGCTGGGCCAGGATGCAGTTCATCGCCGAGACGAAGTTGTACGGTTCGATGCCCATGTTGAGGAACCGGCCCAGCACGTCCACCACGTTGTTGGCGTGGACGGTGGTGAAGACCAGGTGTCCAGTGAGCGCCGACTGCACGGCAATCTCGGCGGTTTCCGCGTCACGGATCTCACCAACCATGATCTTGTCCGGGTCGTGGCGCAGGATCGACCGCAGCCCCTTGGCGAAGGTCAGCCCCTTCTTCTCGTTCACCGGGATCTGGGTCACCCCGTCGAGCAGATACTCCACCGGGTCCTCGATGGTGATGATCTTGTCTTCCGAACTGCGGATCTCGGACAGCGCGGCATACAGCGTGGTGGTCTTGCCGCTTCCGGTGGGTCCGGTGACCAGGAACATCCCGTAGGGCTCCTGGATGAACTTGCGGATCCGCTTCAGCTCGCGCTCGTCGAAACCGAGGACGGTGAGATTCAGCTCCTTGAACGACTCATTGGCCGACTCCTTGTCCAGCACACGGATCACAGCGTCCTCGCCGTGGACGCTGGGGATGATCGAAACGCGGAAGTCGATGGTCTTGCCCTTGATCCGCAGCTTGAACCGCCCGTCCTGGGGAATGCGCTTCTCCGCGATGTCCAACTCGGACATGACCTTGATCCTGGAGATGATGGTCGAGTGAAACTTCTTGTCGATGGGCTCCAGCGCCTGGTAGAGCACGCCGTCGATGCGATACTTGATCCGCACCTCGCGGTCGCCGGTTTCGATGTGCACATCACTGGCCCGCCGCTGGATGGCGTTGAAGATGGTTGTATCCACCAGCTTGATGATCGGGCTGGCGTCGCTGGTCAGCTTGTCGATGGTGATCGTCTCGTCGCCGTCCTCGCTCTCCTGGATCAACTGGATCTTGAAGTCGGCGGTGGCCTCGTCGAGCACCCGCTGAGAGCTTTCGCTCTTTTTCAGCACCTCGTTGATCGCCGTCCTGGTCCCCACCAGCACCTTGAGCGGGCTCTTGAGCAATAGCTCCAGGTCGTCGAGGCGCAGGATGTCGGTGGGGTCGGCGATGACGATGGCCAGCTTCCCCGCTTCACGGCGAAAGGGGACGAATTCGTAGCGGAACATCAGGTCCACGGGGATGGAACGGAACAGTTCGTGGTCGATGGTGAAGTCGTGAAGATCGATATACTCGATGCCGTACCGTTCGGCGAGGTTGCGGGCTTTCACCGCTTCGGAAACGGCCTGGTCGAACGCCATACCCATGGGGGTCACTTCCACGGGGGGCTGCTTCTCCGCAGCGCCGGGTCGCGCGCTCGACAGTTCAGGATCAGTCATCGTCTCTCTCCTCCGCCCCGCCTCAGCTGTGGACGGCGTTTACTGCCTCGAACAGTGGAAGATACATCGCCAGGAGCATCCCGGCGATAACCAGCCCCATGGTGATCAAAAGCGCCGGTTCGAGCATGGAAATCAGCACGGTGATCGAGTTGTCCACCTCTTCATCGTAAAAATCGGCGATGTTGCCCAGCATCTCGGTCAGCGCGCCGGACGTCTCACCCACCTTCACCATCTCCACCGTCATGCCGGTGAACAGCCCCGTTCGTTCCAGGCTGTCAGCCAGGCTCTGCCCTTCATTGATCTGCTGCACCACCTTGCCCACCTCACGGGAGAGCAGGCGGTTGCCGATGGCCTTGGACGCCACGTCCAGGGAGAGGAGCAGCGGGATACCGCCACCGAGCAGGGTGGCCAGGGTCCGGCACATCTGGGAAATGGAAAACTTCTGCATCAACGGGCCGAGCACTGGAATGCGCATCTTGGCCCGGTCGAGGGCCACGCCGCCGGCCGCCGTCCGCTCGTAGAATTTGATGCCGGCGACGGCCAGCACCCCCGCCCCCAGCAGATAGAAAATGTTGTCCCGGAAAAAGAAAGCCACCGCCATCAGTATCTGGGTCAGCATCGGCAGTTCGGCATCAAAATCCAGATAGAAAGTCTGGAAGTTGGGGATGACAAAGAGAACCATGATCGAGATCAGCACGACGGAGAGCAGTATCAGGATGATGGGGTAGACCATTGCCGAGACCACCTTGCGCCTGATGTTGAGGATGATCTTCAGATAATCCACGTAGCGCCGAATGACGCCCACCAGATCGCCGGACCGCTCTCCGGCCATCAACGAGGCGGTATACACCCGGGAGAATCCACCCTGGTTTTCGAAGGCCTCGGAGAGCGAGGTCCCGCTCTCCACCTCGTTGCGGATGTTGGTCAGAACGCGTTTGAAGTGCGGGTCCTGCATCCGTTCGGACAGGATCCCCAGCCCGTGCAGGATCGGCAGCCCGGCCTTGACCAGCGCGATGAACTCCTGGTTGAAGATCAGGAAGACGCTGGTCTTGATCTTCTTGCGGGCGCGGCCGAACCGTCCCAGATCTCCGAGGGAGAAAGAGAACAGCCCCTTCTTGCGGATGGAGAAGACGAAATAATCGTTGTCCTCCATCAGCTGGCGGGCCGCGTTTTCGGTCTCCGCGTGGCAGACCCTTTCGATCACCCGGCCTTCACCGGTGCCCAGCTTGCAGATGTACTCGTTCACGGCCACTCCCGCACCGGCAGGTCACCGGCATCATGCGTCACTTCCTGACGGAGTGCCGGTTCGTCCCTCAGGGTCGCCCGGATGGCCAGGGTGAAATACTCCTGGCAGCCGGGCTTTCTCATGGTCAGCAGGTGCTTCACTCCGTTCCCCAGCGTGAGGTCCGTGCTGAGGATCACCGTCCCCTGCTGCCCGGCGGAGTCGGCGGCCCCGCCATGACTCCGTGAGAAAACGAGCCTGTTTATTTCAATAAGTTCTTTTGTCCGATCAAAATAGCCCACCTGAAACTCTATATTATAGCCCCGGCACAGAGGGAATTCAATTAACTGCCCCTCCCGGACCACCAGGGATTTTTGGCCC
>JAQAZP010000239.1:0-33071 GCA_032127265.1 Acidobacteriota bacterium
TGCTGCACGGGGGATCCCCTCCGCGCCCCATCCCCTATCTGAGCCCCAGCTTCGTCATCTTGCGCAGCAGGGTGGTCTTGTGGATGCCCAGGGACTGGGCGGTCTTCACCCGGTGCCCGTCGAAGCGGGCCAGGGCGGCCCGGATCACCCCGGCCTCGGCCGTTTCGAAGGCGCTGCCGTCACCGGCGTCCTCCCCCACGGCAGGCAGGCCGTTGTCACGGATGGCAATGATCTCCGGCGGCAGGTGGGGGACGTCGATCCAGGCGCTGCGGCACATCACGAAGGCATGCTCGATGGCGTTCTCCAGCTCGCGGACGTTGCCCGGAAAGTCGTAGGCGGTGAGCGCGGCCAGGGCAGCCGGGGTGAGGCCGCTGATATCGCGGCCCTTTTCGGCATTGAAGTGGGCGATGAAGTGGTCGGCCAGCAGGGGGATGTCCACCTTTCGCCGGCGGAGCGGCGGCAGGTCGATGCGCACCACGTTGAGGCGGTAGTAGAGGTCCTCGCGAAAGCGCCCCTGCTCCATCTCCTGCCGCAGGTCGCGGTTGGTGGCGGCGATGATCCGCACCTCGGCCGGCACCGGCTGGTTGGCCCCCAGCGGCTCGTAGACCTTCTCCTGCAGCACCCGCAGCAGCTTGACCTGCAGGCTCTGGGGGATCTCGCCGATCTCGTCGAGGAACAGCGTCCCCCCCCGGGCCGCGGCGAACCGACCCGGCTTGTCGCGGCCGGCGCCGGTGAAGGCCCCGGCCCGGTAGCCGAAGAGCTCCGATTCCAGCAAGTTCTCGGGCAGGGCGGCGCAGCTCACCCCCACGAACGGCTTGCCCTTGCGGGGGCTGAGGTTGTGCACCGCCCGGGCGAACAGCTCTTTGCCCGAACCGCTGGGCCCCTCGATCAGCACCGTGCTCTCCGACTCGGCCACCTGGGGCAGGATCTCGAAGAGCCGCTGGATCAGGTGGTGCTTGCTGATGATGTCCTCGAAGGTGAACTCCTTCTCCAGCTTTTTGCGCAGCCGCTCCAGTGCTGACAGGTCGCGAAAGGTCTCGACGCCGCCCACCACCTTTCCCGCTTCGTCGCGCAGCAGGGCGGTGGAGATGCTCACCGGTTTTTCGTATCCCTCGCGGGTCAGGATGTTGATCGGACGGTTGACCAGGTTCTCGCCGGTTTCCATGGTCTGCCGCAGCACACAGCCGCTCTGGCAGACGTTGGCCCGGAAGACGTCATGGCAGAAACTGCCCACCGCCTCCTCGGCGCTGAACCCGGTGATCTGTTCTGCCGCCCGGTTCCAGGAGGTGATCTGCCACTCCGGCGAGACGGTGAACACCCCGTCGGCGATGGAGTCGAGGATCATGGCAAAGGCTTCGGGTTTCACGTTACATCCCTCCAGGGTAGCGAAATTGCTACCTTGCGTATTTTAGCATGATCGAGCGGAATTGCACCCTCTGAATTTCGGAAAATGGGGACAGTTGCCTCCTACAGTAAACCATTGAATCCGTAGTTCTAACGGTAATAGGTGACTGTCCCGATCTTTTCGGCAATGGATTTCAGAATACTGTTGAAGAGGAACTCCATGTGCACTACATTTAAATGAAGGAGATGACGGCCATGACCACGTTGACGATCAGGTTGCCTGATGATCTGAAAGCCAGGCTGGTTGAACTGAGCCGGAACCAGAACCGGGCGGTGAGCGATATCGTCAGGGAGTCGATCCGGCGCTATATCGCCATCGAACGGTTCCGCTCGGTGCGGAAGAAGATCCTGTCCTTTGCCGAGTCCCAGGGGTTGCTCACTGACGAAGACGTTTTCAAGGCTCTCTCATGAGAGTGATTATCTACTCGAATGTCGTCATCGCGGCCGTTGCTTCGCGAGGATTGTGCGAAGCGCTGATGCGGCCGGCAATATCTTGCATGACACATCGCGGGTATAATATTTTGTCGGGTGTATTGGAAGGGCCCGGGTGCGCCATCCGCATCCAGGCGGCCGAAGTTGAACGGGCTTTGAAAAATCCGGGCCGGGAGGTTGAGATATGAAGAGAGAACGGGTTTTTGAGTTGCTGGTCCGGAGCAAGCCCGAACTGCAGGCTCGTTTCGGTGTTCTGCGCCTGGCGCTATTCGGTTCGACGGTGCGCGATACCGCTGAAAGCGGCAGCGACGTGGATATCCTGGTCGCCTTCGACGGCCCGGCCACGTCCAAACGTTATTTTGGGGTGCAATTCTATCTCGAGGACCTGTTGGGATGTCCGGTCGACCTGGTGACCGAGAAGGCCCTGCGCCCGGAACTGCGCCCCTACATTGAACAGGAGCGGGTCTATGTCTGATCCGGGCACACGGGAATGGCGATTTTATATCGATGACATGATCGAAGTCGCCGGCAAGGTTCTGGCCTACACCGATGGGCTGGATCAAACCGGCTTCGTTGCGAGCGGGCTTATCTACGATGCCACTTTGCGCAACCTGGAGCTGCTCGGCGAAGCGGCAACCCATATTCCGGATGATGTCCGGGCCGCACATTCGGAGATCCCCTGGCGCATGATCATTGCCACCCGCAACCAGCTTATTCACGGTTATCTCGGCATCGATGACGATACGCTCTGGAGCATTAGCCAGGACGATGTGCCGGAACTGCTGCCGCTTCTGAAGGCCTTCAGGAGCGATTCGCGGGCATGACGCTCGGCAGCATGAACATCGTTGACCACCTCGCCACTCTCGAAACGATCACTCCAGCCAGCCTCGAAAGTGACCTCGTTATCAGGCCTCAACTGAGGTTATGAAACCACTTCGTGTCACTCCGTCCAACCGCTGTCCCAACTGGTCCCCGGCATGGCCCGGGCAGCGCATCCCTGGCGGGGAGTTTCTCCCCGGTGGGGTGAAACTCCCCGCTCGGCTCCTCGTCCCTCCCTTGCCCTGCCCCGGGGGCCCCGGGCAATGGCCATCCCCCGGCTCAATCGTTTACGATCTGCCAACCCTTTCACAATTAACGAGATAACCGGCCAAGCCCCGCAATCCGCCCCCCCCCATCATGCGCAAATCCCCCCTCCCGGAGACATGGCACGGGGCTTGCTCAATACTACTGCCGGATCGTGAATGATCGAGCCGGTGTCGGGGCACGGCCCCCGTCACCATGCCTGGAGAGGGAAAAGAACGATGGATGAACCGGTTGTTTTTTACGGCATTTGCTCAACCTGCATATACGCTCGCACCTGCCGAAGCTCGCTGAATGCCTTCCGGCCGGTTCAGTTCTGCGATATGTTTGATATCATAGAGGAACCGGTGAATCGTGAACCCCCGGCTCCGGCCGAGCGGTCGGCCACTGGCGGCCGTGATAGCGAGGCCGCTGATTTCAAGGGGCTGTGCATCGACTGCGTGAAACGGTTCGAGTGCAGCAAGGCCGAATCGGAAACCGGGGTTTGGCACTGCGGGGAGTACCAGGGCAATCCTGATTGACGGTCCATGCCGCCATTGGCGGCGGCATCCGACGGCATCAGGCACTTGATAAAGCGGTAATTGTGCGCCCCCTGGCATCCTGTGATCACGCAGGTGCTTCACCGGGGCGCCGCACGGATAAAAAGGAGTTTTCGATGGCCGACAAATCTTTCAACGCGTTCAAGATGGCCCAGAGTCAGTTCGACGAGACCGCCGAGATGCTCAAGCTGAACCAGGGTGCTCGCGACCTGCTTCGCAACCCGATGAGGGAGTACCACTTCAACATTCCGGTTCGCATGGACAACGGTGAAGTGCGGGTGTTCCGTGGGTTCCGCATCCAGCACAACGACGCTCTCGGTCCCTGCAAGGGCGGCATCCGCTTCCACCCCCAGGAGACGGTGGATACGGTGCGTGCCCTGTCGATGTGGATGACCTGGAAGTGCGCGGTGGTGGAGATTCCGCTGGGCGGCGGCAAGGGCGGCGTGATCTGCGACCCGCACAACCTCAGCGAACGTGAGCAGGAACTGATCTGCCGCGGATGGGTGCGGCAGATCAGCCGCAACATCGGACCACTCAGTGATGTTCCGGCCCCCGACGTGATGACCACCGCCCAGCACATGCTCTGGATGCTCGACGAGTATGAAACCATCCACGGCGGCCACTATCCCGGGTTTATCACCGGCAAGCCGGTGGGGATGGGCGGGTCCCTCGGACGAACCGAAGCCACCGGGTTTGGCGTCGTGTTCACCATCCGTGAGGCGCTCCGTCAGCTGGGCCTCAACGCGAAGGGCTCGGTGGCCAGTGTTCAGGGTTTCGGCAACGTGGCCCAGTATGCCATCCGCCTCTTTCAGCAGATCGGCGGCACGGTGACCTGCGTCTCCAGCTGGGACCAGGAGGACCAGACGTCCTATGCCTTCCGCAAAGCCGACGGTATCGATCTCGACGAACTGCTGGGGATCACCAACCGCTTCGGCGGCATCGACAAGGACAAGGCCCGCGACCTGGGCTACGAAGTGCTGCCGGGGGACGACTGGCTGGTCCAGGAAGCCGACGTGCTGATCCCCGCCGCCATAGAGAACCAGATCACCGGTGAGAACGTGGGTCGGATTAACCCGCGGGTGAAGCTGATCGCCGAAGGGGCCAACGGCCCCACCACTCCGGAAGCGGACACCGAAATCGAGAAGCGCGGCATCTTCCTCATCCCCGATTTCCTGGCCAATGCCGGTGGTGTGACCTGCAGCTACTTCGAGCAGGTGCAGAGCAACATGAACTACTACTGGGAGCGCGACGAGGTGCTGGGCAAGCTCGACCAGAAAATGACTTCGGCCTTTATCGCGGTGAGCGAGCTGGCGAAGACCAGGGAACTGCATATGCGCGACGCCGCGTATATGATTTCGGTGTCCCGCGTGGCGCAGGCTTGCAAGAATCGCGGTTGGCTCTGATCGTAAACTGGCCCCATGGGGGCTAAGCCGCCCGTCCGCTGGGTGCACCTCAATACGGGCCGGCCGGAGGCCGGGCGATGAACGAGATCGTTAACGAAAAGCGGATTACCGTCGAACCCGAATCGGTGCCCCTCTTCGACCGGGACTTTTACGGCTCGCCGCACCGCGCGATGCGGATCGGAGAGGGCGCCATCGGGGGCAAAGCCGCCGGCCTGGCGTTCATCGGAGCGGCGCTCTCCCGATTTTCGTCAGAGACCCCGGTTGACGGTGTGGAACTGCACATCCCCCGCTTCGTGGTCCTGGGCACCGATCTCTTCGACCGCTTCATGGAGCGCAACGAGCTGCTCGACCTCGACTTCGACGAGATGCCGGATGACCGCATCGCCCACCGTTTCCAAAAGGCAGTTCTGCCGGCGGAGGAGGTGGGCAGCCTGCGGGCACTGATTGCCGTGGTTCACACGCCACTGGCCGTGCGCTCGTCGAGCCGTCTGGAAGACGCGATGTACGAGCCGTTCGCCGGCGTGTACGCGACGAAGATGATCCCCAACAACCAGCACGACGTGGACAGTCGCTTTCGCAAGCTGGTGGAGGCGATCAAGTTCTGCTACGCCGCGACCTTCTTCCGCGGGGCCAGGGAATACGTGGCGCTCACCGGGCGAACTCCCGCCGACGAGAAGATGGCGCTGATCATCCAGGAGGTGATCGGCCGGCGGCATGGTGACCGCTTCTACCCGCACCTCTCCGGCGTGGCCCGGTCATACAACTACTATCCCGTGGGTCGAGCCCGTCCCGAGGAGGGGGTGGTGGACCTTGCGCTGGGTCTGGGCAAGACCATCGTCGACGGCGGTATCTGCTGGAGCTACTCGCCGGAATGGCCGGCGGTGACTCCGCCGGTGGGCTCACCCGCCGAGCTGCGGGGGCTGACCCAGCAGTCGTTCTGGGCGGTGAACATGGGCAAGCCGCCGGAGTTCGACCCGATCAAGGAGACCGAGTACCTCTGCACCGGGAACCTGGAAGACGCGGAAGCGGACGAGACACTGGATAAACTGGTCTCCACCTACGACGCCCCCAATGACCGGCTGGTGATGGGCACCGGACGGAAGGGGGCGAGGGTGCTCACCTTTGCCCCGATCCTCGACGGACGGGTTCTTCCGCTGAATGACCTGGTGATCAAGTTGCTGGGTCTCTGCGAGGAAGCGGTGGGCTGCGAGGTGGAGATGGAGTTCGCCGTCACCCTTGGTGAACAGCCGGGCGACCCGATGCAGTTCGGCTTTCTTCAGGTGCGGCCGATGGTGGTCTCCCACGAGATCGTGCACCTGGCCGACGGTGAACTGTCATGCCCCGGGGTGCTCGCCGCCTCGGAAAAAACCATGGGGAACGGGGTGGTGGACTCGCTGCGCGACATCGTTTTCGTCCGGCCGGAAACCTTCGAGGCGAAACACACGCCGGTCATCGCCGACCAGCTGGCCGGGATCAACCGGAGACTGCAGGCCGAGGGACGCCCCTACCTGCTGATCGGATTCGGCCGTTGGGGCAGCTCCGACCCCTGGCTCGGAATACCGGTAGAATGGGGCCAGATCTCCGGGGCGAAGGTCATCGTCGAGGCGACCATCCCGGAAATGAACAAGGAGATGAGCCAGGGAGCCCATTTCTTTCACAACATGACCAGCTTCAAGGTGCTCTATTTTTCGGTCCGCCATGACGGGCCCCATGCGATAGACTGGGCCTGGCTGAACAGCATCCCGGAGGTCAGCGGCACCGAGTATGTGCGGCACGTGCAGCTGAGCGAACCGCTCACCGTCAAGGTGGACGGAAAAAGCGGAAGAGGAGTAATCCTGCGGTGAAAGATTCCAAGAAGTCGATGGATCTCCTGCTCCAGGCGCTGCAGGAACGGGCCAAGGAACTGAACTGCCTCTATCTCGTGGAGGAGATCCTCAATCATCCGGACGAACCGCTGGTCAACATCTACCCAAAGATCGCCGAGGCCCTGCCGCCCCACTGGCAGTATCCCGACGTCTGCGAGGCGGAGCTGACCATTGAAGGCGAGACATACCGCACACCCGGGTACAAGACCACACCCTGGATCCAGCATGCCGAGGTGCTGGTCCAGGACATGGCCATCGGGCGCATCAGCGTGGTCTACACGAAAAAAATGCCGGCGGAAAGCGACGGACCGTTTCTCAAGGAGGAGACCAAGCTGGTCACCACCGTGGCCGAGCGCCTGGGCCACTTCATCAACCACCAGCGGATGAAGGTTTTGCTGCAGGAACTGGACACCGCTCGCAGCGCCTCAGCGGGAAGCGACCAGCAGGAATGGCGGGTGGCGCTGGAGATGCTCAAGCAGGCCGACCGCGACCTGTATGCCAGTGTGTCGCGCAAGATGCTCAACCACCTCTGCTGGAGTGGCGTCAAGGAGGCGGAAGAACTGCTGCGGTCCCTTTCCCCGCACGCCCTGGAAACCGCCGAAGGGGAGGCGGCGGACGATTGGAATCATTCCAATGGCTACGTGGCCCGTGAGATCACTCCGATCTTCATCGAAAAGATCTTCTCAATCGCCATGCTCCATCTCGATCATGCAACCATCCTGACCCTGATTCAGAAATGGATGGTGGAGGACAAGCTGAGCTTCCTCTCCCGGGTGGTCAACCGCAACCTGTCCCTGGCCGAGGTAGCCGACGCCCTGCGCCGCTATCATCACCTCTCGCCGACTGAATTCTCGATGTCCATACCCCACACCCTGGGGATCACCGTGTCGCTGGTCCGGCGTTTTCTCAGTGACCAGCTACAGTTCATCAACGTGGCCAAGGGATACTTCGACCCCCATGACTTTCACGAGCTGCTCAAGAACGTGATCTTCAGCGGGGAGAGCCACGGCAAACTCGGCGGCAAGAGTGCCGGTGTCTGTCTGGCCACCAGGATCCTGCAGGAAAAAAGCAAGGAGTGCGACGTTCTCAAGGACGTCAAGGTGCCCAAAACCTGGTACATCACCTCCGATGTGGTTCTCGACTTCATGCATTTCAACAACTTCGACGGGGTGGTGGAGCAGAAATACAAGGACCTGAACCAGGTCCGCCTGGAATACCCCCACATCCGCCAGAGTTTCAAATCGGGCCACTTCCCGGCGGAGATCATCAACGGGCTCTCCGCGGCCCTCGACGACTTTGGCGACTGCCCCCTGATCGTTCGCAGCTCGAGCCTTTTGGAAGACCGGCTGGGCGCGGCGTTCTCCGGCAAATACAAGAGTCTCTTCCTGGCCAACCAGGGCAGCAAGCGGGAGCGTCTCGAAGCGCTGATGATGGCCATAGCCGAAGTCTATGCCTCCACCTTCGGCCCCGATCCGATCGGATATCGCACTGAACGCGGCCTGATCGATTTCGGCGAGGAAATGGGGATCATGATCCAGGAAGTGGTGGGCACTCGAATTGGCCCATACTACCTGCCCACCTTTGCCGGGGTGGCGTTCAGCAACAACGAGTTCCGCTGGTCTCCGAGAATCAAGCGCGATGACGGCCTGATCCGGCTGGTCCCCGGTTTGGGCACCCGGGCGGTGGACCGGCTGAGTGACGACTACCCGATCCTCATTGCCCCCGGTCAGCCCGGCCTGCGAGTCAACATCAGCCCGGATGAAATGGTCCGCTATTCGCCAAATAAACTTGACGTGATCAACCTCGAAACGAATTGTTTCGAGACCATCGACCTGGAAAGTTTCTTCAAGAAGTGGGGACACAAAATCCCCGGCTTCGAACACGTGGTTTCCGTCTATTCCGGCGGTCACCTGCAGGCCCCCATGGGACTGGCGCTGGGTGGGGAGCAGGGCGACTATACCGCAACATTTGCAGGGCTGACCGGCAATACCAGATTCGTGGAGCGGGTGAAATCGATCCTCGACACGCTGAAGGAAACCATGGGCACGCCGGTGGACATCGAGTTCGCCAGCGACGGAACGGATTTCTACCTTCTGCAGTGCCGGCCGCAGAGTTACTCGGCCGAGGACAAACCCGCGCCGATCCCGCGCGACCTGCCGCACGAACGGATCCTGTTCTCCGCCAACCGCTACGTGACGAACGGCTACCTGAGGAACATTTCCCACATCGTCTATGTGCACCCGGCCGGTTACGCGGCCCTGGCGGACAACGCCGACCTGCTTCGGGTGGGCCGGGCAGTGGGCCGGCTGAACAAGCTGCTGCCCAAGAAGCAGTTTGTTCTCATCGGACCCGGCCGCTGGGGCAGCCGCGGTGACATCAAGCTCGGCGTCAACGTCACCTACTCCGACATCAACAACACGGCAGCCCTGATCGAGGTGGCCCGCAAGAAAGGGAACTATGTGCCCGACCTTTCCTTCGGCACCCACTTCTTCCAGGACCTGGTGGAGGCCAATATCCGCTACCTCCCGCTCTATCCCGACGACGAAAACATCCTGTTCAACGAGCGGTTCCTGCTCGGGGCAAACAACATCCTGCCCCAGCTGATCCCGGAGTTCGCCGACCTGGCCGAGGTGGTCCGGCTGATCGACGTGGGGGCGGTGACCGGCGGCCAGGAGCTCAACATCCTGATGAACGCCGATCTGGATGAGGCCCTGGGGATTCTCGCCGAACCGAGCGCCGTTCTGGTGACGGACAGCACCACCGAAGCCGCCCCGGGCAAAGAGCGGGACGGGTTCTGGCGCTGGCGGCTGCAGATGGCCGAGCGGATTGCCGCGACCATCGATGCCGCGAGGTTCGGGGTGGTGGGGGTCTACATCTTCGGCAGCGTGAAGAACGCAACCGCCGGCCCGGGCAGCGACATCGACCTTTTGGTGCACGTCAGGGGAGCAGCGACCCAGCGGGAGGCACTTGAACGCTGGCTCGAGGGCTGGAGCCTCTGCCTGGCCGAGCTGAATTACCTGAGGACCGGTTACCGTTCGGAGGGGCTGCTGGACGTCCACTTTGTCACTGATAAGGATCTGGAGAATAAGACCAGCTATGCGTCAAAGATCGGTGCGGTGACCGATGCGGCACGGCCGTTGTCATTGTCATCGTGAGGAGCAGGCGCAGCCGTGCCTCTTGTCATCGCGAGGAGCGGTCTCTCTTGTCATTCGAGGAGCAGGCGTAGCCTGCGACGAAGCAATCTCTCTTCCGGCTCTTCACACCAACCGTCTCTCGGCCGTCCCCCCCACATCACCAAGCCGAAAACTCACCACCGCCAGCTCCGGCCCATCGTGGGCCGCACCGAGACAGATCGTTCGGCCGATCCGCTCCTGCCAGCTGCCGGTGATCCTCGCCGACTCATGGATGTGGCCGTGGAGTGTGAGCATCGGCTGCTGCGATTCGATGAAGCGTCGTACGGCGATACTGCCCACGTGCGGGTCGAGGGGAACGTTGTCCACCATCTTTCCGTCCAATGCGGCCCGATCAAGCGCCGTCTGGTAGGGCGGCGTGTGGAACAGCATCACCGCTCGTTCCAGGTCATCCTCCCCGGTCAACCGTTCCAGGTCGTTGGCGATGGTTTCATAGCGGATCTCGTTGGGCGGCATCGGAACCGACCTCTGGCCTTTCTCCGGAGAGATGCACCCCACATCGACAAAGCGTGAGACATCGTAGCGCTCCCAGTCCTTGAGCATGAATGGGGTGGGGGGGACATACGCATACCCATAGACCGGGTGCCCTTCGAACTCGACACGCCGCCCGTGGATGTAGTGCCAGAGGCCTTCCTCCTCACCGGCCCGTATCGCCTCTTCGTCCATTCTGCCATCATCATTTCCGAGGATGAGGAATACTTCAGGCGCTTCATCGCCAAGTTCGCTTCGAACCCGCCTGAAGCCGGTGCACAAGGTTTCTTCGATGAACCCGCCTGCCCCGGCCTGGGCAAGGGCGGTGAGTCCTGATGGAAGCAGGTCGCCGCCCATGAACAGTGCCCGGGGCCGTTCTGTCACCAGCAGTCGAAACAGGGTCTCATAGCGGTGCGGAGACCCGTGCAGGTCAGTGACAAAAATGCACTCGGAATCGCGTTCAACCATGAAGCAGCCTCCGGAAAGAGCAACGCCTTGTTGGCCCGTTCATGCGAAGAATAGGGAGAACGAACTGCCGGGTCAAGACGATTGTAGCGGGTCGACAGCGCCGAACCCATCTCATGAGTCAACCATACCATCCGCGAGGCGGTGGAGTATCGGCCTCCTCATGTTTCCAGATAACCACGGCGATGCCGTGCTTTACCGGCATTCCATGCTATCGGTTATTCCAAACAGTCGTCATATTCCTGTTCGCCCGACCTTCCGCATATCGGGGTAATACCCGGCTATTGTGGATCCGTGCCCGTTACACTTTTCGCCTCCGCTTGTCGAAAAAGTCCAAAAGAGTTATATGTTGCAAGTGCTTTCCCGCGCCCGGTCGAGGAGATCTCAGACCATCGAAGCGGAGCCTCCAGTGACCATAGGATGTGGATATACGGAAATCCAGATAATCAATAGCCTCCGAAAAAAGAAATTCAGATATTGACCAAATGTAGCCCGGAGGCTACACTCTAGAGTATGGTCGAAGTTCGCAAGACAGCCCTGCGCCTCGCACGCGACCTGCAGGAGATTAAAGTATGAGTAAGACAAAAACCACTCGATACGATGTAGCCGAGCATCTCAGGACACCAGAAGAAATGGCAGCCTATCTGGAAGCTTGTTTCGAAGAGTCAGAAGGAGATGCTACATTTATTGCCAAAGCACTCGGGGATATTGCTCGGGCGAAGGGAATGACAGAAGTGGCGCGTGATGCCGGTCTCTCACGCGAAAGCCTATACAAAGCCCTGTCGGGAGAGCGTACACCAAGTTTCGATACCATTCTTAAGGTTATCAAGGCCCTAGGTATTGAACTGCATGCTGCGCCTCTCCGAACTTAAAGCTGAGAGGCCGACAACCGTATTCAACGGCCAAGCCGCTTCCGTCTCGCTGGTTGCAAGCCGAGCGGCTGATCAAAGGTTCGTGGCGGCGTTTCAGGGCGAGGCCAAGGCAACCAGCGCGCCGACGCGGCTTGCCGCTGATGCAGCACGTTGACCAAGAAGTGGTTTCTCTCCATTCGGATCGGAGTCGATACGTAAGCTCCCCCGTCAAGTGGACACCTGTAAAGTAGAGATTTCGGCCGTTTTCATGTCCCTGAAGACTGTCGGAGGCCGTCGCCGCCGTCCGCTTCCGCCTCGCCTCTCATTTACTCGGATGTGAGAGAAGCCATATCGATGGAGAAGCGGTAATTCACATCCGACTTGAGCATCCTCTCGTAGGCTTCGTTCACGTCCTGGATGGGAATGACCTCCACGTCGGCGGTGATGCCGTGCCGGCCGCAGAAGTCGAGCATCTCCTGGGTCTCGGCGATGCCGCCGATGAGCGAGCCGGAAATGCCCTTCCGTCCGAAGATCAGGCCGAAGGCCGAGACGGGGAACGGCTTCTCCGGCGCGCCGACCAGGGTGAGATCGCCGTCGAGACCGAGCAGGCTGACGTAGGCGTTGAGGTCGTGGTCGGCGGAAATGGTGTCGAGGATGAAGTCGAGGCTGCCGGCGCGCTTCTGCATCTCTCCGGCGTCGGTGGAGATGACCACCTCGTGGGCGCCGAGCCGCAGCGCATCCTCCTTCTTGCCCGGCGAGGTGGTGAAGACGACGACGTGGGCGCCGAAGGCCCGGGCGAACTTCACCCCCATGTGCCCCAGCCCGCCGAGGCCGACCACGCCGACCTTCTTCCCCTCGGTCACGCCCCAGCGGCGAATGGGGGAGTAGGTGGTGATCCCGGCGCAGAGCAGGGGCGCGGCCCCGGCCAGGTCGAGGTTGGCGGGGACGCGCAGGACGAATCGTTCATCGACGACGATGCTTTCGGAATACCCGCCGTAGGTGACCCCCCCGAGGTGCTTGTCCGGGGCGTTGTAGGTGAAGACCGCGTCGTGGCAGAACTGCTCGACGTCGGCCCGGCAACTGGGGCAGGTGTGGTCCGAATCGACCAGGCAGCCGACCCCGGCCAGGTCTCCCGGTTTGAACCCGGTGACGGCGCTGCCGACCGTCACGACCCGGCCGACGATTTCGTGGCCGGGGACGATGGGGTAGACCGTGGGCATCACGCTGCTCCACTCGTCACGCACGGCGTGGAGGTCGGAGTGGCAGATGCCGCAGAAAAGGATCTCGATCTGCACGTCCCGTTCCGTCGGCTGGCGGCGCTGGATCGTGGTGGAAGCCAGCGGCGATGATGCGCTGGCGGCGGAGTAGGCTCTGGCGTTTGACATGGATCTATCCTCCTGTTTATTTCGTTCCTTATCAGCGGCCGGTCATCCGCTCCAGTTTTTCGGGGTACTGAGCCCCTTCGATCTTGATCATTGATGCGGCGCTCTCGCTCTCTCCGACCGGCCTCGTCGATGATCATATCATCCACCCAAACGGCCAGAGGCTGGTAGACAAATCCTGTTGGAATATTGCGTGGCGCCGATCATCCAGCGGGAATCACTGACCGTTAACTCGTGGTCGCGCAAGGTGCGGTGCTGCGCCGGATTGCATCCGCGGGAAGTCAGCGTCACCAGATCGCGCGGGCAATCGGTTGGTTGAAGGGCAACTTCACACGTCCGTTGAGCATCGACGACCGTGCCGCGCTCGAGAGAAGCCCGGAGGCGAAGTCGTTCGTCATCTCCTGTGCGCCGGACCTTCTATTTATCGGAGTACTGCCTGACAAATGCGGACCAGTCCGCCATTACACGTTGCGCCAACACTTGTCGTGAACGCCCAAGACATGTAATATAACACAGATACAATGCCACCCGTGATCCGGCAGGTCGCAGGTCTTGGACGCGGATCCTCAGGTGACACGAGGACATGAAATGATTAGTGACGGTGTTCACCCGACAGTCAGCCTAGAATGAAGAGGTGGCCAAGCCGCCCCCGCATGGGTTAGAAATTGGTTGACCAAAACCTACTAACTCACTCAGGGTGGCGAACATGACCACCGCCAAGAAAGTAGCACCAAGGAAACTCAGTTTGCTGCAACCAGCCCAGGAACGTCCAGGATTCCCGGCGCCCCGAGGTCTTTGTCGAGTCCTGCCTCCAGGTGGCCGCCATTTTCACCAGGCGTTGGGAATCCAACGGTGCATACGGAGAAGTTCAGGGATAGCAGGGTTCAGGTCAGCTTCGCATGAAGCTGCAACAGCAGAAACCCCGGGCTTGCCGGGGTAATCCATATTTTCGGCAAGGTGCTCTCATGCACTTTCCAATCTCCGGTGTTGATACCCCGCTGTATGTGCCGCCGCTGGTGGCCTTTGTTATTTCCTTCTTCACTTCTATGGGCGGCGTC
Organism: Acidobacteriota bacterium; assembly: GCA_032127265.1. Classification (GTDB taxonomy): domain Bacteria; phylum Acidobacteriota; class JAQAZP01; order JAQAZP01; family JAQAZP01; genus JAQAZP01. Next base: position 14,142 of record JAQAZP010000239.1, read on the forward strand.
TCCGGCGCTTTTCTCCTCTTGCCTTTCCAGATGAGCGTGCTCGGTTTCACGACCCCAGCGGTGAGCGCGACCAACCAACTTTTCAATGTTGTCGCCATTCCAAGCGGGGTAGCTCGGTACGTCCGGGAGGGTCGCATGGTTTGGCCGCTTACCTGGGTGGTCATCATCGGAACACTGCCGGGTGTACTGATCGGGGCCATCGTTCGCATAAGATACCTGCCTGACCCGCAGGGATTCAAGGTCTTTGCCGGCCTGGTGTTGTTGTATGTCGGGGGCCGTATGATCAAGGACCTGCTGACCCGGGGGAAGTCCGGGGCTGGTGGTGTGTCGGCGGAGGAGCGCTTTCGGTGTCTGGTGCAAAACCAACGCCAAGCTGTTCGAGAGGGAACGAACCGGGAGAAAGAAGATATCCCTCGGGTTGCCGTTACGCGTTTCGATCTTGGTCGGATTTCCTATTCGTTTTACGGTGAGGTGTTTGACTTTTCGACTATTGGCGTTTTTGCCTTGAGCTTTCTCGTGGGAATCGTTGGTGGAGTCTATGGGATCGGTGGTGGCGCTATCATTGCACCGTTCTTCATCAGCATATTTGGTTTACCTGTTTACACGGTTGCCGGTGCAGCGCTGATGGGCACCTTTGTCACGTCGTTAGCGGGGGTTGCGATTTACCAGGGCATGGCCCCCTTTTATCCAACCGTTGCGGTGGGCCCGGACTGGTTATTGGGGCTTCTCTTCGGCCTTGGAGGCGCATGCGGGATGTACTGCGGTGCGCGCCTTCAGAAGCATGTCCCAGCCAGGCTTATCAAGTGGATTCTCGCGGCGGTGATCTTTTTCGTCGCTGTTCGCTACATCCAGCCAGTCCTATGGGAGGGTTCGGGCCGCTGAAGGCCCCAACGGCCCTGTTCACACGACGTGCAGCCCGGCGAGTTTCACCGCACCACGGTGGTATCCGCCGGGGAACAGCCGTTCCAGCTCCTCCAGTTCGAGGCCGTTGTCTTCACAGACCTGGAAGACGGTGGGCACCTCGCCCCGTTCATCATAGCGCTGCCTGAGGTAGCGGATGACGCGCCAGTGATCCGGCGTCAGCTCCGACAGCTTCATTTCCGCCGACCTGAAGCAGGCGTACTGCTCGTCCCAGCTCGCCGGATCGACGAGAAAACCGTGGCTGTCGATTTCGTACGTCTTGCCGCTGGCCTCCGTGGTGCACGCCGCCGGAAGTGGCGCCCCCTCCTTTAATGGATAGCCGGACTTTTCCCTTGCCGGCCCCCCGTTGAGATAGAAGGTGAGGGACCCGCGGCGGTAGCTGATGCCGGCCAGCCGGCAGGCGCCCCTGAGGTAGCCCGCAGGAAAGAGGCGCTTGAGATCACCGAGACGCAGACCGCATCCCCGGCATGTCTGGTAGACCAGGGGACAGTAACCCCGCTCGCTGAAGAAAGTCCTGATGAAGCGGATGACTTCCCAGTGTCCCTCGCTCAGCCTTGCAGTGATGCCGACGGAAGGGGCCATCCCTTCGGCGAAGTCCTTGTCCCACTGCTCGAAATCGACGAGAAAGTCAGAGGAGTCCATTGCATAAGTCTTGCCGTCGAATGTGGTGATCTTCACGATTTCACCTCCCAGGGTGTTGTCCAGTCGCGCCAGCCGGCGGCACCGGCGCTGAACGGATTCAGGCCACGGCCGCCTTGCCGATGATCGACTGCTGCTCCAGATAGGCCAGGACATCCTCGACACAGCTATCCACCGACCGGCGCCCGGTATCCAGCCGGAGTTCGGGCCGGGCGGGCGGCTCGTACGGCGCATCCACGCCGGTGAAGCCCTTGATCAGGCCGGCGCGAGCCTTCTTGTACATCCCTTTGGGATCCCGCTGCTCGCAGATATCCAGGCCGGCGTCGCAGAAGACTTCGATGAACGAAGCGGGCTGCAGCTCGCGGGCGAGCAGGCGGTCCGCGGTGTAAGGGCTGATGAAGGCGGTCATGTTGACGATCCCCGTCGCGGTGAAGAGCCGGGCCACCTCGCCGATCCGTCTGATGTTCTCCACCCGGTCCTCGGGGGAGAAGCCGAGGTTCTTGTTCAACCCGTGCCGGATATTGTCGCCGTCGAGGACGGCGACGCTCACCTTCTGCCGGTAGAGCGCCGAGGCCACGGCATTGGCCAGGGTCGACTTGCCGGACCCTGACAGCCCGGTGAACCAGATGGTGACGCCCCGGTGGCCGTGGAGCCGCTCCAGGTCTGTGGTGGATACGACGTGCTCGTGCCAGGTGATGTTGGTGGCCTTCTGTTCGGACATCGACGGGTTCTCCTTCCATTGCGGTCCGGCCCGGACCATGGATACCGGGGGGCCTTCGACAACGCCCCCGCCTTCGGGATAACGGATTCAAACAATAAACCTTCGCGCCTGTCTGGGGTATCGGTCCGATTGTGAATTCGGCATGGCGGATTCTGCTACAAGGGGGCGGCGACAGCATCGCCTCCCTGCTTCGGGGGCCCGTCCTTGACAAGGGCGGGTCGCGGCCCATACCCTGCCCGCGAATTCAGTAACTCCGTGAGTTTCCAGAACATGGAGGGGCGGGGGATGGTAAAAGATCGATCCAGGGCCGGGACGTCCGTACTCCTCCGTCTCGCTCCCCTCGTTACCTTCGCCGTCCTGGCCGCGCTCACCCTGGCCATCTGGGCCCAGCAGGTGGGCCACCAGCGGTCGCTGCTCCGCCGCCACACCGAGGATGTCTGCTTCCAGGGCTCCCGGCGCCTCGAGGTCTTCGTCGAGTCCCGCCTCCAGGTGGCCGCCCTCTTCGCCCGCCGCTGGGAGTCCCACCAGACGCGGGACTTCTCCCGCCAGCGCTTCGAGGAGTTCGCCTCGCTGCTGGTCAGCGAGATTCCGGGCTACGCCCGCGTGCGGATGGTCCCCCCCGAGATGACCCCGGGGTGGGCGGTGCCGTCGGCCGGCCCGGAACCGCTGAGCGGCGAGGAACGCCGGACCATGGAGGAGGCCCGCCGTCTGGGCCAGGTGGTCCTTTCCCCGCCATTCACCACGGCTTCGGGTGAGGCCGGCTTCATGGCCGCGCTGCCGCTGCGGCGCGATGATGCGTTCCTCGGTTTTTTTCTCGTCGATTTCCTGGTCCGCGACCTGGTGGACGACTGCTTCCACCAGCGGATCCGGTCCGAGTTCAACTTCATTGTCCGCGACGGCGACCGGGCGATCTACCGCTTCGCCCCCGACGATGATCCCCGCCGCGTGGAAAAGGCCGCGGTGCTGGCCGGGCGGACCTTCTCGGTGCGCAACCGGACCTGGCAGCTCACCGTGGCGCCGAAGCAGGGGCAGGTGCGGTTCTACGGCTGGGCCTCGAGTCTTTTGCTGCCCCTTTTCGGCCTGCTGCTCTCCCTGGGCATCGGCCTGCTGATCCGCCAGCTCTCCCGGCGAATGGGGCTCTACCGCGCGGCCCGGGACCGGGCTCTTGACGAGGTAGCCGGGCGGGAAAAGGCCCAGGCGGCGCTGCTCGCCTCCGAGGCCCGCTACCGCAGCGTCTTCGACTCGGCCACAAACGGCCTGCTGATTCTCGACCGGCAGGGGGTGATCGTCGAGGCCAATCGGGCGGTCTGCGCCATGCACGGCCGCGAACCGGGCAGTCTGCCGGGCCGGCCGGTCCGCGAACTCTTCGGCCCGGCGGGCGGGGAACGGCAGGCGGAAATCTGCCGGCAGGCCGAGAGCCAGGACCCGTTCAGCCTCGAGTCGGTCAACGTCAGGCAGGACGGTTCGGAATTCGACGCCGCCATTCGCGGCGTGGCGATCCGCTTTGGACAGGGGCCCCACCTGCTGCTGATCCTCACCGACGTCAGCGAGCGGAAGCGGAGCGAGGAGCGGCAGAAACTGCTCTCGCGCAAGGTGCTGATGGCCCAGGAGGAGGAGCGGGCCAGGGTCTCTCGGGAACTGCACGACGAGCTGGGCCAGCTGCTCACCGCCCTGCGGCTGGAGCTGGGCTGGCTGCAGAAGGGGGCCGGCGGAGGGGAGCAGGAGGGGCGCAACGGCGCGCTGGTCAATGCGGTGGAGCTGGTGGAGAACGCCGCCGCGACGCTGCGCCGGATCTGCCGCGGACTGCGCCCACCCCTGCTCGACGACCTGGGGCTCGAACCGGCGGCGCGCCTGCTGGTGGAGGAGTTCGGCGCCTTCACCGGTCTGCCCACCGACCTTGAGATCCGCCTGGCCGAAGAGGGGGCCGGACTCTCCCCCGAGATCACCCTCTGTGCCTACCGCATCCTCCAGGAGTCGCTGACCAACATCCAGCGCCATGCAGGCAGCGGTGAGGTAAGTGTCTCGCTGATCAGTGATTTGACCCGCCTGACGCTGTCGGTCTACGATAGCGGCCAGGGGTTCGACGCCGGCGCGCTGAACCAGCTCAAGGGCTGCGGCCTGGAAGGGATGCGCGAGCGCGCCGGGCTGGTGGGGGGGACGCTGGAGATCCGGTCCCTGCCCGGCCAGGGCACGCGGGTGGAGTTCCGCGCGCCGCTGGGTCCCGGCAGGAAGGAGGTTGAGGGATGATCCAGGTCCTGGTGGTGGACGACCACACCCTGGTCCGCGAGGGGCTGCGCCGTCTGCTGGAGAGCGAGAGCGACATCGAGGTGGCCGGCGAGAGCGGGTCGGGCCGCGAGGCGGTGCGTCTCTGCCGGACGCTGAAGCCCGACCTGGTGCTGCTCGATTACAACCTGCCCGACATCGACGGCCTGGAGACCACCCGGCAGATCGTGGCACTGAAGACCAGGGCCCGCGTCCTGATTCTCACGATGTACGCCAACGAGGAATACGCTATCCGGCTGATCCAGGCCGGCGCCTCGGGGTTTGTGGTCAAGGTCGCCTCGCCCGAAGAACTGCTGGCCGCGGTGCGCAAGGTCGCCGGCCAGGGGATCTACATCAGCCCCGCGATCATGGAGAAGATGGTGACCCGGATCGGCCAGCCCCACGACGAGATCCCCGAGTCGGTGCTTTCCGACCGCGAGCTCCAGGTGCTGGTCCGCCTGGCCCGCGGGGCCACCAGCCGGGAGGTTTCCGAGCAGCTCAACCTCAGCCTGAGCACGGTGGAGACCTACCGCAGCCGGGTGCTTGAAAAACTGAACCTGCGCAACAACAGCGACATGACCCGCTTCGCCATCCGCCGGAACCTGATCGAACTCGACTGACCTGGTGGTCGGCCGGGCCGCGCCCGCGCCTGGCAAATTCCGCTACGGGCGGATGGTCGATTTACCGAGACGCGTTTGGCAAGAACAGGGATGGCGGACCAGCCGGGCGGGCGGCTATACTATCCGTGTTTCGCCGGCCGTCCCGGAACGGGGACGGCGAATGGCAGGAGGACGGACCGCAAGATGCTCTTTCGCATTATGCCAAAAGATGAGTTCCGGCGCTTTGTCGAGCAACTCCTCGAGCGCATCGAGGTCATCGGCCCGCGGGAGGTGGCCCGGGACCGCGAGGGCCGGGCTGTGCATCAGTATCTGCCGGTGCAGCGGTTCGAGGAGATCGACTTCGGCTACGAGACCACCTCGCCCTCGGCCAAGACCTACTTCCTGCCCTTCAACGAAAACCTCTCCAGCTATGATTTCGGGGACGATGACTGGGAGCAGCAGATCACCTACCGGGTGCAGCCCCGGGCGATCATCGGGCTCCACGCCTGCGACATCCACGCCCTGCACAAGCTGGACAAGGTGTTTGCCAAGGACCTCTTCCCCAGCCCGTACTACGTCTCGCGGCGCAAGAACACCTTCATCGTCGGCATCGACCACGACCCCTGCGACGGCGGGTTCTGCCGCTCGCTGGGCACCGACGTGCTGACCCACGGTTTCGACCTCTTCCTCACCGATCTCGGCGACCGCTACTTCACCGCCGTGGGCTCGGCCCAGGGGCACGAGGCGCTGCAGCGAGTGAAGAGCCGGGAGATCACTGAGGACGACACCAGGGCCTACCTCGCTGAACGCAAACGGATTTCCGACATGTTCACCGACCAGATCAACCTGCAGAACCTGCCCAACCTGCTGGACATCGAGTTCGAGTCCGATGTCTGGAAGAAGTGGGGGGCCAAATGCCTCAGCTGCGGCAGCTGCGCCATGGTCTGCCCCACCTGCTACTGCTACGGGGTCAGCGAACGAGTCTCGATGGACTTCAAGAGCGGGGCCAAGATCAGGCAGCTCTATTCTTGCAACCTGGTTGATTTCGCCATGGTGGCCGGGGGCCACAACTTCCGGCCCGACCGGGAGACCCGGCTCAAATACCGTTACTACCACCAGCACCGCGGGTTCGTCGAGGCCCATGACGAGCCGAAGTGCGTGGGTTGCAACCGTTGCGGCCGGGTTTGTCTTTCGGGCATCAACCCGGTTGACGTGATCTGCGACCTGCAGGCGGAGGACAGGCATGGACACGCTCTTCCAACCCTATGAGCTGACCCGCGAGTCGGAAGTCCTCGAGCCGTTGGATTTCAACCGGCGGAGCCGGCTGAAGCACACCGACCAGACCTTCAAGGCCGAAATCACCAACATCATCCGGCTGACCGGGACGGAAAAACTGTTCCAGATCCGCCTGCTCGACCAGGCCGAGCGGGAACGGTTCAGCTTCCTGCCCGGGCAGTTCGTGATGGTCGAGGTGCCGGGCTACGGCGAGGTGCCGATCTCCATCTCCAGCTCTGCGGGCAACAAAGGGTTTCTCGAGCTCTGCATCCGCCGGGCCGGGGTGGTTACCGGGGCGCTGCACAAGGCCCGCCGGGGCGTGCGCATCGGCATCCGCGGACCCTTCGGCACCCATTTCCCGGTGGAGCGGATGAAGGGCCACCACCTGCTGCTCATCGCCGGCGGCCTGGGCATGGCCCCTATCCGCTCACCGATTTTCTACGCCATCGAGAACCGCTCCGAATTCAGAAACGTGCACATTCTCTACGGGACCAAGAAGCCGGAGGACCTGCTTTTCGACTACCAGTATGAAGAGTGGAACCGCATCGACGACCTCGACCTGCGGATCATCGTCGAAGAGCCGGACGACAAGTGGCAGGGGCCGGTGGGGATGATCACCACCCTGCTCGACCAGATCGATCTCGAGCCCGCGCAGACCTTCGCCATCGTCTGCGGCCCGCCGGTGATGTTCAAGTTCGTCTGCGCCCGGCTGGCCGAGGCGGGGGTGCCGATGCAGCGGATGTTCGTCTCCCTCGAGCGGCGGATGCACTGCGGGATGGGAAAATGCTGCCGGTGCAACATCGGCTCCACCTTCACCTGCATCGACGGCCCGGTGTTCGACTACTGGAGCGTGATGAACCTCAAGGAAGCCATCTGAAGCCATGAAATACCTGGGCATCAAGCCGGCGCGGCCGAAAATTTCGGTGTTCGACTTCACCGGCTGTGAGGGCTGCGAACTGCAGCTGGCGAACAAGGAGGAGACCCTGCCCGACTTCCTCAAGGCCATCGAGCTGGTGAAATTCCGCGAGATCTCGTCGGCCAAAGGCGACGGCTGCGATATCGCCCTGGTGGACGGCGCGATCACCCGCGAGGACGAAGTCGAGCGGTTGAAGCGGGTCCGCGAGCAGGCCAAGATCCTGGTGGCCATGGGCAGCTGCGCCTGTTTCGGCGGGGTGAACCGGATGAAGAACACCGGCGACCAGCAGGCGATGAACCGCGAGATCTACGGTGACCAGCCCAAGCCGACGCTGCCTGTGCGCTCAGTGGGCGAGGTGGTAAAGGTCGACCTGCAGATCCCGGGCTGCCCGGTCTCCAAGGCCGAGGTGGAGCGGATCCTCCAGCACCTGATCTGGGAGGTGCCCTACCACTTCCCGGTCTATCCGGTCTGCCTGGAGTGCAAACAGCGGTTCACCGTCTGCCTCTTCGAGACGGGCCGGCTCTGCCTCGGCCCGATCACCATTGCCGGGTGCAACGCACCTTGCCCGGCAGGGGGCCTCGGTTGCTGGGGCTGCCGAGGACCGGCGGCGGACGCCAACCATGCCGAGTTCCTGGCCCTGGCCGGGGAGCGCGGTTTCAGCGACGAGGAGATTCGGGAACGCCTGAATTTCTTCGGCGGTTTCGAGGGCCTGGTATGAACATCGACCTGAACATCGACATCCGGCACCTCAGCCGGATCGAGGGGCACGGGGACCTCCGCGTCCGGGTGAAGGACGGGGCGCTGGAGCAGGCGCGGTGGGACGTGGTGGAAACGCCCCGCTTCTTCGAGGCGATCCTCAAGGGCAAACACTACACCTCGGCCGGGGTCCTCACCGCCAGGATCTGCGGCATCTGCTCGATCAGCCACTGCCTGGCCAGCCTGCGGGCCACCGAGGACGCGTTCGGCGTCGCCATCCCCCCGGCCGCGGTCCGGCTGCGCCTGCTGGCCATGCACGGCGAGACCCTGCAGAGCCACTGGCTGCACCTCTTCTTCCTTGCTGCGCCCGACTTCCTCGGGATGGACAGTGTGGTGCCGCTCCTCGAATCCGACCCCGAGCTGGCCGCCCTGGCCCTGCGCCTCCGCGGGCTGGCCAACCGGATGTGCGACCTGGTGGCCGGGCGCACCACCCACCCGGTGACGCTCCAGGTTGGCGGGGTGACCAGGATGCCGGGCCGGGACGAGCTGGCTGCCCTGCGTGACGAACTGGCGCGCTCGCTGACCGACATCGACCACGCCGTGGGCTTTTTCGGCGCCCTGCCGCTCCCGGAGTTCGTCAGGGAGACCGAGTACGTCGCGCTGAAGGGCGACGGCAGTTACCCCTTCATCGGCGGCCGGCTGGCCTCCAGCGACGGGGTTGAACTCGAGGAGCGCGGCTACCTGGCGATGACCAACGAGTACGTGGTCCCGGACAGTACCTCGAAGTTGTGCCGTCTCTCCCGCGAAACCATGGCCGTGGGCGCCCTGGCCCGCTACAACATCAACCACCGGCAGCTGCTCCCCGAGGCGGCGGCCGCCGCGGCGAAGCTCGGCCTGGCCCCCGGGGTCCACAACCCCTTCCTCAACAACCCGGCCCAGCTGATGGAGTGCGTCCAGGTGACCCACGAGTCGATGGCCTTGATCGAGGCCCTTCTCGAGGACGGTTCCGCCGAAACCATGGTCGAGGTGACGCCGCGAGAGGGCGCCGGCACGTCGGCGGTGGAAGCGCCCCGCGGCATCCTCTACCACCACTACGAGTACGACGGCCAGGGCCGCATCCGGCGGGCCGACTGCGTCATCCCCACCACCCAGAACAACGCCAACATCCACCACGACCTGGCCGCGCTGGCCGCCCAGCTGGCCGCCGCCGGCACCGCCGACCAGGAGATCGAGCGCCTCTGCTGCATGCTGGTCCGCGCCTACGACCCCTGCCTCTCCTGCTCGGTGCACTGAGCCGGCGCTGCCCCACAACACCTGTCATTGCGAGCCCCCGACCCGTGGGGGCCCCGGGAAGTCCGTGGAAGGGACCACCCAAGAGGTGACAGCCACCTCTTCCTCTCCTCTTCCTCTTGCGATCTTCCTTAAAGAAGAGCCGCAGGCGAAAGCAGCAATCTCCGGGGGGTCGGTGCGGCCGCCCGCGTAGCAATTTCCGCCAGCTCCAACCGGCCCAAAACGCGACCTCATAATCATAAATCACCCGCTACCGGCTGATCCGGCAAGGGTTTATAAGTTGATTCGTGCTCAGCCGGGTTATGAAGAAGTCATTCTAACGGCAGCAGACCATGGTCAACCTTCACAGGCGGGTCTTCCCGGGGAATAGGACCTGCCGCTGGAAATCGCCGAGGAAACAGGCGGGGAGCGCACCGGTGGCCGACCACTACTCGATCATTCTGGCCGAACCGAACCCCTTCCTGCGGGAGAAGATCGCCGGCATCCTCTCGCGCCAGAAGAACGTCTGGTGCGTGCTCCAGGTGGGCAACCGCGAGGGGTTGGTACGGGGGAGTCTCGAGCACCAGCCGAGCATGGTCCTGGCCGACATCTCGCTCCTTGCCGATCGTGGTCTGGTGGCCAGGTTGCGCGATGCCGCTCCCACAGCCAGGCTGGTCATTCTGATGGAGAGCGAGAACCGGCCGTATGTTTCGGCCGCATCTTACGGTGTGGACGGGCTTATGACCAAGGCCGGAATCAGCGACGAAATCCAGTCCGGCATCAATACTCTGTTCGGCCCGGTGTATCCCGCGGATGGCGGCCCGGAGCCGGGCGGCGGGGCAAACGCCGGGCGAGAACCGTGATCAGCTGTCCTGACGGCGAAGACCAATGATATCCGATGCGAGTTGCAGGCGGGGCCGATTCCCCGCCCGACGGAGAAGAAGATGACCCACAAGCTCAACCCCGACCAGGTACCGTTTCCGGTGCAGGACGAAATGGTGCACCACGACCGGGACTACTTCCGGCAGCTCAAGCGCAAGATGCGCTGGCGGCTCCTCGCCGCCTACATCATGCCGCTGGCCCTGATCGCCGGGTTTTTCCACTACCAGCACAGCGTCACCACCCGTACGGGCATCGACAACCACCTGATGTCGGTGGCCGAAAACCAGCGCAACACGGTGGATCTGTTCCTCGAGGAGCGGGTGGCCAACCTGCGCAGCGCCTTCCAGACCCCGCTGCTCTCCATTCCCCCGTCGGACGGCGACCTGGCGCCGCTGCTGGCCAGGCTGCGCCATGAGAGCGCCGCCTTTGTCGACGTGGGGCTGTTCAGCCCCGACGGGACGCACGTGGCCTACGGCGGCCCCCACGACTCGCTGCGCGGCAAGAACTACCGCGACGAGGCCTGGTGGCGGCGGCTGATGGACCAGCAGCAGGACCGCCTGATCAGCGATGTCTACCTCGGTTTTCGGGGGAGGCCGCACTTCATCATCGCCGTCCGGCGGCAGGTGGACGGCAATCCGTGGGTGCTGCGGGCCAGCGTCGATCCGCAGAATTTCACCGAATTCGTCCAGAGTTCCTACCTCGACGAACAGGCCGAGGCCTTCATCGTCAACGCCGCCGGCCAGCGCCAGACGCTGGGCGGGGAGAGTGTGGAGGAGCCGGCGCCGATCGCGGTCCCGCCGCGCAGCGCAACCGCCGTGGTGCGCGAGGTGGAGGACGGGGGGCGGCGCTACCTCAGCGCTTTTGCCTGGCTGCACAGCTGCGACTGGGTGCTCACCGTGCGCGTGCCCAAGGCCCAGGCCTATGCGCCGGTGCGCCAGACCCGACTGGTCTCGGCCGGGATCATCCTCCTCACCCTGGCCTTGCTGGTGGTGCTGGTGGTCACCAGCACCCGCCGTCTGGTGGGCAAGCTGGAGACGGCGGACCGGGCGCGGGAGGACCTGATCCAGCAGCTGTTCCACGCGGCCAAGCTGGCCTCGGTGGGCGAGGTGGCCGCCGGTGTGGCCCACGAGATCAACAACCCGCTGGCCGTGATCTACGAGGAGGCGGGGATGATGCAGGACACCCTCGACCCGCAGTTCAACCAGCCGCTGAACCTCGAGGAGTTCCGCGAGCAGATCGGGGTGATCATGGACGCGGCGATCCGCGGCCGGACGATCACCCGCAAGCTGCTCGCCTTCGCCCGCCAGCACGAGCCGGATCCGGAACCCACCGATATCAACCGGCTGGTCCGGCGGGTGGTCGAGGCCCGGGAGGCGGAACTGACCCTGTCCAACATCGAGGTGCGCACCGATTTCAGCGAGGGGCTGCCCGAAGTGCTGGTCAACCGCAACCTGATGGACCAGGTGCTGCTCAACCTGGTCAACACCGCCCGGGACGCCATCGACGGGCGGGGCGTGATCACCATCCGCACGCGCTGCGCCGCCGGGCAGCTCACCGTCGCCGTGCGGGATACCGGATGCGGGATGACGGCAGAGCAGATGAAAAAGATCTTCTTCCCCTTTTACACCACCAAGGAAGTCGGCAAGGGCACCGGGCTGGGCCTCTCCATCAGCTACGGCATCATGAAATCCATGGGCGGCGGGATCGAGGTGGAGAGCGAGCCGGGGAAAGGCACCACCTTCACCCTGCTGATTCCGCACGAGGCCAAGGCCGCCGCCGGCAAAGGCACAACCATCGAGGCGAGTGAACATGGCTAAAAAGATCCAACAGGCACCCGGAGGCAAGAGCATCGGAGAAAATCACCGTCGAAGGACCAGGGTCCTGCTGGTGGACGACGAGGACCGTTTTCGCCAGAACCTGGCCAAACGGCTGCAGCTGCGCGGTTTCGACGTTGAGGACGTGAGCGACGGCGAGGCGGCGATCCGGGCGGTGCGGCAGAGCCGCCCCGACGTGGTCCTGCTCGATCGCAAAATGCCCCGGATGGCGGGCGAGGATGTGCTGCGGGAGCTGAAGCGGATCTCCCCGGAAACCCAGGTGATCATGCTCACCGGGCACGTGAGCATCTCCTCGGCCGCCGAGTCGGGGCGTCTCGAGGCCTTCGCCTACCTCGAGAAGCCGTGCGAAACCGAGCAGCTGGTGGAGACCATCGAGGCCGCCCGGCAGGAGAAACAGTATGCCATGGCGCGCAGCGAGACGCCCCAGGTGGAAGCACGGTCCTTCCGGGCCCGCCTCTGGGGAACGCACAACTCCCGCCCGGCGATGATCCTGCTCGGTGTGATCCTTTTCCTGCTCATCGTCTACCTGCCCACGCCGCGGTCCCTGCTCAGCATCCTCGACGCCCCGAAAACAGGCGCGATGAGCGACCGCATCGCCGGATACCCCTCTTTTGCCCAGATGAAGCCCGGTGAAACCATTGCCGAGCACTACAGCCGGTCGGCCAAGGTCGAAGTGGAGACCGTCGGGCCGGAAGGAAAAAAAATCAAGCGGCCGCTCACCGCCGCGGAGACCGCGCAGAAGGCCAAGGTGATGATCGGCATCCTGGCGGTGGCCGCGCTCTTCTGGGCCACCGGGGCGATGCCCATCGGCATCACCGCGCTGCTGGTGGGTGTGCTGATGTATTTCTTCGGCGTCTACCCCCCCGACCTGGTGGCCAAGGCCTACGCCAAGGACGCGGTGATCTTCATCATGGGTGTTCTGGCCCTGGCCGCCGGGATCGCCAAGTCGGGTCTCGACCGCCGGATCGGGCTGCTGCTGCTGGGCACCAGCCGGTCGATCAAGTCCTTCCTCTTCATCTTCTGCCCCCTGCTGGCCATCTGCGCCTCATTTCTTTCCGAGCACGCGCTGATCGCCTTCATCGTGCCGATCCTGATGGTGGTCTACATGGCCGCGGTGCGGGGCGCCGGCCTGACCAGGGACCGCTCGCTGGCGGTGATGATGATCCTCTCCGTCTGCTACGTGGCCAACCAGGGGGGGCCCGGGTCCCCGGCGGCCGGGGGCCGCAACGCGGTGATGATCGGCATTCTCTCCGACTACGGCGTGGCCCCCACCTTCGGGCAGTGGGTGATGTACGGCCTGCCCTTTGTCCCGGTGGCCGCCCTGGTGATCGGGGCCTACTTCTACTTTCGCTTCCGCGGGCAGATCAAGGTCAAGAACCTCGACATCGCCAAGCTGGTCAAACTCGAGGCGCGGAAGATCGGGCCGATGACCCGCGACGAATACGTCACCGCCGCCATTCTCGTGCTGGTGATCGTACTCTGGATCACGGCCAGCGGCCCGCTGGGCATGGGCGGGCCGGTACTGCTCGGCCTGGTGGCGCTGGCCCTTTTCCGGCTCATCGGCTGGAAGGAGATCAACGGCATCTCCTGGGAGGTGGTGGCCCTATACGCCAGCGCCTGTGCCATGGGCCAGGGCCTGGCCGCCACCGGCGCCGCCCTCTGGGTGGCCGGCGGCTTCGTCGATGCGCTGCCCGAGATGTTGACCAGCGGCGTGGGGCTCTGCATCGCCTCCAGTTTCTTCACCGGCGTGCTGACCAACGTGATGAGCGACGGGGCCACGGTGTCGGCCCTCGGCCCGATCACCGTGCCCATGGCCTCGATCTCCGGGACCCACCCCTGGATGGTGGGGCTGGCCACCGCCTTCGCCTCGTCCTTCGCCAACTGCTTCATCATCGGCACACCGAACAACGTCATCGCCTATTCGCTGGCCAAGGACCGCAACACCGGCGAGCAGCTGGTCACCCTCTCCGATTTCTTCAAGCACGGACTGGTGGTCACCCTGCTCTCCTTTCTCGTCCTCTGGGGCTGGGCGTTTCTCGGCTACTGGCAGTGGATCGGATTCTAAGGGGGCAATCGCCATGAACAAGAAAATCAAGCTGCTGATCGTGGACGACGAGGAGCGGTTCCTCATGACCCTGGCCCGCCGGCTGACGCTGCGCGACTTCGAGGTAGTCACGGTGACCAATGGCACCGAGGCGCTCGACCTGGCCGCCGCACAGGAATTCGACCTGGCGCTGGTGGACCTGAAGATGCCGGGGATGGGTGGGGACGAGGTGCTCAACCGCCTGAAGCAGGCGCACCCCTGGATGGAGGTGATCATCCTCACCGGGCACGGGTCGGTGGAGTCGGCGGTGAGCTGCACCCAGGCGGGATCGTACAGCTACCTCCAGAAACCGTGTGAAACCGAGGAACTGCTCAAGGTGCTCCAGGCCGCCTTCCAAAAGCGCCTGCAGCGGAAGATGTCATTCAGCGACGAAAAAATGGAGCGGCTGGCCCGTTACTGGTCCCAGGAATCGGCCCTCGGGATTCTGCGGCGACTCAAGGAACTGGATGGATAACGCCGGATTCCGGTGCGGACCGGCTAGCGGAGAGCGGGCGCGGCAGGGTCTGCAGCCGCCAGGTGAGGAGGAGAGCCATGAGTGAGCCGATAGTGAAGGATCTGGTGCTGCCGCTGAGCAGCTATGCCACGATTTCAGAAGACGCCACCATCCAGGCGGCGCTGCAGGCCCTGAGCAAGGCCCAGCTCGGCCTGACCAACGACCGCCACCACCACCGGGCCATTCTGGTGCTCGATGCCGGGGGAAAGGTGGTGGGCAAGCTGAGCCACCTGGCCATCCTGCGCAGCCTCGAGCCGCGGCTGCTCAACCAGCAGGATGTGGTTTCGCTCAGCCAGGCCGGGCTGAGCCAGGATTTCATCAGCACGATGCTGGAGAGCCTGTCCCTCTTCCACGGCAGCCTCAAGCTGCTCTGCGAGGCCGCAGCCCGGGTCAGGGTCCGGGACGCCATGACCGCCATCGAAGAAAGTGTCGACGAAAACGCACGGGTCACGGAAGCCATTCATCTCATGGTATTAAAGAGGTTGCAGTCCTTACTTGTCACTCGCAAGGGCGAGGTGATCGGCCTGCTCAGGCTTTCCGACGTGTTCGAGCAGGTGGCGGACATCATCAGGTGTTCCACCGGCCATGGCGGCTATCACGGGGCCTGAGATGGGCGTGTGCCTCCTCATGTTTCCGGATAACCACGGCGATGCCGTGCTTTACCGGCATTCCATGCTATCGGTTATTCCAAACAGTCGTCATAATCCTGTTCGCCTGACCTTCCGCATATCGGCGTAATACCCGGCTATTGTGGATCTGTGCCCGTTACACTTTTCGCCTCTGCTTGTCGAAAAAGCCCAAAAGGGTTAACATTTTGCAAGTTTTTGGCCGCGCCCCGTTGAGGAGATCCCAGGCTCTTGAATTGGAGCCTCCAGTGACCATAGGATGTGGATATACGGAAATCCAGATAATCAATCGCGAAGAAATAAAAGAGTCCTTGACGGCCGGACCGAATATGGTATCATATTAGGACTGAATGTGTCATATGAGGAGGGCCGTTCATGAGTATTGAAAGTGACATCAGACCCATTACCTATCTAAAATCAAGGGCAGCAGACCTGCTGAAGCAGGTAAACGAGACCCAGCGACCAGTCATCATCACCCAGAACGGCGAACCCAGGGCGGTGCTTCAAGATCCTCAAAGCTATGAGAGCATGAGAAACGCCCTTGGGCTCCTGAAACTGATTTCCCAAGGCGAGGAGGATATCCGCAAGGGGAAAGTCAGCACTAAGGATGAGGTCTATTCGAGAATCGAGAAGGCGATACGCAAGAAATGAAAGAATCCTTCGAGATCTTTTGGGCCGCCGTAGCCGAAAATGATCTTTTCGGAATCGTTGATCTTATTGCCGACGAAGATTCTGAGATTGCTCTGAAAACCCTGAACAAGATCAAGGCTCGCACGTCCACGCTAGATTATTACCCTATGCGGGGCCGTATCGTTCCCGAGCTGCTAAAACATGGCATGTCGCGATACCGCGAAATTGTGATCAATCCCTGGAGGGTGATTTACAGGATCGAAGAAAAGAAGGTTTATGTCGTTTCTGTCATCGACGCACGCCGTAACGTTGAGGACGTTCTACTGGCGAGATTTTTGAGATAGTTCGCGAACAACCGCATTCAACGGCCAAGCCGTTTCTGTCACGCTGGTTGCGAACCGCACGGTCAATCAAATGGCCCGTGTCGCTGCTGAACAAGCATCGCCAATGCAACCAGCGCGCCGTAACGGCTTGCCGCTGATGCCGGGACGTTATATGTCTCTTGATGAGGTCGTTGATGAGAATATTTCTTCACAAGCACATCAGCGTTTTCATGCTGATCGGGTTCATCGCTGCCTTTCTCACACCCCAAGTCATAGCCGGTGATCCGGCGACTGATTTGGAGAAAGAACGGGAACAACTCCCTACCCCTGTATTTGACCTATTTTACGCAATAAAAGATTCTCTTGACTACGGTGTCATCGGAGAAATGCGTGAACCCTTGCCTGACTACAAGCAGTACTCACGAGTCACCCAGGCCATTCTTGAAAAGCTATCTCATGAATGGGAGGTTGTCAGCTATTCAGTGTCTGGTAGCGATTACGAAATCACTGTGCAAAGCAAAGATGACCCGTTAACCAAGTATAAAGGCACGAGAATGGAAAAGTTCAAGTGGGCTGATGGGGGTTGGGTCAGTCTTGGTGGGTACTTGTATATCTGAAGAGCTTTGGTTTCACACTTGACATCAAGTTTGAACTGCTACAGCAGGCTTTACCCATAGACACACTCCTCAGGTATTAAGAAGCCAAGGGTTTTCCTGGGCCGAATCCTACTCCCAGATGCTTCCCACGCCGCCGCCGACCCGCCCGGATGTTTTACGGTTGGAATGGTGGGTTTCACCAGTTGAGCTGTCAGGTGCAGGACCTGATCCCGCTCCGGACATTTATTTTGATCAGCCTCTCCGGCCGATTCGGCGCTTCTCATTCAACAATCGAATCTTATCCATCATTCCGATTCTCTCTATTACCTTTCCGGAGACAACATTTCCCTGGTTGATCCCCCCCGGGCCTTTATGTAAGATTGGCATTCCACGAGGGTTCGGGGTGTGATTGTCACGCTCACGGGCCAACCCTGATGGTTCTGCCGGAGTCACGTGAACGGCGCCCCGGCGGGTAGGGAGGATTGTCTGTGAGCCAGCGTGTCCTGATCATCGATGACGAAGCGGAGATCCGCCGCAACCTGACCTTCGGGCTGACCCAGGAAGGCTACTCCTGCACGGCCTGTCCCGACGGGATCTCCGCGATCCACGAACTCTACCGCTCACGCCAGCAGGGAGTGGGCTACGACTACCTCATCTCCGACATCTTCATGCCCGACATCGACGGGCTGAAGATCCTCAAGGTGATCAAGCGCACCTTCCCCGACCTGCCGGTGCTGATCATCACCGGCTTTGGCGACGAGCAGATCGAGGCCGAGGCCCTGGCCCAGCCGAACACCGGCTTTCTCGACAAGCCGTTCGAGATTCCTCAACTGGTGGAAGCGCTGAACAAACTCGAGGCCGGGGCCACCACCGCCAACGGGGCGGAGGTGACCGGAGAGGCCGGGACCCGTGAGGTGATGACCGCCTACGTCACCATCCGCATCAGCGACCCGGCCCGGGACATGGAGATCTACCGCCAGCTGAGCGGTCTCGACGGAGTGGCCTCCTGCGACGCGGTGCGCGGAGACGTGGACATCATCTGCCGGCTCGAGGCGGCCAACGAGGAAGCGATGGATACCCTGGAGCAGAAGGTCCGTGCGGTGGCGGGACTGAAAGTGGTTTCTCTCTCCCGGGTCGCGCGCCCGGCCCTCGACCGGGACGTGCACCAGTTCATCACCACCTACAAGGACGCGATCAAGGAGCCGGCGGGCCAGGAGCCGCCGGACCCGTCGGCGATCCGCAGCTATGTCATCGTCGACATCGACAAGGACTATTTCCAGCAGGTCTTCACCACCCTCACCTTCCTCGACGAGGTCCTGATCTGCGACATGGTGGATGACGGGACCAAGCTGATCGGCATCATCTCCGAGGTCGGCGCCTTCGGCAAAACCCCCAGGATCATCGAGAAGCTCTCGCAGATCGACGGGGTGCTGCGGGTCAAGGAAGCCGGCATCATCAAACTGGAAGATATGTAGGGGTCTTCATGCAACAGAAAGAAGCAGATTTCAGTTATCGCCTCTGGCGGCACGACGGAGCACCGGGGGAGCTGATCCCGCTCCTGCAATCGGCGCAGGAGCACTTCGGCTACATCCCGCGGCGGGCGATCAAGTATATCTCCGGCGTGACCCGCATCCCGGAGTCGACGATCTACGGGGTGATCACCTTCTACAGCCAGTTCCGGCTGCAGCCCATGGGGCGCTACGTGATCCGGCTCTGCACCGGCACGGCCTGCCATGTGGCCAACTCCAGCATGCTGCTGGACACCGTCGAGGACGAGCTGGGCATCGAGGTTAACGATACCACCGAAGACGGGGTCTACACGCTTTTTTCAGTGGCCTGCATCGGCTGCTGCTCGCTGGCCCCGGTGATGATGGTCAACGACGAGACCTACGGCAACCTCAAGCCAAGCACCGCGCGGCGGATCCTGCGGAAGATCCGGCGCCAGGCCCTGGCCGGCGAGCGGCCTCCCGTTACGACCCCGACCCCGGCCCCGGCGGAAACGCCCGCGCCCCCGGCCAGCTGACCGGGGAATGGAGTGAAGTGCATGCGCAAGATCCTGGTGGGAATGAGCACCTGCGGCATATCCGCCGGCGCCAAGGACACATACAACAAGCTGGCCGAGCTGCTCGATGGCGGTGACGAC
>JAQAZP010000240.1:0-3112 GCA_032127265.1 Acidobacteriota bacterium
CCGATATAACTATTAGTTGAGTGAAGATCGATTCCCGCATACACTTTCATCGTGCACCTCCTTTTTGGGTTTTGGGTTACCCGGAACGTAGCAAATTTCGCTGCTACGCTCCATTGGAGGTGCACTCTTATGATTATCAGGTACTACTTTTTTATTGAAAAGTAGTACCTGTCCCTACTTTCCTGACACCCTCTTTGTGCACTCCTTCCGGTCAGCCAATCAAATCAAAGGCGATGAGGCCGGTGAGCAGCGCGAAGTCCACCAGTTGGGCGATCTCCACCGATTCTCCACTGACATGGAAGGCTTCGTCATCACCAGGGCCCCATCCCACGGCCGGCACGCCCTCGAGATTGAGGGTCTTGGCGTAGGTCCCGCCGCCCATGCCGAACGGCACGGGGGTGAAACCGAGGATGACTTCAGCGTTGTCCTGGATGGCCCGCACCAGCTCGTTCTTCGGGTCGATGCCGTGGGGCTCGTTCCAGGACAGCACCACGAACTCGAAAACGCCGTCCTTCACCGCCGCACCGCAGCCCTCCAGCTGGGCCATCACCCCCTCGCGGGTCATCCCCGGAACGGTGCGGATGTCGAGATAGATGGTGCAGCTGCCGGGCACGATGTTGGGGGCGGCGCCGCCCTGGATTTCACCGAGATTGAGTGATGGCGAACCGAGCACGTCGTGCACCTGGTGGTCCAGCTCAAGCCGCTCGATCTCCCGCACCAGCCCGGCCATCATGAACACGGCGTTGATACCGCGCTCGGGTGTGGCGCCGTGGGCCTGCCGGCCGGTGGCGATGATCTTGATCACCGTGCGCCCCTTCTCGGCCACGTCGATGCTCTTCATGTTCTCGCCAATGTCGGGGATCACGGCAAAACTGGGCGCGATGAGCTTCTCCTCCATCAGGTAGCCGATGCCGTAATCGATGCCGTCAGGGTCTTCGGCCTCCTCGTCGGCCAGGGCGGCCACCAGCAGTTCGCCGGAAAACTGCTGGTCGAGCCCCAGCTCCTTGAGGATCGCCGCGGCGATCATGGTGGCAGCCAGCGGCCCCTTGTTGTCCAGGGTTCCGCGGCCCACCAGCCGGCCGTCCACCACCACCGCTTCGAAGGGGTCGGTGTCCCAGCCGTCCCCTGCCGGCACGATGTCCATGTGGGCCGGCATCAACAGGCGCCGGCCGCTCTCCCCGCGGCCCAGCCGGCCGATGACATTGGGCCGACCTTCCATACGTGCGAACGACTCGTAGGGGATGCCCCAGGCATCGAACTCCCTGGTGACGATCCTGGCCACGCGGAACTCCTCACCGCGGAACTCCAGCTCGGGGAAATCGGACAGCTTCTCGGAAACCACGTTGATCGTCTTCTCCCGCACCATCTCCGTGGTCAGGTCGACGATGCGCTTGGCCACCTGGTCCCGGTTTTTTTCGAAGTAGTCTCGCAGTGCCGCCTTGGCGTCCATGATTGCTCTCCCCTGCCCGGATGTGAATACGCGATGGATCGGTTCCGGCAATGATACGACTGGCCACGGTACAAATCAACGGCCCCCGTGGGGGCCGCTGTCAAATTTCTCAACACTTGCTGTTGAAATAGCTGTGGAAAAATGCCCTTCAAGAAGGACAAGCCTCACCCGGTCAACAGCATCGGTCGGAATGACCGATTTTTGCAACGCGTGGTTTCGTGAAAAATGGGGACAAGTCTCTCTTGTCATCGCGAGGAGCAGGCGCAGCCTGCGACGTGGCGATCTCTCTTTCAGCGTTATTGTCGCTTTTGAGACTGCCGCGTCGCAGTGACAGTGAGGGCACCGCTGTTCCTTTGCCTGACTTCCCATGCCTCCGCGGGTCGGGGCTCGCAGGGCCCGGTACGAGCGATTTCTAAGAACACCCCATCGAATTCCCGCAGTTCAAACACTTGTAACACGCGCCGTTGCGCACGGTGATGTGACCGCACTGGTTGCAAAAGGGCGCATCGCCGGCCACCCGGGCCAGGTATTCGGTGAACGCCCCACGCTGCTTTTCTCCGGTGCCCCGCACCTGGCCCGCGGCCTTCGCGGCCCCGCGCACCCGGGCCGACGGCGGTGACGGCAGCCCCTTGTCATCCTCATCTTCCTCGGGCTGGACCTGCAGAAACTCGGTCACCCCCAGATACTCGTACCCCAGCACCCGGAAAATATAATCGATGACCGAGGTTGACCACTTGATGTTGGGGTGCCCGTTCACCACACCCTGGGGCTCGAACTTGGTGAAGGTGAAACAGTCGACGTATTCCTTCAGCGGCACGCCGTATTGCAGCCCGAGGGAGATGGCGATGGCGAAACAGTTCATCATGCTCCGCAGGGCCGCACCCTCCTTGTGCATATCGAGGAAGATCTCACCCAGCGACCCGTCTTCGTACTCACCGGTGCGCAGATAGACCTTCTGACCGCCCACCTGGGCCTCCTGGGTGAAGCCGCTGCGCTTCTTGGGCAGCCGGTAGCGGTGCAGGGGCATGGCTTCCATGTCCCCCACCGGCGAGGTGCCGTTGACGATCTCCTGGCCGGCGGCCACACCGCCCGCCCCGCTGGAGGCGTTGAGCGGCTGTGAGCCCTTGCAGCCGTCGCGGTAGATGGCCAGGGCCTTGATGCCCAGCTTCCAGCTGTCCACATAGATCTGCCTGATCTCTTCCACGGTACACTCGTGGGGCAGGTTCACCGTCTTGGAAATGGCGCCCGAGAGGAAGGGCTGGGCCGCGGCCATCATGCCGATGTGGGCCATGGGGCTGAGCAGCCGCACCCCGGCCTCGCCGCAGCGGCTGGCGCAGTCGAACACCGCCAGGTGCTTATCCTTGATGTGCGGCGCCCCTTCGATGGTCAGCTGGCCGCAAATGCGGATGTTGGCCGCATGGACCTGCGCGTCGCTGTAGCCCAGCCACCTGAGCAGCTGAAAACCGTCAGCCTGCAATTCCTCCGCCTGTACCCCCAGTTCTTCCAGGGCCTCCAGCCCCACCACATGTGAGGAGAAGGCCTGGCTCAGGTGGAAAACCGTGGCCAGGGCCGCTTCCACCCGGTCAACGGCTTCACGGGAAAGACCGGCGTCCAGCAGTTCACGATCGTTGACCGGCCCAACGCCGGCCAGGGTCAGGGTGC
>JAQAZP010000241.1:0-9294 GCA_032127265.1 Acidobacteriota bacterium
GAGGTCGTCAGCGGCCCGGGTGGTGGTGGACAGGGCCCAGGAAGTGGTGCAGAGCAGGAGCACCAGCAGCCCGGTGAACAGGATACTCACGTTTTTCTTCATCGATCTGATTCCTCCGGTTCCTCGGAACGGCCAATCCGATTGTGGCTCAATCTCCGTCCTGGAGATCGTGCACAGTTCAAAGAGAGTGACGAGCAGTCTGTATTGATCAGCTACAGCCCTTCATGGGACATCACAAAATAAATACCTGGGTTAATTCGGAGACATTAACGAATCCCAACAAGACCGCAGAAAATCTTTTCCACTTTTAAGTGCCCCAGCTGCTCCGTATGAAAACAATTTCCCAATCCATGGGGAGGAGAGATCATCTCGGTTCTGCGGTTGGATAACGAAACTATACAGGATCATGATTCCAATTTCAAGCAATAACGAATAATAATAAATAATCGGTAAATATCTCATTTTCTGCAGGATACAGTGATTCAGAAGATTAGGCCCAGCTTCTGATGATTATTATCTTCACTGTAAACTTTCCCCTCCGGTACTTTTGAAGTGCTGAAGCTGTAATCACGACCATCATTTCCAACCCCTGTTCAGTTCCTTTCGGTGCTCGGTTTGATTTCAGTTTGATTGAATTTGCAAGTTGCATGCCTACTTCGTGACCGTGGCGGGGGGAGATCCTATTGGAGCCAATCTTTTCAAATGACTTGAAAATTCCGTCCTGGGTTCAGGACAAGGCACAGCCCAGTTGAAGAAGGCGGGCCTACTTCGTTGGCATGTGAGCGTTTTTCAGTTGGGCTGTAACGCAGTCAGTGGACCCTGACGGGATTTTCAGCCGTCAGATTCCAGGGTGATGCCGAACTGGTCGAGCTTCTTGTACAGGTTGCTGCGCGGGGTCTGGATGGCCGAAGCTGTGCGTGAGATGTTCCAGTCGTTATCCTTGAGCTTCTCCACGAGGAAGAGCCGTTCGGTCTTTTCCTTGAAATCCTTAAGGGTGCTGATCCTGGACAGGTCGGGGACCAGACCGCCGGACCCGGTGGCCGTGACCTCCCCGGGCAGGAATGGGGCATCGATGACATCGCCGGGGGCCATGATCACCAGCCGCTCCACCATGTTCTTCAACTCGCGCACGTTTCCCGGCCAGTGGTAGGCGGCCAGTCGTTCCAGCGCCTGGTCGGTGAAGGACATGGTGCGGTAGTTGTTTTCTCCGCAGAAGGATTCCATGAAATGGGCCACCAGCAGGCGGATGTCGCCGGCACCCCGCTCATGGAGGGAGGGGCTGCGGATGGGGACCACGTTGAGCCGGTAATAGAGGTCGAGACGGAAGTTGTTCTTTTCGATCTCCTCCTCCAGCGCCTTGTTGGTGGCGGCGATGACCCGCACGTCCACCTCCAGCACCCGGCCCGAACCGATGGGTTCAACTTCGCCTTCCTCGAGCACCCGAAGGACCTTGGCCTGGGTGCGAAGGCTCATGTCCCCGATTTCATCGAGGAACAGGGTGCCGCCATTGGCCTGGACAAATTTGCCGTCCCGTTTTTCGTAGGCCCCGGTGAACGAACCCTTCTCGTGCCCGAACAGCTCGCTCTCGATCAGGTCTTCGGGGATCGCGGCACAGTTGACCTGGATGAAGTCCTTGGCCGAGCGCAAGCTGCCGTTATGAATGGCCCGGGCGATCAGTTCCTTTCCGGTTCCGCTATCACCGGTGATCAGCACGGTGGCCGCCGTGGGGGCCGCAGAGGAGATCTCCTCGCGCAGGTGGTTGATCTGCTCGCTCTCCCCCACCATCTGGTGCCGCTGTTCGATTTGCCGGCGAAAACCGCGGTTCTCCAGTTCGAGTTTCCTCTGCTCCAGCGCATTGCGCACCACCAGCAGCAGGCGTTCACGCTCCAGGGGCTTCTCGAGAAAGTCAAAGGCCCCCATCCGGGTGGCGTCGACCGCCGTTTGAATGGTGCCGTGCCCGGAGATGATGACCACCGGGAAGCCGGTGAGTCCCTCCTTCCGCAACCGCGAGAGGACCTCGAGCCCATCCATCCGAGGCATCTTGATGTCGAGAAACAGGAGGTCGGGTTCTTCCAGGCGCACCCGCTCCAGACCCTCCTTCCCGGAAGAGGCGAAGAGGCACTGGTATCCCTCGTATTCCAGGGTCATGGTGATGGCCTGACGGATGTCAAGATCGTCGTCGATCACAAGTATCTTTTCGCCGGCCATGGTTCACCTCTCCCGGGAAGCGGGCCGGGCGGCAGTCCGCCCGGCTGCTGCCATCCGTTTTACTCGGTTACCTTCAGGGTTTTGAAGAAGGAATCCGCTCCGCGGTGCACGTAGAGCAGCACCAGGTCACCTTCCTCGATCTTCTCCAGTTCACCCTTGTAGCGCTGCAGGGAATCGATTTTCTCGCGGAAGATCTCGCCGATCACGTCGCCCTCACGGATGTCCGCTTCTCCGGCCGGGGAGAGCGGTTTCACCGCCAGCACCAGTACGCCGGTCACCGTTTCGGCGATCCGGTAACGCTCGCGCATCGGCGGGTTCAGCTCGTGCACGGTGAGGCCGAGGAGGTCTTCCTCAACCCGGTCCTGCTTTTTCGCTTCCCCACCGTCGGACTCCTCGTCACGTTCGGCAAGCACCACACCGAGCGTCTTTGTCTTGCCGTCCCGTAAAACCTTCAGATTCACCGTCTCTCCAGGCGGGATTGAAGAAACCAGCGATACCAGGTCGCTGGAATCGGTCACCGGTTTCCCGTTGACCTCGCGGATCACATCTCCGTGCTTCAGACCGGCCTGGTCGGCGGGGAGCCCAGCCACCACTTCCTGTACGATGGCCCCCTGTCTGTCGGGCAACCCGAACAGTTCCTGCATTTCCGGGGTCACCGCGGTTACCTTGATCCCCAGGTATCCCCGGGAGACCCGCCCTTTCTCCTTCAACTGGGGCATGATGTCCCGGGCCACGTTCACCGGCACCGCAAAACCTATATTCTGCGCCGCGGCGCTGATCGCTGTGTTGATGCCGATGATCTCGCCCCGGGTGTTGATTAGCGGACCGCCGCTGTTGCCAAAATTGATCGCGGCGTCGGTCTGGATGAAGTTGTCCAGCGATACATCGCGCCCCCCGCCGTCACGATCTGCAAGATAGGGCAGTTTCCGCCCCAGGGCGCTGACCACACCCACCGAAACGGTGTGCTTGAAGTTGTGGGGATTGCCGATGGCCATCACCCACTCGCCGATGCGCAGGGCATCCGAATCGCCGAGGGGCGCAAAGGGGAGGTCGCCATCGGGTTCAATCTTGATCAGCGCCAGGTCGGTTGGCGGGTCGGTGCCCACGACTTCGGCATTGAGCCGTGTGCCGTCGGCGAACTCCACGGTCACTTTCTCGGCGCCCTCGACCATGTGGTTGTTGGTCAGGATGAACCCTTCCTTGTCGATGACCACTCCAGACCCGCGGCCGGTCCTCTCCTGCTCACGCTGTGGCTGCTGCTGCTCGGGCGACTGGCGGTCGGGGCCGAAAAAGAAATCCCAGAAAGGATCGCGGAACTGGTTCCGGCCTCCCTCCCCGGCACGAACCACTTCGGTGGATTCGATATAGACCACGGCGGGATTGACCCGCTCGGCGATATCGGCAAAATTCGGCAGAGTGATCGCCGGAGCCGCCGCCGACTCCTGGGGTGGGGACGCGGCAATGCTCACCGTGGTCCCGGACAACTGCCCCAGCGCAACACCGAGAAGAATGACCAGACCGGCCACGGCACCTATACTGAACACTCCCCGCTTTCCAAAACGACTGATCATGATTCACCTCCTGAAGCCGGGCCGCTGAAGGCCCGGTCTCTGAATTCCGGTCAAGGCCGGCACCCGGGCTGCAAACCGCCCGTCCGTCCCGGCCAGTGAATTCTCTTCGTTATACCGCTATCAAAAGGATATCAAGAATTGTGCCAAGACACCAGAAACATTTAAACAACATAAATCATTGAATAACAACATCTTATTGAATATGCTTCGTGGTGGGCCGGCCTGGGAATCTGCCAGAATGGCACACGTGGCCTGAAAAAGTGACAGTAAGGGGAGAGCAGACAGAGCAGGAGCCCCCGAACCGATCACTGAAGGGAGTCGTCGCCGTCCTGGTATCCCTTGAGCTTCCGGTGCAAGGTGCGCAGGCCGATACCCAGCAGTTCAGCGGCCCGGGTCCGGTTTCCACCGGTCTTCTCCAGGGCGTCGAGGATATGGGCCCGTTCCAGTTCCTCCATGGTGACGAACTGGCCCGGACCAGCTCCCGTAAAGCCCGGGACCCAGTCGCTGTCGGTGGGGCGCTCCGCCAGACCCACCAGCAGCTCCCCCGGCGGGATGTCGTCGAGATCGAGAAAATTCCGCGTGGAAAGGACCACCATGCTTTCGATGAGATTGCGCAATTCCCGGACGTTGCCCGGCCAGTCGTACTGGATGAAACGTTTCATCAGATCCGATGAGATGTGATCCACCTGCTTGCCCACGTTTTTCACGCCCAGTTTAAGGAAAAATTCGGCAAGCAGCGGGATATCCTCCCGGCGCTGGCGTAAGGGGAAAACCCGGAGGTGAACCACCTTCAGCCGGTAGTACAGGTCGGAGCGGAACTCACCTTTCTGGACCATTTCCTCCAGGTCCCGGTTGGTGGCCGTGATGACACGGGTGTCGATGTTGATCATGGTGGAGCCGCCCAGGCGCATGAATGAGAGCTCCTCGATGGCCCGCAACAGTTTGACCTGTGTCTCCGGCGCCAGGTCGCCTATCTCGTCCAGAAACAGGGTTCCTTTGTCGGCCAGCTCGAACTTGCCCACTTTTTTTTCTATGGCACCGGTGAACGCCCCCCGTTCGTGGCCGAATATCTCACTCTCCAGGATGTCGCGGGGGATGGCCGAGCAGTTCAGCGGCAGAAAGGTCTTGTCCCTGCGGTCACTGCTCTGGTGCAGCGCATTGGCGATCAGTTCCTTGCCCGTGCCGCTCTCGCCTGTGATCAGCACCGTGCTCCGGGTGGGCCCCACCATCTTGATCCGGCCGAAAAGATCCTGCATTGGCTTCGACTTGCCCAGCAGGTTGTCGAAGCCGAAGACGCTGTCCAGCCGGTCCTGGAGAAAACGGACCTTGCGGGCCAGGGTCCGATTCTCAATCACCGACGCGGTACGGCTCCTCAGCACTTTGAGGTCCACCGGCTTGGTGAGATATTCCACCGCACCCAGCTTCATCGCCTCCACCGCGGTGTCCACCGTGCCGAAACCGGTGACCAGCAGGACGCCGATCTCCCTGTCCGACGCCCGGACCTGTTTCAATACGTCGAGACCGCTGATCCCCGGCATCTTCAGGTCGGTTACCACTAGGTCCACTTCGCCGGCCGACTCCTCGACAAAGGCCACGGCTTTTTCGCCGTCGTCAAAGGTGTGCACGGTGAGGCCGCCCCGCCGCAGCGCCCGGGCCATGGATTCGCGGGAGGTCGGGTGGTCGTCCACCACCACCGCAACGCCTTCGAGCTTTCCCTGGTCAGTCACAAGGACTCCTTTCCACCGATCAGATCAAGAAATGCCTCTTCGTCCACAGTTACTACGTCAAGAGCACGTGCCTTGTCCAGCTTCGATCCCGAATCGCTGCCAAATACAACCATGTCGGTCTTGCCGCTCACCGAGGAGACCACCCGTCCCCCCAGCTTTTCGATTCGTTCCTTTGCCTCACTTCGCGACATGGTGGTCAGGGTGCCGGTGAGCACCACCTTCTTCCCGGCCAGCGGGAGATCCTCGCCCCCGGCGCTGCCGTCCCCTCCCGGGACCGGCTCATTCTTTTCCAGGTAGGCGGCCAGACCGGACTCGCGGAACCGGGCGATCATTTCCACATTGCCCGGATCATCGAAGAAGGCCCGCACGCTGCGGGCCACCACCGGCCCCACTTCGGGCACCGCCTCCAGCGTCTCGACGACGGCACGGGCCAGATCGTCAAGCGACCCGAATGCCTCCACCAGCTGCCGGGCGGTTCGCTGCCCCACGTGACGTACACCGAGCGCGAAGAGGTGGGCTGCGGCCGGCCGCTGCTTGCTGGCCTCGATCTCGGCCACCAGGTTCTCCGCCGACCTCTCCCCCATCCGCTCCAGATCCTCCAGCTGCTCTCGTGCCAGGCCATAGAGCTGATCCAGTTTCCGCACCAGGCCCCGGCCCACCAGTTGGTCGATCACCGCCGGGCCCAGCCCCTCGATGCGCATGGCCCCCCGGCCGGCAAAGTGCCGGATCGACTCCCGGATGCGGGCCGGACAGCTGAGATTGGGACAGCGCGAGGCCACTTCCTCCGGCTCGCGAACCACCGGCGTGTCACAGACCGGGCACCTGGGCGGCATGGCAAAAGGTTCCGCGTCCGGCGGGCGTTTGCTGGGCACGACCTTGACCACCTTGGGGATCACCTCCCCCCCCTTCTCCACGAACACGGTGTCCCCGGCCCGCACGTCCTTGCGCCGCACTTCCTCCTCGTTGTGCAACGTGGCCCGCGAGACAGTGGAGCCGGAAACCACCACCGGCTCAAGCTCGGCCACCGGGGTCAGCGTGCCGGTCCGTCCCACCTGGATCACGATCTCCCGCACCACCGTGGTCACCTGCTCGGCGGGAAACTTGTAGGAAATGGCCCACCGTGGAAATTTTGCCGTCACACCCAGGTTGTCCCAGAGACTGGTGCGGTTCACCTTGACCACTACGCCATCGGTATCGTAGTCGAGGTCGGCCCGCCGGCCGGACCAGCTGTCGCAAAACGCCTTGACGTCGATGATGCCGCCGCAAACCTGCCGATGCTCGTTGACTTTGAAGCCCGCGTCCCCCATGCCGCTCAACACCTCTTCCTGGGTCTCGAAACGCCGGCCTCCCCAGGCGGCCACCGAGTAGAGGAAAATGTCCAGCCCGCGCCTGGCCGTTTCGGCCGGGTCCAGCAGACGGATCGAACCCGCCGCTGCGTTGCGCGGATTGGCAAAGGCCGGTTGCCCCTCGGCCTCCCGCGCGGCATTGATCTCCTTGAACGAACCGCGGGGGAGGAAGACCTCGCCGCGCACCACCACATCCCCTGGCGGCGCTCCCCGAAACCGCAGACGGAGCGGTATGGAGCGGATGGTCCGCAGGTTGGCGGTGACATCCTCGCCCACTCGGCCGTCCCCCCGGGTGACCCCCTGGACAAAGAGCCCGTCCCGGTAGCACAGGGACACCCCGAGCCCGTCAATTTTCAGCTCGGCCAGGTACTCCACCTCTTCGAGGCCGGTCAGTTTGAGCACCCGGCGGTTGAAATCCTCCAGGTCCTCCAGGTCATAGGAGTTGCCCAGGCTGAGCATCGGCTCGCTGTGGGGCACCTCGGGCAGGTCGCTGTCCAGCTTGCCGCCCACCCGCTGGGTTGGCGAATCGGGGGTGACCAGGTCGGGGAAGGCTTCCTCCAGTTCGCGCAACTCCGCCTCCAGGCGGTCATATTCCACGTCGGAGATCTCCGGGTCGTCCAACGTGTAGTAGCGCCACTGGTGGTGGAGAATGGTCTCCCTCAATTCGGCGATCCGCTTCGCCGCCCTTGTCTTCTGGTCCACGTCTCCCCCACAGTGATTTTGTTCACCGGCGCCGGGCAGTGCCGCGGCTCAACCGACAGCCGGCCCCGCCAGCGGCAGCGCGATGGTGAACAGGGCCCCTCCGCCGTCGCTGCTGCCGGCACTGATGGTGCCGCCGTGAGCTTCCACAATCCGCTGGGAGATGGCCAGCCCGAGGCCGGTCCCTCCCTTCTTGGTGGAATGAAAGATCTGGAAAATGCGTTCGGCTTCCTGGGGCGGAATGCCTCCGCCATTGTCGGACACGGCGATGGCCACTCCGTCGTCCCCGTGAAGGGCAGCCGTGATCTCCACCGTCCCCCGGTTCTCGGACACCGCGTCGGCGGCGTTGATCATCACGTTGATCAGTGCCTGTCTCAACTGACCCGGGTCAGCGTTGAACCGGGGAAGCCCCTGCTCCACCCGTCGGACCAGCGCCACACCGCGGCGGCGGAAATCGGCCTCGAGGAAGTCGGCGATCTCCTTGACCACGGTTGCCGGGTCGAGGCTCTCCGGCCGCAACTGCTGGGGCCGGGCATAGGCCAGGAAGTCGGAGACCAGGCGCTCCAGACGCATGATCTCCCGCCGGTTGATCTCCAGCAGATCGATATATTCGCGGGTCCGCTCCGAGTCCTCCGGGGCGTCCTCCAGTTCCTCCTGCAGCATCTGGACGTTCATGTTCATTGCGTTGAGCGGGTTGCGGATTTCGTGGGCCAGGCCCCCGGCCAGGGTGCCCACATAGGCCAGCCGGTCGGCCATCTGCGCCTCGGCCTCCAACTGGCGGGTGCGGTGGAGCATTCGCAGCACATAGAGGAACCCCACCACCAGGACAAGCAAGCTCAGCCCCGCACCAATGAAGACGTTGGTGATCAGAGACCGGCGCAGCCGGGTCACCCGCTCATCCAGCCTGCTTTCCGGCACCAGGAGGTGCACTGCCGCGGCGGTGTTGCCGGCCTGGTCGGACACTGGAACAACGATGTCGTACACCTGCTCACCGTCCCGCTCCACAACCAGCTCGCCCTGCGGGAACAGGATACTCTCCGGGGTGCCGTCCACCGGTCCGTCAATGGGGCGCCGGAAGGCGATGCTCTTTCCCCTGAGCGAGCGGTTCTGGTAGAGATCTCGCCGTCCTGGTCGGTGACCACCACGTAGGAAACCATCTGCCGGCCGGTGAGTTCGTTGTCCACGTAGGTGTCGAGAATCTTGTACAACTCGCGGACGTGGAACACACCACCGGCGATGTCCGGCGGGAAGAGCTGGCCATCGGCCGGCAGGTTCTGCAGGGCGCGGGCCAGCCGGCTGGCGCCCTGGCGGGAACTCTCCAGGGCCTCGGTGATCACGCTCTGACTGAGGTAGCGGAAGACGAGAAACCCCACTACACCGATGTTGGCCATCAGCAGGACGGCAAAGAGCAGCGACGAGGCCACCAGGCGCCGCCGGTAGGCAGGCCTCGAACGCACGGGCGGTTCGCCGGTTCTGGGGCCGTTCTCATTCTCTTTGTTCGCTCTCACCTTCAATTCATCTCCCGGTGAATGGTATACGAAATTGTAGCAGGGCGCTGGAGGCAGTCAAGGCGGGGACGTACTTGCGTTGTTGCGTTTCTCAAAGAGGGAGGATCAGGGACGTAAGGAAGATCAGGGACGTACATGAATATTTGAATTTTTCCCCAGGAAATATTCACCTAGATTGAGCGATTCGATAGGTTGAGAAGCTCCACCTGCTGAGGTAAAGTATCTGTTACAAAGA
>JAQAZP010000242.1:0-6034 GCA_032127265.1 Acidobacteriota bacterium
GTCAGCCTGCCGCCGGATCAGCAGCATGGTGACATCGTCGTCAAAGCAGTCCCCGCCGCGGAAACTGGACAGTTCGTCCATCACCCGGTCGGCTATTTCGCCGGATGACCGTTCTCGCTCACGGACCAGAACCTCAGTAAGCCGCTCTCGCTCAAAGGCTTCTTCATCCGGGTTCTCGGCCTCGGTGACACCATCGGTGTACAAGGCCAGCAGATCACCCGGCTGCAGGGTGAGCTCCCCTTCCGAGTACTTGGACTTCTCGAACATGCCGGCGGCCATGCCCGTGGAATCAAGGGCAACGACGCGGCCGTCGCGGTGAACGTGAAACGGCGGGTTGTGACCGGCATTCACATAAACGATCCTGCCGTCGGCCGGATCGAGAATCCCGAAAAAGAGGGTCACGAAATGCACCGAATCGGTCGAACGCCAGAGGTCGCGGTTGAGACGGCTGATCAACCGCTCCGGGGTCCAGAGTTCCTCGGAGAGGAGTCGTACGATGGGCATGACATGCGAGACGAGAAGAGCGGCTCCCAGGCCCTTGCCGGTCACGTCACCCAGGATAAAAGCCAGCCGGCCGTCGGGTAAAAGCTGCGAGTCGTAGAGGTCGCCTCCCACGGTGAAACAGGGCTTCCAGAATGCGTGCAGGTCGTAGCCGGCCACCTGGTTCACGGTTTCGGGAAGAATCTGATCGAGGATCTCCCGCGACGCCTCGACTTCCCGCCGGAGCCGGCACTGCTCCTCTTCCAATGCCGCAACCCGGGCCTGGGTGATCTTCACCGCGGAGAGATTGGCCAGTACGCCAAAGGTCCGCAGGTCCTCCTCGGTGTAGGACGTGTCCCGGTCAGCCGAATCAGCGTAGAGCAGGCCGATGACCGTTTCGTTGTCAAAGAGCGGGGCGGCCATGGCCGAGTGCAGCCCCTGGGCGATGATGCTTTCCTGGGCGTTGAACCTCGAGTCGAGCAGTGCATTGGCGGTTACGAATGCTGTCTTCTCCGTCAAGACCTTGTCCACCATGGTTCGGCTCAGCATCAATCGATCCTGACTCTCAACCTCCTTCATTCTCTGCGCTTTTACCGTCAGCTCCTCGCTCTCCTCGGAGAGCAGCAGGAGGATCCGCCGGGGGCTGATGGTTCTCTCGACCAGATCAAGGACCGCCTCGAAGAGCTCGTCCAGGGGGCGGTTCACGGCCAGAAGTTCTCCGGCATCCACCAGGACCTGGAACCGGTCGCGATGCCCGGACGGACGAGGCTTTTGCGGCGTGCGGATTTCATCCCAGAGGAGCCCTGTCTGAGCCAGCGCATCGGCTTCCGGTGCGTAAATATCGTTGATCGAGGAGTCCGTGTCCGCCACCCGGAGCGTGACGTCCGCCATTTTGATCCGGTCACCGGCAACCAGCGTGGTCGGCGCATCGATCCGGGTTCCGTTGACGCTGGTACCGTTGTGAGAACCGAGATCGGTCACCACCAGGGTTTCCCCGCTGGCAACCAGTTCCACGTGCCGGCGGGACACGCCGGGGTGATCGACACAGAAGTGGCAATCGAGGGATCGACCAAGGATGTGCCGGCCCTCGGACAGGGGAAACCGAATCGGCCGCTGGTTCGCATATCCGGTGAGGAAGAAGGGCATGGGTTGATCAGTCCGCACTCATTTGCTGCAGGGCCTCATCCAGGGTCGGAGAAGTCTGCATCACGCGCAACAATCCAACGATGAGTATCGGCTTTTCGGTCTTCTCGGTGAGCCCCGAGAACCGGAGGGCCGCACCGGCGTTGTCCGCAGAGCTGACGATGGAGGCCAGGATCCCGACGCCGGCGCTGTCCATTTTGTTGACGCCTCTCAGATCCACAATCACCTTTCCGGCACCTTCGGAAATGCCGCTCCGAACATCGTCGAGAAAGGCGTAGCAGTCCGGGTGCCCGCGAAGATCACCTGAAACTTCGTAAATGCGGACGCCCTGCTGTTCATGGCTGTTCACTTTCATTGAAAATCTCCTCTGATTGATCGTTACCATACGGGCGCCGGTCCAGACACTTGACCGGGAAGACAATACCGGATTCAGAATTATTCCTAGTTTGGATTCAATCTTGGCACAAGAATCAGTTCACCCACAACTGCTCGTCGGAATCTGTCCAGCGACGGACGATCAAGTCTCGCCCAAACACCGTCCGATCGGGAACCCGGCTGCCTCCAGCACCCGCCCGGCCTGCCAGAGATGCCGACGCTCGTGGCCGGTCAGCGGTCACTCCGCCTTGAAGGGGTGCCCGGTGCCGGTTTCGCAGTGGAGCTTCAGGCTGCGCAGGTAGCAACCCCAGTGGTAGTTGCAGCTGGCGTAGACGTCGGTGGCTTCCCGCCAGTTCCCGTGGAGGAAGCGGAGCACGGTCTTGCCCTCCCGCTCCTCAAGGTCAAAAACAAAGGAGGTGCCCACCCACTGTTCATCACCCTGCAGGCATTCCCAATCCACCCGACTGTTGTCTTCCAGCTTCGTCACCCGCATCCTGTTGTGGTAGAGCTCGCCGAATCGGCCACGGTCTGCTCGGTCCGCCAGGCGGCCAGGCCGTCCCGGGTGGTCACCGCCTCGTAGACCTTTTCGGGAGGGGCGTCGATCCGAAGGTAGTGTCGTATCTCGGTCATGGTTCGTATCCCCACTCTATTTCAATGGTGT
This sequence comes from Acidobacteriota bacterium, assembly GCA_032127265.1. Classification (GTDB taxonomy): domain Bacteria; phylum Acidobacteriota; class JAQAZP01; order JAQAZP01; family JAQAZP01; genus JAQAZP01. Next base: position 2,660 of record JAQAZP010000242.1, read on the forward strand.
CTGTTTTCCCTGTGATACGTCATTCTATCCGTAACGATCTCGGCGATGTGATCAAAATCGTATTCCAGCCCCCGGGCTTCGATGAGCACCCCGTCCTTGTCCTTACCGATTTTGCTGATCGGCTTGAATAAAATCGAGAGCCGGCTCTCCTCCCAGCCGAGGTGCGAGGTGTCATCCATGTTCAGAAAGATCCGCTCGCCGTGATGCAGGGATACGCTCTCGATCCGCTCCCAGGGGATCTGGATCGGTTCGAATATCCAACACCTCCCCCGAGGTTCAGTCAGATCCCACCCCGGTCAACCCAGAATTTCGAATGATGGCTGTTCCCCGCAAATTCTATACGGATTGTCGGGAAGGGGAAAGTTGGCCCCGGGGGTAGGCAGGTCTTCGTTAAATGAGTTCGAACCTTGTGGCTATGCGATGAGGTCTTTTTTCACGAGGTGAGTCGGCCCGGGGGGCTTCGCCTCTCGGGTTGCGGCCACGGTACTCATCTCCACGGCCCTCCATAACGCCGTTTCGGTGTACGGCGGCTCGAGGCCCACCACCAGGATTTCGGGGGCCGTCCCATCGACAACCTGATCCAGCATCGTGAGCAGGTAGCCAAGACCGTCACCGCGATCAAGTCGAGTGGTCCGATCGAGCAGTTGTGAAACATCGTCAATGAGGAGCACTTCCCCCGGCCTGCCGATTCCGGTGACGGTGTCGACAAAAATCACGCGATCGGATTCTTCCACCAGATCGAGGAGGTTGAGTTCGGGGAGGCCACCGTTCACAACCTCAACGCCGTCGGGTAACTCACATTCTGCCAGCTGTTCGTATACCAGCGGCCCGGCGGAGTCGTTTTCCTCGAAACGGTTGCCGAGGCAGATGATTCTGTTCATTGGAAACCCTCAACGTTAAGGTCTATATACGGGACTCCGATACAAGGATGTAAGCTGCACATCGAAACGCCTATGTTACTCTATTCGGCATCCCGGCCTCTCCTATCAAGGCATAATATTCATGTTTGTTGTGTTTTGTTAATATGGAATTATAGTTCTTCTTTGGGGAAAGCGGGAAAGATTGTAGCCACCAAGTTTACGATGGGGACGATCATCAGGATACCGACCCAGCCGGGGAAACTGGTCTTGGACCAGATCCGGCCGAAAACGTAGGCCATGAGGATCATGATGAGAACGAGGGGGATCAGCTCCAGCAGACTTATGTCACCAATTCCCATGCTGCCTCCTTTCAGGAAAGAATAGTTGCCATTGTTCCATCCCGGAAAGGAATTGGTTTCCAACAAAGGTAAAGGCTGTGGTTTACGGCTTGCCGCCAAAGGTCCACTGGACGGCGGCTGAGACGGCCGGATTCTCCATTTCGAGATAGAACCCGGTGAGGTTGAGCCAGTCAGTGGCGAACCAGGTGAGGCCAAGGTGGGAGTTGATGCCGTCGTAGGTGTAGAAGGGGCTCAGCTTGTCGTAAAAGGTGAGGCTCAGCGTACCCAGTCCCCAGTCTTCATCGAAATCGGGCATGTCGGTGGCATACCCGCCGGAGAGACCGATGGAGAATTTATGCTCGACGAGTTCAAACTTCTTCGTCAACTGGATGTAGGCCGATTGGTCGGCACCGCCAGTCTGGACGCTGCCCACACCGAGAATGAGTGCCGGCCTCCAGCCTTCCGGATCCTGCTTCATCGGCTGGACCCGTACACTCCAGATAACCTCCTCCTGATCCTGGGCATAGCCGATGCCTACGTCGAGCCAGGTGAAGACGCCGTAACGCAAGTTGTAGACCGCGGTCTCCTCTTCTCCATCGGGGACAAAAAGCACCGAACCCATGATCGTATTCGGGCCGAGGAGTTCACCGAGGGACTTTCCGGAACAGGCCGGGCAGCCTGGTCCGCACTGCTGGGCCATGGCTGATTGCGTGACAACAAGCATCAGCAGGAAGGCTGCACTAAGGATATGATAAATTGTTCTTTTCATATAACTTCCAGTATTTGATCCACAAGAGGGCCGCTTTGGCGAGCACCTATACTATAGTCGATCGGTATGAATTTCCAGGTGGTACGTAAGCATTTCAAGGAGGTCGTCAACGCTTCTATCAGGCCCAGGATGAGGTGTTGACCGCTACATCTGTTCCAGGCACTCCAGGGGCACCCAGCCCACCGCGCCCGACGGCATCTCGCCCCAGAGCCAGTCGCTCTCGATGAGCAGGCAGTGGAGGTAGTCACCCACCTCCACCGCCAGTTCGGTGGAATCGTAATCGCGGGTCATCACGCAGAACCCGCCCTCGATCTCCACCCAGGCCTCGGGCACCCAGCCGACTTGGCCGTCCTTGCTCCAGACCCAGAGCCATCCCTCCCACTCGGTGGGGCGGCGTTCGAACCGCAACTGCTCTCCGGCAAAGAGCGCCAGCGGCTCCGTTTCGTCAGGTTCATGGGCCTGGATGACCCGGAATCGTTCAAAATACATCGGGCACCTCTGCACCGGATTGTAACGCGTCCGGCCCTGCAGGCACGCCCATCAGCAGCCGGTTCATCGGTGTGATCTCTTCCGGGATCACCCGGGTGACCACTTCGTATCCCGCCCGGTGAAGCCTGGCCGCCCTGGTGACGTCCACGGCGAGGGGTCCGTCGATCCAGCCCTCCAGGCCGCCGGTGTCCGATCGTTCGAGATCGTGGCAGCAGGGCAGAACAGCCACCCTGGCCCCGGCCCCCAGCGCCATGTCGATGACTGTGTCGGTGAGCGATCCGCAGCCATGGACCGATACCACCAGGTCACCGCGAAGAACCTGGAATTCTTCCAGCGGCATGTCCACAAACCGTACGCGCTGTTCCAGACGCGGCCAGGCCGCGGTCACCGCCCGGGAGAGCTTCCCGGCGTTCTTCGGGATCTGCCGGTCCACCACCACCGCTTCCGCCGACGTGTCATCGAGGATCAGCATGATCTGGGCCAGCAACCCGTGACCGCCCGCACAGTCCACCACTCGGCCGCTCCGGAATCGCCGGCGCACCCGGCGGGCGAACTCCCACGACTCGAACAGCTCTTTGGCCGGCAGCGTCCCGGCCGAGCAGACCGCGCGGGCGAGCCGGTCAAACAAAGTCTCACCGGGGAACTCACCCTGCTGTTTCTCGGTAAGTCTGCTCTTGGAGGACTTCTTCATTGTCACGCTCCCCGGGCCAAACTGGAGTCCACATCGCGACACGCTACGTTCACATGTCAATAATACTCATTTCGTCGATCACGGTGAATTGAAAGAACACGATTACTCGGGCCGGGACGGAATCGATCCCGGCGAATATCGATTGACGGGCAGGCCGGCAGGGATTATGTTTGCACAAACAGTGCTTTCATGATGACGTTCTTGCGCGACAATGGCCCCACCGCTCTG
>JAQAZP010000243.1:0-5867 GCA_032127265.1 Acidobacteriota bacterium
GACCCCATCTTCGAGCCGGGGGAGGACAAAATCGTCGCCCAGCTGGTGCCGCGGGTGGTGCGGGTGCTCATCGCCCAGGCGCTCTTCGAGTCATACGCCTCCGAGCAGGCCTCGCGGATGACGGCGATGGACACGGCGACCACCAACGCCGGCGAGATGATCGACAAGCTGACTCTGACCATGAACACGGTGCGCCAGGCGGCCATCACCAGCGAGCTGATCGAGATCGTCAGCGGCGCCAACGCCCTGTAAATATGGCGGCCCGCCCCCCGGGGGCCCCCAGATCGAGGATTTGAGGACATCATGAGCGAGAACGGAAAGATGATTGGACGGGTTGTGAGCGTCATCGGTCCCGTGGTGGACGTGGCGTTCGACGGCGACCACCTGCCGGCGATCATGAACGGCATCCACATCACCGGCACCGCCGGCGAGGTGGAGATCGACGTGGTCGGCGAGGTGCAGCAGCACCTGGGCGAGAACCGGGTCCGCTGCGTGGCGCTGAAGCCCACCGAGGGCATGGTCCGCGGCATGAAGGCCCTGGACCTCGACGGCCCGATCAGCATCCCGGTGGGCCCCGAGACCCTGGGACGGATCATGAACGTGATCGGCGAGCCGGTGGACAAGATGGGCCCCATCACGACCAAGCTGAAGTACCCCATCCACCGCCACGCCCCCTCCTTCGAGTCCCAGGACACCGATCAGGAGATGTTCGAGACCGGGATCAAGGTCATCGACCTGCTCGAGCCGTACACCAAGGGCGGCAAGACCGGCCTGTTCGGCGGCGCCGGCGTGGGCAAGACCGTTCTGATCATGGAGCTGATCCACAACATCGCCACCAAGCACGCCGGTGTGTCGGTCTTCGCCGGCGTGGGCGAGCGGACCCGTGAAGGGAACGACCTCTGGCTGGAAATGAAGGAGTCGGGCGTGCTCAAGCAGACCGCCCTGATCTACGGCCAGATGACCGAGCCGCCCGGGGCCCGCCTCCGCGTGGCGCTCACCGGCCTCACCGCGGCGGAATACTTCCGCGATGAGGAAGGCCGCGACGTGCTGCTCTTCATCGACAACATCTTCCGTTTCACCCAGGCCGGCTCCGAAGTGTCCGCGCTGCTCGGCCGCATGCCGTCCGCCGTGGGCTACCAGCCGACCCTGGCCTCGGAGATGGGCGAGATGCAGGAGCGGATCACCTCCACCGACAAGGGCTCGATCACCTCGGTGCAGGCGATCTACGTGCCGGCCGATGACTACACCGACCCGGCGCCGGCCACCACCTTCGCCCACCTCGACGCCTCGACCAACCTCTCGCGGCAGATCGCCGAGCTGGGCATCTACCCCGCGGTGGACCCGCTGGCCTCGACGTCGCGCATCCTCGACCCGCGGATCCTCGGCGACGAGCACTACAACACCGCCCGCGCGGTGCAGGGCGTGCTGCAGAAATACAAGGACCTGCAGGACATCATCGCCATCCTCGGCATGGAGGAGCTGTCGGAAGAGGACAAGATCACCGTCTCCCGGGCCCGGAAGATCCAGAAGTTCCTCTCCCAGCCCTTCTTCGTCGCCGAGGCCTTCACCGGCATGAAGGGCAAATACGTCGAGCTGAAGGATTCGATCAAGGGCTTCCAGGAGATCGTCGACGGCAAGCACGACGACTTGCCGGAGCAGGCGTTCTATCTCGTGGGCACCATCGAGGAAGTCCAGGAGAAGGCCAAGCAGCTCGCGGCGGAGGGATAAGGGCTCATGTCCGAGAACAAGATCACGGTTGAGATCATGACGCCCGAGCGGCCGCTGGCCGACGAAGAGGCCTCCGAGGTCAACTTCCCGGCGGTGGACGGCTACATGGGCGTGCTGCCCGAGCACACGCCGCTGGTGGCCCAGCTGGGCATCGGCGAAGTGCGGATCCACACCAACGGCCAGGAGAAGCGCTTCATGGTCAACGGCGGGTTCGTCCAGGTGGCGCCCGACCGGGTGACCCTGATGGCCAACGAAGCCATGGCTGCCGATCAGATCGACGGGGACAAGGCCCGGGCCGACCTCAAGCGGTCGGAAGAGGATCTGGCCAAAGCCGCCCTGCCCGAAGAGGTGGACGCAGCCCTCGACCTGGCCAAGACGGCGGAGACGCGTATCGGTCTGCTGGGCAAGTAGCCCTGCAGTTTCAATACATCATCCAGACCACGTCTGGAAGGCAATATGAGGGGCGCCGGTGGTATTACACCACTGCCGGCGCCCCGTTTTTTATCCCTCCATTTCCTCTGCCCAGTCGATCAGCTTCTGGCGCAGCTCGTCCTTCGACGGCAGATAGAGCTGGTATTTGGAGGCGTAGATGTTGCTGTCTTCAGGCAATGTCAGCTCGACGACAGCGTTGTTCTTGCTGTGACACAGGACAATGCCAATCGTAGGAGATTCGCCGTCGGTTCTCACGAAGCGGTCGAAGTAGTTCACATACAGTTGCATTTGACCGAGATCCTGATGACTGAACCTGCCGACCTTCAGGTCGATCAGCACGTGGCAGCGCAGGAGCCGGTTATAGAAAACCAGGTCTACGTAAAAATGGTCGTTATCGAAGCTGAAACGTTTTTGGCGCGCCTCGAACAGAAACCCCTTGCCGAGTTCCAGGAGAAAGTGCCCCAGCTTGTCGATGATGGCTGACTCCAATTCGGTTTCACTGTAGGAGGAGTCTTCACGCAGGCCCAGGAATTCGAGAATCACCGGATCCTTGATGACGTCACTTGCCTGTTCGAGGATCAAACCGTGTTCCGCAAGCGTGCGCACCTCCTTTTTGTCGCGGCTCAACATCAAGCGTTCATAGAGCGCGCTGTTGATCTGGCGCTCCAGTTCTCGGACACTCCAGCTATTGGCGATGGATTCGATCTCGTAGAAACGACGTTCTTTGGGATTGGATACGGCCAGCAACACGACATAGTGCGACCATCCAAGCTTGAATGTTGAGGCCAATTGCCCTGCCAAATTCTCCATGATCTGATGACTATCAGGAGACACCGGAATAGATTCAACAGACAGTGCCTGTTGAATCTCGGGGTAGGCCTCATAGAAGGTACGGAATTTTCTCAGATTGGTGGCTGATGTGCCTTTCAGACCCAGCTCGGCCAGCGATGAGGCGAGCTTGTCGATGAGTTTTTTGCCGTAGAGTTCAGATCGTTCGGCGCCAGCCTGCTCGAATTCCACGATGTAACAGCCAAACAACCAGTTTCTCGCAACGAGCGACATATCGACAGATCGTGTCGCACGCAGCTGCAACTGCTTGTGGGTCATCTCACAAAGCTTGATCAAGCGATGAAAACTGGTAAAGCTCATGTCCCAATTCCGTCGAAATGCATCTCAACTTCGGTATCGCTGCATCATGACGCAGCTGACCCATGTGAACCTGGAAACGCAAAATCCATACCGGCCGGGGGAAGGTGTGCGGGAGTAGGGGTTTGAGGCAGTGCACGAGTGCCGTCAGTGTAACGACTGAGGCGCGGAAGGGAATTTTGGTTTACAGCCAGTGGTATTACATCACTGCCGGCGCCCCGTTTTTTTCCATTGCGATTCCGCACCGTTTCCACTAGAATGTCAGCAAGCGAAGAGGCTTGAATACCATTGATTCTACAGGAGATGACTGCAATACATGGTTTATGGCGGCTCAGTTTCGCACGATTTCCGTGAAGAGTCCGGGGAAGCCAAGGCGCGTTGGTTCTCGGGGCTGACGCTGGCTGAGCGGATGGATCTTCTTGTCGCCTTCACCGACCTGATTCTGGAGAACAATCCCGGAATAGTGGATAAAAGAGATGCTCAACCGGTTGAAGGACGTGTTCGCGTCCTTACAAAAGCATAAGGTGAAATACGTCACTATCGGCGGAATCGCTGCCGTGCTGCACGGTGTTCCCCGAGCGACTTTCGACCTCGATATCCTGATCGAAGCCTATCCTGAAAATGCCCGGCGCCTGCTTGATGCGCTGCTGGAAGCAAACCTGGGCACGGCCTCGCTCACCACGGCCGAAGATCTTCTGGCCAATGAAATTACCGTGTTCAAGGACAGGATAAGGATCGACGTTCAGACATCTACGCCCGGGCTGCTGTTTGACCAGGCCTGGTCGAACAGACAGACCATGGGCTATCAGGGGCAGGAGTTCTTCGTGGCCTCGCGTTCAGACATCATCGCTTCCAAACGGGCTGCCGGCCGGGACATCGACCTCGAAGACGTCAAGCTATTGGAGTTGTCGGACGGGGCGAACGATTCCGAATGATGCTCGGCAGGAAATGGCACACCGGCAAGACAAGCTCGACGGGATAGCTTTGAAAGAGTGATCTTCCGGTCCCAGTCAATCTGTCAACCGCGGTGTCCATCAGCATCCATTCATAGGCCGGCTTTACCAGGACATCATCGCCATCCTCGGCATGGAGGAGCGGTCAAAGAGGACCTGGCCAGGGCCCAGCTGCCCTAGGAGTTGGACGCGGCTCTCGATCTGGCCAAGACGGCAGAAAGGCGTATCGATCTGCTGGGCAAGTAGCCCTGCCGTGTTTATATCCAGACCACGTCTGGAAGGCAATATAAGGGGTGCCGGCGATTTACACCTTCGCCGGCGCCCCGTTTTTTTGTGCGGGTACGTGCCGACCGGCGGTTCACCCGGGGTGGCTGGTGTCATGGGGCCGCGTTCTTTGCAATCGCTGGTTGACAATATAACATAAAATGTTATATTTGATGTCATGATGACTGGAGAGCGCTTACGAAAATATCGGCAGAGTGCGGGATGGACCCAGGCCCGTCTGGCTGCCCGATTGGGCGTGGCTCAGGCCTATGTCTCGATGATGGAGCAGGGGAAGCGTCCGGTGCCGGCACGGCTGGCACGGCAGGTGACGAGTGTGCTTCGGTTGCCGGCCACGGCCTTGCCGCTGCCACCGGGACGTGTGCTTGACAAGCCGGCTGACGAGGATTGGGTCGCCGTGAATCTCGGCCGGCTGGGGTATCCGGGGTTCAGGTACTTGAGCAAGCCAGGGCGGAAACTGCATCCAGCCGAACTTCTCCTGAGGGCCCTGGCCCGCCGCCGGCTCGACCCCAGGCTTGCCGAAGCGCTGGCCTGGCTCCTTCTGCAGTTCGAGGATTTTGATGCCGCCGGGCTTGTCGCGGAAGCGAAGTCACGGGACCTGCAGAACCGGCTGGGGTTCACGGTGTCGCTGGCCCGGGATGTTGCGCGTCACAACCCGGCCTACCAGCATCGGTCCCGCCCGCTGGAGGCGCTCGAAGAGTTGCTCAAGCCCTCCCGGCTGGCCGGCGAAGACACCTACGGCGGCAGTGAGATGGGTCGGGGCATGCTGGCCTGGGTCCGGAAGAATCGCTCGAAGGCGGCGGCCTACTGGAACCTCCTGACGGATTTGAAAATGGAGCACCTGCCCTATGCCGGGTCACATCCCTGAACCGTGGTTGAGTTTCCTTTTCGAGGCGGATGCTGCGATGGGACAGCCGGTGATGGTCCACTGTCTCGGCGGATTCTCCCTGATCGTCCTCTGGGGGCTGCCGCGTCCCACGGCCGACGTTGATTTCATCGAAATCAAGCCATCGGGTGCTGCCGCTTCGCTGCTGGAAGCGGCCGGTGAGAACAGCGCCCTGGCGATGAAATACGGCATGCATTTTCAGCGGGTCACCGTAGCGGAATACCCGGAGGGATATGCGGCGCGGCTCGTCGACGTCACGCCGGCCCGTCTCGCGCGGATCAGGTTGCTGTCCCTGGACGCCCATGATCTCGTCCTGTCAAAACTTTCCAGAAACGGTCCCCGGGATCGGTCGGACGTCGCGTTCCTCGTCGGTAAGGGTGCCCTTGACCGCAAGATCCTCGAAGATCGGTTCAATGATGAGTTGCGCCCATACCTGCTCA
>JAQAZP010000244.1:0-3050 GCA_032127265.1 Acidobacteriota bacterium
TCCGGCAGCGCACCTCTATGTTCGTATTGCCTTGTGGCACCAGGGCTCACCGGCGGGTGCTCGAGATCGGCCGCACATCCCTCTTGCCACACCGCCGTGGGAAGGTGTATTCCTGTCCCGGCGACAGTCTCTCGGGAAGGCCGATCCGGCGTTTGCCGGACGCGGCCTGTCCCGTCATTCGGTGGAGTGTGAAGGCGGATGGTCGGATGGGACGGGGAGCGGAGGCGCCTCCTGGAAGAACGGGCCCGGGCGGAATACGGCGAGCGCTTCGACGGGCTGCAGCGCCCGTCCCGGGAGGAGGCGGCCCGGGCCGCCGGCGAGCGTGAGGCCCTGCTCGAACAGCTGGCCGGGCGGGCCCTGACCGGCTGCAGCGGGACGAAGCTCGACTGTTCGAGCCTTTCCCCCGGCTGCGCCTGCTGCGGCCGGGGCACCTGGTCCTGCCTCTTCGTCACCGGCAGGTGCAACTGCCGTTGCTTTTACTGCCCCACCGGCCAGGACGAGAACATCGTCCCCGGCACCAACTCACTTACCTTCCCCGAGCCCGGAGGATACCTGGACTACCTTGAGGTCTTCGGCTTCGAGGGGGTGGGACTGAGCGGGGGCGAGCCGCTGCTGGAACCCGAGACCACCCTCTCCTACCTCCGGGCGGTGAAGGGCCGTTTCGGCAACCGTGTCCATGCCTGGCTCTACACCAACGGGACCCTGCTCGACCGCGGGCTCCTCGGCCGGCTGGCCGATGCCGGTCTGGACGAGATCCGCTTCGATCTCAGCGCCGTGGGCTACGACCTGGGGAAGGCGGCACTGGCCCGCGGCGCCATCCGGACGGTAACGGTGGAGATACCGGCGGTCCCCGAGGACCTGGACCGGCTGCGGGACCTTCTGCCGGAGATGCGACGCTGCGGGGTGGATCACCTGAACCTGCACCAGCTCCGCCTGACCCCGCACAACGTCGAGCGGTTGGCCGGGCGCGGCTACCGCTTTCTGGTCGACGAGCGGGTCACCGTGCTCGACTCCGAACTGGCGGCACTGCGCCTGCTGGCCCATGTCCTGGACACCGGCCTCGACCTGCCGGTCAACTACTGCTCCTTCGTCTACAAGCACCGCTACCAGCGGGCCGCGGTGCGCCGCCGCAGCGCGGCCCCCATGGCCGCCCCCTTCGAGGCGATCACGGGGAGCGGGTATCTCCGGCGTCTCACGCTGACCGGCGAGCCGGAGGCGCTCACCGCCCAGGAGCGGCTGTTCCTCGAAGCCGGGCGGGACGGGTCGCTCTGGTCCCGCACCGGGGACCGGACCCTGCATTTCGACGCCGGGCTCTGGCCGCTGGTGGAATTCCATCGGGCGGCCCTGGCGGTGAGCTACTTCGAGACGCGGTTCGTGCCGGCAATCTCCTACCACCACCGGTTCCGCGAGTTCCTGCTCGACGGCGGCAGGAGCGTGTTCGTCGAGCGGGTGCCGGTATCGGGGGCGGTGGAACTCGGGGCAACCGACCCGCCGCTGTTCGCGGCGCACTTCCTGGCGCCGGCGGTGCCCGAACCCTTGCCGGCGGGAGACCCCTGGGACCGGATCGCCGACCTGGAGCGGATCCGCCCCGGGCTCCAGGAATACAGCCCGGGACCATGAACAGCCTTTAGCGGGTCATTCGAGCCGGCCGGCGGCCACGCTGGCCCCCATGGTCGTGCCGGCAGGGAAGGCATCGAGGGAGAACCAGAGGCTGGCCGTGCCGTCGAGGTAGCGGTAGACATTGACAGGTGTTCCGGCCCGCGGGTCGGGGCCGGCGCCGGTGACCAGGTCGTCCCGGCCGTCCCCGTCCAGGTCGGACCCGGCAAAGACGCGGGCGCCGAACGTGGACTGGGTGGTGGGCCAGGCAAAGAAGCTGAGGCCGGGCATGGGGCTCACCGAACCGTCCACGTTCCAGCCGCGGATGTGCGCGCCGAAAACCCCGGAGGGGCCGGGGGCGGTGATGATCTCATCGTAGCCGTCGCCGTCCAGGTCGCCGGCAGCCACGTTGACCCCCCACTTGTTGGTGCCGTAGGCCAGGAAACTGAGCCCGCCCACCGGTGTGCCGTCGGCCAGGAACCCGCGCACGTGGGGCCCGTAGATGTCGCCTGGCCCGGCGCCGGTGAGGATCACGTCGGCGGTGCCGCCGTTCACCCGGCCGCTGCTCACGTTCACACCGTAGTGCGGTGCACCGTAGGCGGCAAAGGTGTAGATCGGCCCGCTGCCCTGTTCGGGCGGGAAGACGCGCACTTCCGGCAGGTTGCCGTAGCCCGGTCCCGGGCCGGCCGCGATGAAGGTGTCGGTGCTGGTGACGGTGAGGCTCACCGGCACGCTCTGCGGTGTGTTTTCCGCCCCGGGGGCGGTGATGGTGATCGCGGTGTTGTAGGTGCCGTTCTGCATGCCGGCGGCATCGACTTCCACCGTCACCGGATCGTGCTCGCCGGTGGAGCTGCCGGAAGCGGGGGAGAGGGCGAGCCAGCCGGCGGTCTCGGCCGCGGTCCACTCAAGCGTGCCGTTCCCTTCGCACCAGATCTCCAGTGTCTGCGCACCCGGGGCCGATCCGCCCTGCAGGGCGGTGAACCCAAGGCTGGCCGGTGAGAAGGCGATGGAATACTGGTCAGGCTCGGCCTGCCAGCCGGCGATGCGGGCCAGCATCCACCAGAAGGCCCTGCCCTTGAGGTTGCAGTTCAGCGGCCTGGAGTGTGCGCATTCGCAGTCGTAACAGAGCGGGCTGCCGGGGTTGTCGGCACACCACTCGTCGGCCCAGTTGCCGCCGCTGTAATTGCAGCTGTCCGTGGCATAGAGGTCGCGGAAGTAGTCGCCGTCAGGGTCGTAGCTCTCGATGTCGGCGAAATCGAAAAGCACCTTGCCGTTGGTCAAGCAGAAATCACGGATCTGGTTGTTCCGCTGAAAGAGGTTGCCCTCCTCACCGGTGACGTTGAGGTGGCCGGTCATGTAGACGAACGTCACGTCGGAGTAATCGGTTTCCAGTTGGTCCATCAGGCCGAAGTAGATGTCGATGTTCTCGGCAGTGGTGTCGGCCTGGCCGCACC
>JAQAZP010000245.1:0-3523 GCA_032127265.1 Acidobacteriota bacterium
GTGCTGGCCTTCCGCATCGGCGACGCGCGCGACAGCACGGTGCAGTTGTGGGCGCTCGACGTCACCGACCCCAAAGCCTGGACCGTGGACAGCAGCGTGTGGCGCAACCACAGCACCACGACCAGCACCTATAATGCGGTCACGGCCGTTTCCGTCGCCGCCGCTGATCTGGACGGCGACGGCTACGACGAGATCATCACCGGGCCGGGGCCGGGGCCCTATCACCCGGCCACGGTGCTGGTGCTGGACGAGCAGGGGGAGCGGCATGCGGCGTTCCAGGCGTATGGCACCCCCCGTTACGGGGTCAACGTGTCCAGCGGCGACCTGGACGGCGATGGGGTTGACGAGATCGTCACCGGTGCCGGGCCGGGGGCGGTGTATGGGCCACACGTGCGGGGGTGGCGGTGGGACGGGGAGAGCACCGTCACACCTATGCCCGGGGTCAGTTTCCTGGCCTACGGCACCAGCCGCTGGGGAGTGAACGTGGTCTGCGGCGACATCGACGGCGACGGCACTGACGAGATCGTCACCGGGGCCGGGCCGGGCGCGGTCTTCGGCCCGCACGTCCGGGGCTGGAACGTGGACGGGGGGACGGCGTCACCGATCCCCGGTGTGAGCTTCTTCGCCTACGGCACCCTCAGGTGGGGGGTCAATGTGGCCTGCGGCGATATAGACGGCGACGGCATCGCCGAGATCGTCACCGGCCCGGGGCCGAGCGAGATATTCGCATCCCACGTGCGGGGCTGGAACTACGACGGCCAGTCGGTCGCGTCGATGCCCGGGGTCAACTTCATCGCCTACCAGAGCTTCCCCCACACCATGGGCTGCGTGGTGGCCTGCGGCGACGCGGACAACGACCGGGTGGCCGAGATCCTCACCGCTCCCGGCCCCCACCCCGACAACCCGGCGTACGTGAAAACCTGGAACTACGACGGGGACGTGCTGACGCTGGTCGAGAGCAAGAGCTTCCTCGTCTTCGAACGGGGCGGCTACGTCGCCGGGGCCAGGATCGCGCTGGGGCATCCATACCAGCCGCCGGATTATCTGCCGTAATTCTTCAACGATCGCGATGCGTTTGTGAAGGTCGGGTCGATCCGGACGACGAACCGGCCCGAATACGGTCGTTCCGGCTCCTCGTTCCGTTCGGTGCAGAACTCGAGGCAGTTCTCGACCGATTTACGGAAGGCCTGCCTGAGCCCCTCCACCGTTCCCCCTGGAAGGTGATGGCGTCGCGCAGATTGGGCAGCTCACCGCGAAAGAAGTCCGGCCCGTCGTCGACGACCACCTGTTTTTTAACATTTCACTTGCAATAACAACCGAAAAGTGCTATTTGTTGCAAACATAACGAAGGTAGAACATATGCATGGAAATCTACAACCAAGGGCTGTCGCGAAATTCGTGGAAGACCGGCTCGCGGCAGGTGGCGTCACCTTCACCCTTCGCGAGCTGATCGATTCGACCGGCTTGTCGGTCGTCGCGGCGAACGGTCAGATACGCCGACTGGGACACCGGATCGCCCGGGTTTCGCGGCCGCAGCCGTTCTTCCTGATCGTGGCCCCGCAGCACCGCGCCATGGGCGCCCCGCCGGTGGAGTGGTGGCTGGGCGACTATTTCCGCTGGCTGGGTCATCCCTACTACCTCGCGCTGCTTTCGGCGGCTGAGGTTCATGGCGCCGCTCCGCAGGCGGTCCAGGTCCACCAGGTGATGACGGACCAGCCGCGACGCGAGGTGGTGGTCGGGCGGTTGCGGATCCGGTTCTTCACCAAGAGGCGGATCGAACGCACGCCCCTGCAGCCGTTGGCGAATGCCTATGCGCCGCTCTGCGTCAGCGCCCCGGAAGCGACGGCCCTGGACCTGGTCCGCTATGCCCGGCGAATCGGCGGTTATGGCCGCGCGCTGGAAACGATCACCCCGCTGCTCCCCAAACTACGTCGCCGTGAACTGGCCCGTGCCCTCGATGCGGAGGAAGATACGGCCACCGCCCAGCGCCTGGGCTTCCTGCTCGAGACGGCAGGCGCCACGCAACTGACCAACGTCCTGTACGACTGGCTGCCGCCCGGCAGGAGATGGGTGACCATACCGGGTTTCGGGGCAGGCGGGGATGAAGTCAGCCGATCGAAACGCTGGCGGGTCGTCCCGACTCAGGGAGGGCTGCCGTGATGGAGAGGCTTACCCGAAGGGATGTGCTGGCCCACCAGGAGAGCGTCCCCTGGCCGAGTCTTCGCCAGGTGGAGCAGGACCTGCTGCTCTGCCGGGCCATGACGGCTGTTTTCGACGACGGCTTTCTCGGGGCGCAGGTGGCGATGCGCGGCGGCACGCTGCTGCACAAGCTCCATCTGTCGCCGGCCGCCCGCTTCAGCGAGGACATCGACCTGGTGGCCTGTGGCGACCGCCCCGAAGACCACATCCGGAAAGCGCTCCGCCGGGTTCTGTCCGCCGTGCTCGGGGTACCGAGAGCCTCGGTCTGGGATGCCGTGAGGTTGACCGTGAGGAACATCGCCCGTCCCTCCCGGATCCTCCGGATGACCTATGGCGTACGCTCGGTGAGCGAGCCGGGGTCCCAGTTGGAAGTCAAGGTGGAAGTCAACATGACCGAACGCTCCGCCTTGCTTCCGATGGCGGATATCCCCTTCGCCTTCCCCTTTCGCGGGCAGGATGTCCGCACGCGGATCAGGGGGTTCGACATCCACGAGATGCTGGGAACCAAGATGAGGGCATTGTTCCAGCGCCGGCGGGGCCGGGATCTGTTCGACCTCCATTGGGCGCTGACGCACCACACGCCACCGGTGGATCCGGCCAGGGTCATCGAGTCCTTTCTGCACTACCTGCGCATGGAAGGCGGCGCGGCTGGTCGAGACGAGTTCATCGCCAGACTGGAATCCCACCTGGCGGACCCGGGGTTCCGCTCCGACACGGACCATCTTCTGCGTCAGGGAATCGATTACGACTCGCGGGTGGGGGGAAACCACATCCGAACCCGATTGCTCGCCCTGCTGCCGGAATAACAGCCGGGCTGACCCGATCGGTCCCTCACCCCCGGACTTCATGAAACCCGCTGAATGAACCGCGTCACGCCAGCTGGTTCAGCAGGCCGCCCGCGGCCTCGAGCAGGGGCGTGCCGGGGGGCACCTTCATCGTCAGCACCCCGGCGCTGTTGAAATTGAAGTCGTCGTTCTCGGCGAGCAGCGCCACCAGCTTCTGGCCGTCGATGGCCGGCGTGGAAGAGATCTTCACCGCCAGGGTGCGGCCCTCGCTCTCCACGCTCTCGATGCCCAGCTGCTCGGCGCGCAAGCGAAGGCGGGCCAGCTCGATCAGGTTGCCGAGCGGCCCGGGGGCCGCGCCGAAGCGGTCCTCGATCTCGCCCAGCAGGTCCTCCAGCTGCACCTCGTCGGTGATCGAGGCCAGGCGCTTGTGCAGCGAGAGCCGGATGGTGGCCTCGGGGATGTAGTCGTGGGGGATGTGGGTGTCCACCCCGAGGCTAATCGTGGCCTGGGTGGCCCCGGGCAGCACCTCGCCCTTCAGT
>JAQAZP010000246.1:0-23074 GCA_032127265.1 Acidobacteriota bacterium
TGGAAATCATCGAGGAAAAGCCGGATGGCGTCTTCCTCTCCTCCCCGAAGATGAGCAGGGTTCCCGCCGAACCGGACCCGGACAAGGAAACACCCGACTGGTTCGCGCCGCTGCGCGACGGTTCGGCGGAAGGCACCCTGGGACTTCTACGCCGGGCGCTGAAACAGAGCCCGCGTGACCTGGAAGTTGCCGGGTATCTCAAACTGGCCGAGAGCCTGAGCGTCAGGACATTCCTCAACCGCTTCGACGATCCCGGGGCAGTGGTGCCCCGCCTGGACCCCAAACTGACCGCTGACATCACCAAATTCGCCCTCAACCCTGCCGAGGGGTTCCTCCTCTCACAGATGGACGGGCGAACCGACCTGGGCAGTTTTTTCTTCGTCAGCGGGATGAACCGCTTCCGCACCTGTCTCATGCTGGAAAAATTGCTGGGCGACGGCATCGTGGTGCTGGAGAACGGGAGGGCGGCCAGTGAATGACCGCGGCATCTTCTCCGGTTCGCCTCTCTGGTCGGTCAGCTATCCGATGGTGATCTTCAACCAGGAAGGTACGATCAGCGAGGCCAACCCGGCCTTTGCCCAGTGCTTCTCCACCCCCAAGGGCGTTCTCTCCGGCACCAACCTGGCCCACCTGCTCTTCCCTGATGACCGGGCCAAGTTCGCCGAATGGCTCACCGCCCTGATCCACTCCGGGGGGGACGAATCGCCGACCGTTGAGGTGGAGAAGAACGGCAAGCACTACCGGGCCGACATTTTTTCGCTGCCCGACAGAAACGGCGATAACGAACGCCCGCTGCTGGCCACCGTACTGGTGGACATCACCCGCGAGAAACAGATCGAACAGCAGAAGGCCGACTTCACTTCGATGATCGTCCACGACCTCCGCGGCCCGCTCACCGCCATCATGGGCAGCATGGAGCTGGTAGTTACCTCGTGGGACAAGGGGCTGAAGGACTCCTATCGCAAGCTGCTGGCCAGCGGGGTGGACGAAGCGGGACGGATGAACGGCCTGATCAACGAACTGCTGGACATCGCCAAGATCGAATCGGGCAAGTTCACCATCACCTCCGGCCGCGTGAATATCGCCTCGCTGGTCCAGCGGGCGGTGACGTCGATGAAGAATATCGCCGAACGGGAAGGGATCCAGCTGGAGTCGGTGATCGATGCGCAATTGCCCGGCGTTGAAGGGGACAAGGACAAGCTGACCCAGGTGCTGATCAACCTGCTCTCCAACTCGATCAAGTTCACGCCTCGGCAGGGTCTGGTCGGTGTCTTTGCCGAGAAGACCGGCGGGGCGGACGGCGCCGCTTCGGAGATCAGGATCACGGTCACCGACACCGGCTCTGGAATCGACCATGACCAGGCGGAGAAACTGTTCACCCGCTACAGCCAGGCCGACAACCAGGAAGCGGCCAAGGGGAAAAAGATGGGCGGAACCGGACTGGGTCTCTACATCGTCAAGGAACTGGTGGAGGCCCACGGCGGCCGGATCGTGCTGGCCAGTGAAAAGGGCCTCGGCACCTCAGTGGTCTTCACGCTACCGTGTTCCACCTGACCCTGGCAGATTCACCCGCTCCTGGGTTGAATACTCTCTGAACTTCCGGCCCCACTTGCCCTCCAGCACCTTGCGCACCCGGGGCTGGCCCACCAGCGGATACCAGAGCACATCGTGGTAGAAGCGGGAGGCCACGTAGGACCAGGGAACCAGCCAGGTCCGCAGCAGCAGGTGCTCCAGCGGCTTGAGCGCCCCGTGGTAGATCAGCTTCTGACCGCGGCTGGCCAGGGTGTTCTTCTTCGAGCGGAAGCCGAAGTTGACCTCGGCCACGTCGTCCCCCACGATCTCGATCTCCTCGAACCGCCCGCAGCCCAACCCCCGCTCGTGGGCGATGCGGATGAAGTCGAGGGACATGGGGTCGATGCCCATCATGTGCGCGGAAACCGCGTCGATGGCCACCATGTCGCTGCTGGCCAACACATAGTCGGTCTCGTGGGGCACCATGCAGCGCGGTCCCGGGCCGTCGCCGGCAACCGTGCCGTCCATCACCGCAAAGAGGCCGGGGTGGATCTCCTTCTGGATCATCAGCAGATCCACCAGCGTCTCGTGGATCACGCTGTGGGTCCAGTGCCGCTTCTGGTTCAGCAGGCCGCCAAAGGCGTTCTTCATCGCCCCGGTCATTTCGGTGAAGACATGGGTCTTCATGGTGGGCAGGTGGATGATGTTCTCACCGATGAAGCGCTTGGGGATCTGGAACCCCTCGGGGTAAACCTGGTCCAGGACCAGCAGTTCCCCCCTGGGCCGGAAGTCGATCCACTCCTCTTCCTCGAGGTGGATGTTGTTCAGGCCGTATTTGTCCACCACCACCTGTTTCTGGTGGTTGTTCACTTCGCCCACTTTTGAGTTCACCACCACCGTGCTGTTGTGGCAGCCGTGGATCAGCCCCGGGTCGTAGCCGTCCTCGAGCATGGTGTTGATCACACCGTCCAGTTGGTACGGAGTGGTGGAACAGGCCGGGAAATAGACGTGCCAGGAGATGTTGATCTTCAGCCCTGTCTCGTTTTCCGGCGGCAGGAATGACTGGTAATCGGCCAGGCGCATGGCCTTGCCGTAATCGGCGATCACCCCTTCGGGGCTGGTCTTCAGAACGGCCACTTTCGATCTGCTCAAGACTCAAGTCTCCTCAGTTAGCGTCGCGTGTATCGCGCCACGCTTCATTGCGGGAAGAGGAATTATAACGCCTCCCACACGTCATTGCGAGGAGCCCGCAATGCGGGTGACCAGGCGATGACACCTGGTGCGGTTGCCAGTTCCGGGGCGAGTCTGCTATATTTTCTACCCTGTCCGGGCAGGCTGGCGGCTGCCGGATCGCAATTCAGCCGGGAACCGGCAATCGCCACCAGCGGAGATGCTCCCGACCGTATGAACAGCGAACCCCTTCAGCAGAGCGTCGGAGCCGTGACCGGCACGGATGACGCACCCCTGGCCTCATCCCCGGAGAGCCGCGGCAGGAATCTGCTCCTTGCTTCCGGGGTCTTGATCCTGCTGGCCATACTGGGCTTCGTGCTCTACGGCAACACCATCGACTCCGAGTTCCACCTCGACGACTACCCCAACCTGGTGGATAACGCGGCGATCCACATGACCACCCTCGACGCGGCCTCCCTGAAAAGGGCCCTCTCCACCTCGGTGGGGGGCAACCGGCCCGTGGCCTCGCTGCTCTTTGCGCTCAATTTCCGTTCCGCCCAGTTCAACGTGCGCAGTTTCCACATCACCAGCATCATCTGCCACATCCTCGCCGGGTGGCTGCTCTTTCTCTTTCTCCGCCGCACCCTGATGATCTCCCGGTTCGCCGGCCGCTTTGACGACCGGGCCGGGCTGGTGGCCCTGCTGGCCACGCTGGTCTGGTTCGCCCACCCGATCCAGACCCAGGCGGTGACCTACATCGTCCAGCGGGCCAACGTGCTCTCCGGGCTGTTCAGCTTTGCCGCGCTCTACCTCTTTGCCGTGATCCGCACTTCCAGCGCCGGCCGGGGCCTGCGCATCCTGCAGTGGAGCGGCTTGCTGCTGGCCGTTCTGCTGGCCCTGGGCAGCAAGGAAACCGCGGCCGTGCTGCCGCTGGTCATCCTGCTCTACGAACTGTTCTTCATTCGAACATTCGACTTTGGCGCCCTGCGCGGGAAATGGGCCTATTTCACCGGCATCATCGTGGCGCCGGCGCTGATTCTCCTTGCCGATTTCAAACGCTTCGACATGTCGTTCTTCGAACGGATGGGCGCCATTTACCAGTTGCGCGGCTTCACCATGTTGGAGAGGGTGCTCACCGAGTTCCGGGTGCTGGTGCGCTATCTCACGCTGTTCATCCTGCCCCTGCCGGGCCGGCTGAACCTCGAGCACGAGGTGCCGGTCTCGCGGGGCCTGTTCAGCCCGTTCACCACGCTGCTCAGCCTGCTGGTCCTCCTGGCCCTGGTGGCTCTGGGCTTCTACCTCGCCCGCCGGCGTCCGTTGATCTCCTTCTTCATCTTCTGGTTCTTCATCCAACTGGCCATCGAGTCCTCGGTGGTGCCCCTGGAATTGATGTTCGAGCACCGGCTCTATCTCCCCTCGGTGTCACTGGCCGTGATCCTGGCCGCACTGCTCCTCGAGCGAAGAACGACTTCGGCGAAATCTGTTCCGGCCGGGGTACCGCAATCACCTCCGCCGCCTCCGGAACTGGCCGCGGACTGGATTGTCGAGGAGGGGCAGCCATGACCAACAGCCGACTGCCCGTCCCGGGAAAGATTCTGGGCTCGGTGATCCTGCTCATCGTTGTGCTGGTATTCTCGGTGTTCACCATTCAGCGGAACAGGGTCTGGAAGACCGAGCTGTCGCTGCTCGAGGACGCGGCTGAGAAATCTCCGGGCAAGGCTCGGATATTCTCCAACCTCGCCCGGACCCACTACCTGCTGGCCGAGTCGGAAGTGGACAGCGAGGCGGCCGTTGCGCGGATACAGCAGGTTATCGACAACGCGCAAACGGCACTGAAGCGCGATCCCACACTGCTCGACGCCCACGTGCACCTGGGCAATGCCTACAGCTACCTGGGGCAGATGGCTGCCGCCGCTCCCGAGACCGCGGAGCAGGCCCGCCTGCTGGGCGATATGGCCATCGATTCGTTTTCCCGGGCCATCTCGATCAATCCCGAGTATCCCGACGCCCACGTGAACCTGGGCCTGGAACTTTCCCGGAAGGGGCAGAAGCAGGAGGCCATCAGGGAATACAAGATCGCCATCGAGCTCAATCCGCTGCACCTCAAGGCGCGGAACAACCTGGGCAATGTCTACCAGTCCCAGCAGCAATTTCAGCTGGCCATCGAGCAGTATCTCTTCTGCCTCGATCTCTATTCCGGAATGCCGGAGGTGCACAACAACCTGGCCAACAGCTACCTGAGCCTCAAGCGCTACGAGGAAGCCGAACAGCACTACAAGGCGGCAATCAACCTCTTCAAGGATTTCGGCATCGCGCACACCAACCTGGCCATGGCTTACCTGGAGCAGGGGAAGGTGAAGGAGGCGCGCTTCCACATCGACGAGGCACTGCGTATCGACCCCAACAACAAGGTCGCCGCCTCCATGGTCAGCACCGTGCAGCTGCAGCGCAGCCAGATGCCGCCGGATGCCGGCGCAGCACAATCCGGTCCCCCGGCCTTTCCCCCGCCGGCAGCCCCCCAGGGCCAGTAGCATTTCCACGTCCAGAGTTCGGCAAGCGGGTTCGGAGGGTCAGCTGCGCCGCGGCAGGAGCCATGCACCGCCCATACAGCAGGCCATGGCCGCACCGAGAATGGTCCAGAGGACCGCGGGGGTGATCCAGGTCAAGAGCTGGTTCATCTCGGTGCTCTGCATCGGGGCTTCGGGTGTGAGCCCCGGCTGGGTCCGCAGCCTGATCCGGACCGCCTTGGGCAACCGCGGGTCAAGAGCGTGCATCACCGCCGGGAAGTGGCGCAGGAGGATCCGCTGTTCCATGGCCGCCATCACCGGGCGCTCCGCGTCCATATGGTGATTCCGCGCACCGATGTGGCGCAGGGCTTCGGTGATGAAAAAATCCTCCACCACCCAGGTCTTGTAACTCGCCACGGTTTCCTCGGGGTTGAAGTGCGTCCCGGATGACTCCCACTTCTGGCGGTGGATGCGGTTCTGTTTCTTGAGGCCGGATTCCGAAAACCGGCTCTTGAACGCCACGCCGGTGGTGCGGTCCACGATCAGGTGGCCCAACTGGACCTGCTGAACAAAACCGCCCAGGGCCAGCAGGAAAAGGGCCGAGCCCAGGAGGATGTTGCGCCGGACCACGGCCGGGGCAGGCCGCTGTTGGTGACAGGGCCGGATCACCAGGGCCACGTAGAGCAGCCCCAGGGCCCCGGCCACCAGATTGATCCAGACATCTCGGATCTCACCCACCCGCAGGGGCAGGAGGTGCTGGACATATTCATCCAGCAGCCCGGCCAGCACGGTGAACAACAGACCGTGGACATAGATCTGGGGTCCGGCGAGCCGCCGGTGAAAAGCCCACCAGAAGAGCACCCCCAGCAGACTGTATTCCAGCAAGTGAACCTTCTCCACCAGCCCCACCAACGGGTTTGGCCCCTTGAGCAGGACGAAAACCACCCCGAAGAGCAGCAGGAACAGGGCCAGTCCGATCCAGCGGGAGGGCCGGCGGCGCAGAAGCTGGACATGGAAACCGAGAAAACCGAGGGCCGTCACGGCGAAGAGAACGAAGAGCGGCAGGCGGACGCATTCGTCCCCCAGGGCCGCCCGCAGCCGACCCACGTAGGGCAGGGTGAAGAGGATCAGGGCCAGGGCCAGGACCAGCACAAGAATCCGCAGCGCCTCGGGGATAGCCCTGGCGCCAGGCTTGCCGTGGTCCTGTTCCATCACATTCGCTCCGGAATGCCGATACCGAGGATGGAAAGGACCTGCTCCATCCGGCGCCGGAAGAGCCGGACCAGCAGCGACCGCATCTCCCGCAGACGCGGGTCCTCCTCGTTGATGATGTGATACTTGTGGTAATAGGTGTTGAACCTCTGGGCCAGGGTGAAGGCGTGGCGGGCCACCTGGGACAGTTCCAGGGCCTCCACCGCACTGACGGTGACGTCCTCGCCCTGGGAGAGCAGGTGCAGCAGTTCCCAGGTGTCGGTCCTCTCGGCCTCGGAGAGCAACTCCATGTCGTATCCGGCGACGACCGCAGCGGCCTGACCGGCATCAAAGCCGCCCAGCTTGCCAAGGATGTTGCCGGCTCGGACAGCAGCGTACTGCACATAGGGACCGGCTTCGCCCTCGAAGCTCATCGCCTCGTCGAGGTCAAAGACGATGACCTTGTTTCTCGTAAACTTGAGCATGAAGAAGCGCAGAGCCCCCCGGGCAATGATGCGCGCCGTTTCGTGCTGGGCTTCCGGCGGCAGGTTCGGGTTACGCTGGGCCACTTCGCGGCCGGCCTTTTCCTCCAGGTGGTCCAGCAGGTCATCGGCCTTGACCCCCAGGCCCTTGCGCCCCGACATCTCAACGAACTGCCGGCCGGCGTCCTCGTCGGTCACCGGCAATCCCAGTTCCTTCGCCGTGCCGGGGCTCAGCGCCACGAACTCGTAGGAGAAGTGGATCGAGCGGTCAGCCTGCTCGGGGTAGCCCAGCACCCTGAGGCCCTCGGCCACTACGCGCTGCAAGTAGGCCTGGCGCACGTCGATCACGTTGTAGACCACGCCGGCATTGCCGAAGGAAGGCGCATCGTCCCCGGGGACGCCGTCGGGTCGTGTGGCCCACAGCCGGTGGCCGTCCGGGTACTGGTGGAAGAGGGCGTAGGAAAAATCGGCGCCCAGCAGGCCGAACTTCCAGAGCTGGTAGGCCACGTCCTTGCCCACGTAGGTCACCGTACCGTCGGAGCGCACCAGTATCTTGTCCGGGTCCTCCATCTCGGCAAAAGCTTCGCTCTGCTTCAGCGGCATCACCCAGCAGCCGGCGTTCTTCCCCTTCTGCTCCAGCACAGCGGCCCCCCGCTCCTTGAGCAGGTCAAAGGCCTTCTGCCAGAACTGCAGGCGGATTATCTCGCCCTCCCAGGGCAACAGGTCGTAAGCCACCCCGATACGCTCCATGGTGGCAACGTGCCGGCGGACGTTGCGTTCGGCGATGGCCTCAGCCATGGCCGCCGTCTCCCCCTCCCCTTCCTCGATCTGCCGCAGGGTGGTGCTGCGCAGCTGTTTGGCCTCTTCGCCCCGCGACTCGTAATACGCCACCACCCGTGAGTATACGTCCCAGCAGCTGAAGTCGAAGGGCTGGGCCACCCCCTCCAGATCCTGCAGGGTGTTCACGCCCTCCAGTTCCCGGAAGCCGATCACTACGTCGGCCACCTGGACTCCGGTGTTGTCGATATAGTTCTGCACTTCCACCGGGCGACCGAGGCTGCGCAGGGCCCGGACCAGGGTGTCGCCGAGAACGGCGTTGCGCAGGTGGCCGATGTGTGCCGCCTTGTTGGGGTTGATGTTGGTGTGCTCGACGATGGCCGCCAGGGCCGAGCCGTCAGTTTCGGGCGGGCCGGCCTCCGCGGCCTGGTGCAGCTCGGCCAGGAAACTGTTGCGGTCGAAGAAAACGTTGATATACCCGGCGCCGGCCACGGCCATGGAAGAACAGCCGGGTGGTGGCGTGTCAAAAGAATCCACCACCTCCTGGGCGATCTGCCTCGGCGCTTTTTTCAGCACCCGGGCCAGCTCGAAACAGACCGGCGTGGCCAGATCCCCCATCTCGGTGTTCGGGGGCTGCTCCATCACCACCCGTTCCGGCGCCTGCCCGAACAGTGAGCTGATGCGGTCGCTCAGGGCCGTGCAGATATTCTCTCTCAGGCTGTCCCAGATGGCCATGCGGCTACCCCCGCCGCCCGTCTCCGCAGGCAGCCGAATATTCGAGTTTGTCTATTCGATTCACCGCCTTCGGGGCGGAACGAATGTCGGAGCAGGAGTATACCGATTCAGCCGAGGCCAGATCAACCGTGGTTATGTCATGGGACTATCAACGGAACAGGGAATACGATTAAGTGAATCATCATTTTTTTCCAAAGAGTTAACGGTGGATTCGCGGATTGCCCTTGAGTTGCGGCAGCTGCTGTACCATCGGCTGCGCCTCGATGCCGGACTGGGCTAAATGACCCTTAGCCCGATACCTGATTACAAGGGCAACGCTATGGCGCACACGGGGAGACGGTTAAACTGAAGACCTGCACCGTGTGAACCCGGGTCATGATCGCACGGGGGCGCTGTTCTCAACATGGATATAAACAATCTATCGTGCTACCGTAAAAAGGTCTTTCACGACAATTCATGCTGACGACGGGATCGATACGTTTTCACTGAGCACCTTCGCACGTCTCAAGAAGCGATAGCACCGAATGTCAGAAGTCCTCGGGAAAAACCGCACCGTGACTCCCCGTCCAAAACCCGACTTCGGAAAAGGAGGGCTGGTCGTCGCCTTCGGGGCTGGGATCGCCGTTGACCTGGCGGCATTCATCCTGCTGGTTTTCCAGAATACAGATCCGCTGACGGCGCAGTTCATCAGCTTCATCGCTGCAGCCGGAGTGGTCTTTGCTGTCAGGGTGTATCGAAATCCAGCGCTGACATAGGACGTTGGGGCCGGTACGATGTGGGGGGGGCTGTGGATTGCCCTGGGCATTCTTTTCCTCCGGGGCGGGCTCATGGCCTGCCTGACCCGTCAGCTGTCCATGTCTTTCCAGGTCGCCTATCTTGTCACAGCGTCTCTCTCCTGCCTCATCTATGCCGCCACAACGGACAGATTCGTATTCCAGCCTAGCCGCGGGGATCAGCAACAGGAGAACCGCTGGCCGGCACTCGGTCTCTCTTTGATCGTCTATTCAGTGCTCCTCCGGCTGCTCTTTCTCGGGCTGCCCGAAATTCTGCACGAAGAAGGATACTACTGGAACTAAGCCCAGCACCTCGACCTGGGGTATCTGGACCACCCGCCCCTGGTGGGATGGGTCGTCTGGCTCTTCACGGTTGTGCTTGGTGACAGTGAGTTCGCCGTGCGGCTGGGGGCCTTTCTCTGCTGGTTTGTGGGCGGGTATTACTGTTACCGGCTGACCAAGAGGATCTTCGATGGCTCTGTGGCACGTGATGCCCTGCTGCTATATGGTTTATTGCCGTATTTTTTCGGGGTGGGTTTTTTCATGCTGCCCGATTCACTCCTTGCGGCCTGCTGGGCCGGCAGTCTCTATTTCATCTACCGTTTCCTGATCGATGAAAAACCCGCAGCCGCCCTGGCCGCCGGCTTCTTTCTCGGCCTGGGCCTGCTGAGTAAATATACGATCGTGCTGCTCGCGGCCGCGGCCCTGCTCTTCCTTCTGGCTGACCGCCGGTCGCGCCGGTTGCTGACACGGCCCCATGTGTACATGTCAGCGTTTCTGGCGGCCCTGGTGTTTATGCCCGTGATTGTCTGGAATGCCCGCAGCCGGTGGGCCTCTTTTACTTTTCAGGGGGTCGAACGTGTTTCGGGGATTTTTGATTTTAATCTACTTCAGCTGCTGGGCAGCCTGCTGGTGCTGTTGACGCCCACGGGGGTGCTGGCGATCCTGGCAATCGTCATCAACAGGAAATTGTTCGAGTCGCACCTTTCCACGATCCCCGGAGACGGCGGGGAGCGGAAATACCGGCTGCTGATGCTGCTGGCCGGCCTTCCCTTTTCCGTGTTTCTTTTCTTCAGCCTGTTTCGGTTGACAAAACTGCACTGGACCGGTCCGCTGTGGATCGCACTGCTGCCCTTGATGGCCCGCCTGATGAGCCCCCTGGACGGACTGAAGGGAGCCGGAATGCCGGTGTTCGGCCGGAGGCCCTGGAAAATCACGCTGGTCACGCTGGCGCTGCTCTACGGAGGGATTCTGCAATACATGTCCGTCGGTCTGCCGGGGGTTCCCTATCCGGTAAACTGGGTCGGGTTCGGGTGGCGCGAACTTTCCTCACAAATCGAGGGCCTGGTCAATGTCATCGAAAACCAGACCGGGCAGAGACCGCACGTTGTGGGCATGAACAAGGACCAGGTCAACAGCTGGCTTGCCTTTTACCGGGGCAGGACTAATCCACATTCATCAGGCCGGCGAACAAACTCCGGAGCGGCGGAGACCGGCGGACGGCATTTGTTCGGTGGCCACAGTAACATGTATCGCTATTGGTTCCCGCCGCCGTCCCTGGAAGGGAAGACCCTAATCCTCGTGGGGCAGCAGCCCTCGGATCTTGTCGGGCTTCATATCGATAACCATACCCGATGCCGCGGCGAAGTCCGGGAACTGACTGTTGATAGGGACGGGCAGGTCATCAGGCGCCTCCACTACCGCGTGGTGGAGGGCTACCGTGCCAGGAGGCCGTGGAGGAAACAGTGATGCGAATTCAGCCGCCGGGCTCCACACCCGCCCACTTCACAGAACGCGAAGGTTCCTGTTATATTTAGTTGTTGTACATCCCCCGGGAGGAGCAGATGGCCGTGCCTTCAGCGCCCGAAATCATCGGGCGATACCAGATCACCAGCAAGCTCGGCGAAGGCGCGATGGGCGTGGTCTACAAGGCCCTCGACCCGGTGATCGGCCGGATGGTGGCGATCAAGACTGTCCGCAGAGACACCGCCATGACCGGCGAGCAGTATGAGGACTTCACCCGCCGCTTCATCCAGGAAGCACGTATCGCCGGCACCCTGGCCCACCCGAACATCGTCACCATCTACGACGTCGGACAGTGGGAAAACGCCCCCTTCATCGCCATGGAGTATCTTGAGGGACATTCCCTGATGGAGCTGCTCGCCGCCAGTTCCGCTTTTACCCCTTCGCGGATGGTGAACCTGCTGGCCCAGATGGCCCGCGGTCTCGACTTCGCCCACGAACACAAGGTGGTGCACCGGGACATCAAGCCGGGAAACATCATGGTTCTGCCCGGGGACCGGGTGAAACTGATGGATTTCGGCATCGCCAAGATCCCGGGGCTCGACACGACCCAGACCGGCGTTTTCCTCGGCTCGCCGAGCTACACCGCACCGGAGCAGATCGTCGGCAATACGGTGGACCACCGGGCGGACATCTTCTCCCTGGGCATCGTGGCCTTCGAGCTGCTCACCGGAGCCCTGCCCTTCCCCGGCGAAACCATCACCTCGATCCTCTACAGCATCGTGCACAAGCCGCCCGATTTCCCCGATCACCGGCCGCGCATCGAAACCTTGGACAACCGCTGGCAAGCGGTGTTCAACATCGTGCTGGACAAGAACCCCGACCGCCGTTTTCAGCGGGCCGAAGCCTTTCTCGATGCACTGGGCGAGAGCGTTCTCAGCCGGCGGCCCGACGCCGCACACCTGCCGGCGGCCGCCACAACCGAGATCCCGCTGCCCCCGGCCCCGGCGGCCCCGCTGTCGGACACGGTTTTGGCCGACAGCGGGCAGCACCGGCAGCCACTGAGCCGGCCGGATGATACCTTTCGCGGCGTGGAGGAGGTGCCGGACAGCGCCGGTGCCATGGACCTGCGCTACCGCCCCATGGTCCCAGGCGAAGCCTCCGGGGAGCACCGGAACGCGGACGAGACGAAACCCCGGAAGCGCCGGATCTCGTTCTTTCGTGTCACCCTGACCCTGCTGGCCCTGCTGATCATCCTGCTGGCCGGCACGGCCGCCGCGCTGCAGTTTGGCCTCGGGCGACCGGAGGCCCTAGGCCTGTTGGAGGTCTGCACGGCATCCGCAACCGGGGAAAACGCCGTCACCTCACTGCTCGCCGACTGGCTGGAGGATCCGGAACGCCGCCCCCGTTCACAACTGGTTCGCCTGGTCAGCGACCCGCCCGGCGCAACCATCAGCTTCGGCACCAAGGAGACCGGGCAGGTGACCCCGGCGGAACTGACCTTGCCCTTTGCCCCGGCGGGCCGCAACCTGGTCACCCTGGCCCTGGCAGGATACCTGCCGGGCCACGCCCAGTTCGCCATCGGCGAAGCCCCGCCGGCTGAAATCTCCCTGGCCCTGGAACCGGACCTTGATGAACTGGAGGTAGTCAGCACCCCACCGGGCGCCACGGTATCGTTGGACGGGACGGCGGTTGAGGGGAAAACCCCGCTGAAGCTCAGGCTGGACCGCGAAGTGCTGAAAGAAATCCGCATGGAACTGCAGGGCTACAGCAGCGCCCGGATCGCGGCACAGGACCTCCCAACGGACGGTTCACCGCTGCAGGTGACGCTGGCCCGGGTGCCCGGACCGGGAATGCTGGTGATCCGCAGCCCCTTCCCGGTTACCGCCAGTGCCGGCGGCACCACCCTGTCCCTGCGAAACAGCGGTCCGGGTATATACCAGGCCACCCTCACCGCGGGCCGGCAGTCGGTCACCATCCGCAATCGCGAGTATTTCCACTACGAGAAGCAGACGTTCGATATCTCGGAAGGCGGGACCACCGAGCACCGGATTCTCTCCCCCGGCTGGGCCGATGTCACCGCCCTGCCCGGAAACTGCAAGATCCACATCGACGGCGCCTACGTGGATTTCGTCCCCATCATCGGCCTGCCGCTGGCCGCCGGTTCCCACCGTGCCCGTTTCACCTGGCCGGCCGGCGGGGCCACCCGGGAAAGCCGTTTCACGGTGACCTCGGGGCAAACGGTCAAGGTCTTTCTCTCCAGGGACTAGTGTGGTGTCCCACCCGAGTTGCGCTCCACGGCGGCCCCCCTGTACAATTCACCCACATTGCAGAGCCATCACCCGGCCGCGTGGGTCGTAACGAGGACCGGGCAACCAGGAGGAGAACCCCCCAAGATGAACGGATCGAGGCACCAGTCGTGCCTGCTGATTGCCGCGGCGCTTGTCGTCTGTATTCTGCTTCCGCCTCCGGATGCCGTCGCGCAGACCGGCGGCCGGGACCTGGCGCAGGCCTATTTCGAGAGCGGGATGGATTTCATGCGTTCGGGGCGCCACCAGCAGGGTCTGGCCGACCTGAACATCATCGTCGAGTCCTATCCCCAATCGCCCTACGCCGACGACGCCCTGCTGCAGATCGGCATCCACCACCAGGAGAATGCCGGGGACCCGGCCCTGGCGCTGAAGTATTACAACACGGTGATCCTGCGCTACGCAGACAGCGAGTCGGCACCCGAGTCCTACTACCGCAAGGGCCTGATCCTCCTCGAAGCCGGCGGCAACCGGGAACGGCTGGCCGAAGCCTCGGCGGCCTTCGACCGCGTGGTCCGCTTTTATCCGGACAGCCCGTCGGTCTGCCCATCACTGGTCTACTCCGCCCTGGCCCTCAAACAGATGGGCGAGCCCAAGGCGGCGCTCTCCCGCTTGCTGGACCTGCGGCTGATCCAGGGGGAGTGCCCCGAAGCGGCACGGGCCGACTGGGAAGCCGCCCTGCTGCTGATGGAGACCGGGTACCCCCTGGATGCCATGAAGCGGCTGCAGGGTTTGCGTGACCGGCACCCCGATTCGGCCGAAGCGCCCCGGGCCCTGGAAGCGTTGGCCATGCTCTACCGCATGGAGATCCGCTCGAGAGAAGATGCCGCCGCACTCTACATCCCCGACCCGGGGTTCTCCATCTCGCCCCCGGAAAAATGGAAAAATCTCAGCAGCCTGCGAATGTTGTCCGATGGACGTCTGGTGGTTTCGGACCGGGGCCGCGATTCGGTCTATATTTTCAACCGCGAGGGCCGTCTTGCCGAGACGATCCAACTCGGGGCCGTGGATCAGATCAGCGTCTGCCCCGGCGGCGAAGTCCTGGTGGGCGGAGGCAAGGAGGCGATCCAGCTCGACGGCGGCCGGATCACCTTCTTCGCCCCGAAGAATCACAAGGACCTGGGCCTGGCCGGCGAAGTCCGGGGCTGGTCCCGGGGCCCGTGGAAGACGGCGGAGCAGGCGGGCAGGGACCAGCCCGCCCGGGACAAGAAGAAGGACGAGGATGAAGAAGACGAAGATGAGGACGAAGACGAAGAGGAGAGCGACAGCGGCTTGAAACAACTGGAAAAAATCTCCAGTGCGGTTCTCACCGGCTCGGGAATATTCCTGGCCATCGACCGGGGTAGCGACCGGGTGGCCATCTTCCGGCCGCCGGCAGCCCCGGGATCGGCGGTGGCCACCTTCCGCGAGGCGGCTCTGCTGAGCGTCCCCGACCCGGTCGCCATCGAGGTGGACCGGGAAAACCGGATCTTCCTCATCTCGGCCAAGGAGCGGGCGGTGGTGGTTTTTGACAGCAAGGGAAAAGAGATCGAACGGCTGGGCGGCAAGAAGACCGGAGTCTTCGAGGAACCGCTGGACATGGCCGTGGACGCGGCGGGCAATCTCTTCGTCCTCGATGGCAAGGCCGAGCAGGTCGCTGTCTTCTCCAGGACGTTCGAACCGCTCTTCACCATCGCCCTGGACAGCCAGTCACTGGGCGTCGAGGTGAAGAAGGTGGTGTCCATGACCGTGGGCCCCGACGGTTCCCTCTACCTGCTGGATGCCGGCGCCCGGATGGTTCACCGGCTCAATTGAACAAGGAATGGGAAGGACCATGCCACAGCACATACATCGAAGTCACCCGGCAGCGCCCGTGAGGCCGGCCACTATTCTGCTGTCCGCCCTGCTGATACTGGCCCCGGTGCTCTGCCCCCTGACGGCGGCCCAGGTCACCGGAGAGGATCTGCCTGGCTACAGCCTGGCCGACGCCGAACGGCTGCTCCAGGCCTCGCTGGCCCTGTTCCACTCCAGCCGGCAGGACGAATCGATCCCCGGCTTCAGCGATATCCTCGACACCATCCGGCTCAGCACACCGGCCGAAGAGCTGTCCGACACGGAACGACGGCTGCTGATCACCTGCTACGAACACCGGGCCCGGGCCCTGTTCAACAAGGGGGATTCCGTGGAAGCGGGTCACGACCTGCGCAGCCTGCTCTCCCTGGAGCCGGGCTTCCAGTTGGATCCCGACCAGGTCTCGCCAAAAATCGTCCAGCTCTTCAATTCGGTCCGTGACGATCTCATCGGTTCACTGGCGGTGAGCGCCATCCCCCCTTCGTCCACCCTGATCGTCGACGGTGTGGTCCGGGGCGTCACCGACGGTACCCCGGTCTACCTCTTTGCCGGCAGCCACCGGGTGGAGGTGCGGCGTCCGGGCTTTGACCAGCACCTGGAAATCGTCGACCTCCCCGCCGGGAAGCAGTTGGAACTGGGACCGGTGGAGCTGATCCGCACCATGGCCACATGCAAGTTCATCACCGTGCCGGCCGGGGTATCGGTCTACATCGACGGTGAACTGGCCGGGGTCACCGGCAACCGTCCCTCGGCCGAGGCTCGGCAGGCGGCACGGGTAGCCCGGCTCAATCCCCTTGATGTCTCCGAGTTCCTGCTGGTGCCCGACATCGCCCCCGGTACCCACCAGGTTGAGTTTCGCAAAGAGTGCCGGGTGACGGTGTCCAGAGAGTTGAACTTCGGCCAGCCCATCGATTACGTGGACAACGTGCGCCAGCTGGCCCCCAGCGAAGGGAGCATCGCCGTCCGCGCCGTGCCGACCGGATGCACCATCTACCTCGACGGCAAGAACATGGGCATCGGCGACCAGCTGCTGGAACGGGTCTGTTCCGGGGAGCACCGGATCGACGCCGCCTTCCGCGGCGGGCGGTTCAGCACCAACGTGCAAGTGGTAAACGGGGGCCGGGTCGCCGTGACCACCGAACTGCGGCCCACCCTGGCCTACGTCGGAACGTTCCCACGCATCGGGCTTGGCGGCGGCTCGTCGGACCAGGACCTGGCCATGGTGCGGCAAGGCCTGGTCGGGGTGCGGAGTCTCAACCTGAGCTTCCCCGAAACCGCAGCCGTGGACAAGCTGTTCCAGAGTTTCGGACTGCCCCCCGGTCAGGCTTTGCCGGATGAAATTCCGTTGGAGTTGCTGGCCTCTCTGGGGCGCACCCTGGAGTGCAACCTCGTGCTGCTCGCGGTGCGCGAAGGGGGGGACGGCGAGTTACGGCTCTACAGCACGCTGCACCCCGCCCCGGAACGGATCGCGGCGGGCCAGGGCGGCCTGAGCTCGGTCCTGCCCCGGCTGGCAACGCTGCTTGACGCCTCCCCCGCGCTCAGCCGGCCCTGGACCGGCCTGTTGGTGGCCGACGTTCCCCTGGCCACCGGCTTTCCGGCCATCGGAGTCACACCCGGCTCGCCGGCCGCCGATGCCGGCATCCACATGGGCGACGTGGTTTCCTCGGTGGAGGGCAGCCGCCTCACCGGCGCGGCCATGTTCCGCCAGACCGTGGACAACACCGGCCCGGGCGGCACCCTGGCCATCAAGCTGAACCGTGACGGCCGCCTCACCCCGGTGTCGCTCCAGGTGGCCAGCACCCCGATACTCCTGCCGATAAGTTCCAACCGCTTCCTCTACAACAGAATGCTGGAGACACTCTCTTCCCGGCTCAACACCACCGATCCCGGCGGCAACGAAGCGGCGGAGATTCGCCTGAACATGGCCATCTGCCTGCTCCGCTTCGGACAGTCGGAGCGGGCCGCCGGCATTCTCGAGGCGGCCGCCACCACCCGGACTGCGGGTATCTCCCGGGGCACCATCTCCTACTACCTCGCCCGCTGTGCAGCGGACACCGGCCGGATCGACCGGGCAGAGCGGCTCTATGCCGAAGTAATCAACCACCCCGAGAGCACGCTGGTGGACCACGAGGGGCCGCCGGCCTGGATCGCGGTGACCGGTCTGTTCAGCGACCGGAGCGCAGAGGGACAACCTGCTCCATGACAGGGTATGGCGAGGAAGAAATCCCCCGGAGCATCGACCGCTACCTGGTGCGGTCCCTGATGGGCAGCGGGGCCATGGGCCAGGTGTTCCGCGCCTACGACGAGGGGCTGGACCGCGAGGTGGCGGTGAAACTGATGAACGCCCTTTCCTGCAGTTCTCCGATACACCAGGAGCGTTTTCTCAGGGAAGTGCGGACCGTGGGCCAGTTGCGCCACCCCAACGTGGTGGTGATTCTGGATTACGGGACACTGGGGAAGCGTCCCTATCTGGTGATGGAACTGCTGGACGGCCAGGATTTTTATCAACTGCTGCAAATGGCCGGATTCCAGACGCCGGCCCATTGCGCCGACTGGATGATCCAGGTCTGTCGTGGGTTGGAGGCGGCCCATGCCCGGGGTGTGACCCACCGGGACATCAAACCCCAGAACATATTTCTCACCAGAAGCGGCGTGGTCAAACTGCTCGACTTCGGCATCGCACGAACCGAGGAATCGGATCTCACCGCCACCGGGCACCTGGTGGGCACAGTGGACTACATCGCCCCGGAACGGATTCTCGGCGGGCGGGGGGATCACCGGAGCGACCTCTTCGCGGTGGGGGTCCTGCTGCACGAGATGCTCAGCGGAGCGAAACCGTTCGGGGGCAAGAGCGTCACCGCCATTCTGCGCAACATCGTCAGCAACCCGCCGGCCGACCTGCCGCCGGACCTGCCCCAGGGGTTGGGACAGGTGATCCTCACCGCACTGGCCAAGGAACCGCAGCAGCGGTACCAGACCGCCGGTGAACTGGCCCGGGCCCTGGAACCGTTCCAGCGCCCGTCATCGCAAGCGTAGCAAGGAATAGTGGGGACAGTTACGCCTTGTCATCGCGAGGAGCAGGCGCAGCCTGCGACGCGGCGATCTCAACCACAGCTCTGTGAGAAGGAGATTGCTGCTTTCGAGGGCAAGGCCCTCTCCTCGCAATGACAGAACTACCGCTGCTCGCAGTGACAGTGAGGGCACCAGTTTTTTATTGGGAAAGATTGCCAGATGAGGTTCTACTGGAAACGGACGAGGATGACGGAGATATTGTCCTTCCCGCCGTTCTTGTTGGCGACTTCCACCAGCTCGCAACAGATCGCCTCCACACCGCGCCCGGTGACGCCGGCCATCATTTTTGCAAGCTGTTCCTCCTCGATCATCCCGCTGAGGCCGTCCGAGCAGAGCAGATAGCAGTCGCCCTCCTCGATGCCGTCGCTGCGGATATCCACCTGGACATTGCTGTCACTGCCCAGGGCCCTGGTCACCACGTTGCGGAAGGGGTGGGTTTTAGCCTGCTCCTCGGTGAGCATCCCCTCCTGCAGTTGCTCGTTGACCCAGGAGTGATCAATGGTCAGCAGTTCCAGTTCGTCCCGACGGTAGCGGTAGACACGGCTGTCCCCCACGCTGCCGATGGTTGAACGGTCCTCGGTCACCAGCAGCGAGACCATGGTGGAACCCATGCCCTGGTACTCACTCTCCTCCTCCACCGCTTCCCTGATCCGGTTGTTGGCCAGCCGAATGGCCGTCTGCAGTCGGTTACCGTCGTAGGACAGGCTGTCGTCGTAAGCGTAGGGCCAGGTGAGCTCCCGATCCCGGCGGGTGTGAATGATGAACTCGTTGACGGCTTTTACGGCGATGCCGGAGGCCACTTCCCCGGCGGCATGACCGCCCATCCCGTCGGCCACAACAAAGAGATTGTCCTCCTCGTTGAGATGTATCCGGTCTTCATTCGATTCCCTGACCAAACCCGTGTGGGTGAGTCCATAAGCTTCCACGCTGCTCAAACCGATATCTCCTGGAAGAGGTTGTTTGTGTTACCAGGCCCTATTTTATCCCTTCGAGAGCTTTTGTGCCAGCTTGCGCTTGCCGGTTGTGCGAATCACTTCGGGAATGTCGCGGTTGCGGCTGATAATCCGCAGATCCAACGGTGTCAGCCGATTGAGAAAACCCAATGACACGGCGATGGGTGTGCGGGGGTTCTGGACCAGGTTGACCACCAGCGAGTACCGCCGGGTCCACTCCCTTTTGTTGGCCACGTAACGCAGCACTTCCTCGTGCACGTTGCGCAACTGGGCGATGGAATCGACTTCGGAATCGGTGATCTTCGGGCTGCGCACCGCGGCGGTGCAGATCAGGCGGTTGGGGCTCTTCACCAGCTGCATCCGCTCTTCCCGGGATCCCATCTTGGCTAGCCGGATCTTGCCCGTGATGTCCAGCCTGGTCAGCTTCGCAAACAGGGTTTCCTTCTTTTCCGGCCCGTCCGCGTCCTCTTCCGTTCCCGCCGTCACGGCGGGAACGGGTGGGGCAACCAGTTCCACGGGCAGGTCCGGCACCTCGAGCTCTTGTGTCAGCTCGGCCACCGGAACGGGTCTATCCTTCTTCTCGAAGAAATCGAATTTCAGTTCGTTGACCCGCCCCCTGATGTGCGCGTTGAGGGCCGGATTTTCAAGCAGCGCCTCGAGGATCCCTGGTTTGCGAAGAATGCGGACCTGGTTGATCACGATCAGCTCCATCAGATCGGCTGGGACCGTGCGGGCCAGTTCCAGAACGGCCGAGTCCGGTGAAGAGGGATTGAGAATGACCGCTTCCAGGGGGCCCGGACGCCCCCCACAACTCCGGGCATAGAAGAGCAGCAGCTCCGGGGGCCAGGTTTCATCGAAGAGCGCCGCCTCGAGGATTGTGTCCGGCAGACCTGCTATGGATGCCGTCGATGCGGAACGGATCTCCTCATCCTCGTCCCGGGAGAGCCGGTAGAGCACCTCGACCATTCCGGAGGACTCCAGGGGCAGAAGCCCCTTGGCCGCGGAGACCCGCACCTCCCGGGGAGCATCGCCTGCACGTATGGCTTTAAGAATATCCATCGATACCTGTTGTCTGTGGTGAGACGGCGGAGAAACAGCCTTCCCTGGGATGGAATTCGGGGTGGATCAGCGTGTGAGGGCTCAGCGGCCGAAAAAGTACCACGATGCCGCCACCGCGGCCGCGACAACCACCAGCGCCACGATGATCCAGGCCGCCATCCGGCCCGACGATTGCCCTTTTGACCTCGATGCACTGAGGTCAGGTTCCTCCCCGTTCTCCGCCTTGAGTTGCTGCATGTGGAAGAGGTAGTTGTTCACCATCTCGTCATCGTCGACGCCGATGTATTTGGCGTAGGCCCGGATGAAACCCACGTTGAACACCCCCCCGGGGAGCAGATCGAACTGGTTTTCCTCGATGGCACGAAGAAACTTCATGCTGATCTTGGTCGCCTCGGAGATCTCCTGCAGCGACACTTCACGCAGTTCCCTCTCCCTGCGCAAATCCCCACCGAATGAAGAACCGTCGCTCACTGCCACTCCTCCATACCCCCCTGAACCGGCGGGGCCACACGGCAAATGTGAAGTTAAAATCGTAACTGGTTCTCAAACATTGTAGAAAATGGGGGCCCGGGCTGTCAAACCGGGCCGCCAAGCCGGCAGCGGCCCAAAGTTCTTCTGTTTGACCTCTTCCAAAGCTTCTGGTAGGTTCGCCTCACCCCCGGCTGGACAGGCACCATCCGGTATCCCGCCGGCCTTCTTTAAAACAACGGGGATCATGGCAAAAACACCAAACCGGAAAACCGACACCCCGGCGCACGACACGCCCCACACCTGGTTCCCGAACCGCAGGATCTACCTCCTTGCCCTGCTGGCCATCACCCTTATGGCCCTGACCCTGCGGGTGAGCTACGTGATGGAAATCCGCCACCAGCCCTATTTCTCCGCCCCGGAGACCGATGCCGCCTACTACGACGACTGGGCCCGCGAACTGGCCGAGGGCAGAGTGGGCGAGCTGCCCTTTTTCCGGGTGCCGCTCTACCCGCTGCTTCTGGGCGCCTGCTACCGCCTCTTCGGCGGGGGCTACCTGCTGCCGCGGCTGCTCCAGGCCCTCTTCTCGGCGCTGACCATCCTGCTGCTGGCCGAACTGGCCCGCCGGCTGGCCGGACGCCGCGCCGCACTGCTGGCGGCGACCGTTCTGGCGCTCCACGGGCTGTCGATCTACTTCTCCGGCGAGCTGTTGATCACCACCCTGGTCATTGCACTGGACATGGGGTTCCTGCTGGCCTTCCTGGCCGCCGAAGACGGCCGGCCGCGGCTGCACCTGCTCAGCGGCCTGCTGCTGGGCCTCTCGGTTATCACCCGGCCCAGCGTGCTGCTGGTGGCCCCTCTGGGATTCATCTGGATTCTGGTCCGCGGCCGCCGCCGCGGGGAACCTGGCATCCGTGGACTACGGCCCGCTGCCGCACCGGCAGCCCTCTTCTTCCTCGGTGTCATCCTCCCCATACTTCCCGTGACCCTGACCAATCTGCTGGCCGGGGGTGAAGCGGTGCTGCTGGCCACCCAGGGGGGCGTAAACTTCTACATCGGCAACAATCCCGAGGCCAACGGGGCCCACGCCACTCTCCCTCCCATCGGTCCGACCTGGCAGCGCGAAGATGCCCGGGCCCTGGCCGAGGACGAAGCCGGCCGCCGGCTCAGCGCGGCCGAGGAGTCCTCCTTCTACTACCGCAAAGGCCTCGATTTCGTCCGCGGCAACCCGGGACAGTGGCTGGCCCTGATGGTGAAGAAAACCGCCCTCTTCTGGAACCGCGCCGAGATCGGCAGCAACCGGGACTACGCTTTTGCCGCCCGGGACTCTGCGGTGCTGCGCCTGACCCTGCCGCTGGGCTTTGCCGTCATCGGTCCCCTGGGCCTCGCCGGCATGATCGCCCTGCTCCTGGGTCGGGCCGAACCTCGCGCCCCGCTGTTCTTCCTCGCCCTCTTCACCCAGGTCTACATGGCGGGGGTGGTGATTTTCTTTGTCAATGCCAGGTTCCGCATGCCGGTGATCCCGCTGCTGATCCTCTTCGCCTCGATCTTCACCCTCCGGGTGATCGACCACGCGCGCCGCCGGCGCTTTCCCCACCTGGCCGCTGCCCTGCTCGCCGCAGCCCTGCTTGTCGCCTGGTGGCCCCTTGGCGTGGCTGCCGGCAACCCCCCCTTCCCCCACAACCACACCCGCAACCCCCTGCTCAAGCAGGGGGATCTGGCCCGGGCCCGCGCGGCATTCGAGCAGGCCCTGGAGGAAAGTCCCGGCTACCCCCAGGCCCATCTGAACATCGGGTTCACCTACTACGGTGAAGGAAACCTGGAGGCGGCGGCTTCGGCGTTTCGCGAAGAACTGCGGCTGCACCCCACCAGTGAAAAGGCGATGTACAACCTGGGTGTGGTGCACGACGACACCGGCAATAGCGGAGAAGCCGTTAAGTGGATGCGCCGGGCCCTGCAAGTCAAACCGTGGTTCGGCGAGGCCAGGATCACCCTGGCTTCGCTCCTCTTTACCCAGGGCACGACCGAAGCGAACCGCGGCCGGCTTCCCGCGGCTCTGGCCCTGTTCGGGGAAGCCGTGGAACTGGACGGGTCACGTGCCGTGTATCACTACAACTACGCCCTGGCGCTGGGCCAGAGCGCACGGGAAGACGAAGCCCTGGAGCAACTGAGGGAAGCCCTGGAGGCAGACCCCGGTTTCGAGCCGGCGCGGGCGATGCTGGAATCCAGGGGAAAACAGGAATGATCCCAGTTCCTCACCCGGCAGCAGCAGGCCATCAGAATCCTGCCTCGGGACGTCAAAACCACAAATATTGCTTGCCATTTTTGCTAAAAAGCATTATGTATGAGTGCATATGTATGGTGGGGTTACCCCGCCCCAGCGCTCATTGCATCTGTAGTATCAATAATATGAAATAGTTATCACATTTTTGGCAGTGAGCTGTCGGGCTCTTATCTTCGATCGCCTGTCCGTCGTAGAGACGGGTGCAATGA
>JAQAZP010000247.1:0-12477 GCA_032127265.1 Acidobacteriota bacterium
CGGACGGTGGTCTCGGTGCCCAACGCCGAGTTCTCGGCGCTGCAGATCGAGAACTTCGGCGTCCGGGACCGGGTCCGGCTGATCACCACCATCGGCCTGCGCTACGAGACCAGCCCGGACCAGCTGCGCTGGGTGCTGGCCGAGCTGCGGCGGTTGCTCGTCTCGCACCCCATGCTGACCAATGACCCGGCACGGGCCCGCTTCGTCGGCTTCGGCGCCTTCTCGCTCGACATCGAGATCTTCACCTACGTGATGACCTCCGACTGGAACGAGTTTCTCGCCGTGCGCGAAGACCTCTTCCTCAGGATGATGGAGATCGTGTCCAGGAGCGGCAGCGGCTTCGCCTTCCCCTCCCAGACGGCTTACCTCGGCAAGGACGGTGGTCTGGACGTGGAGAGGACAAAGGCCGTCGAGGGGGACGTGGCTAGGTGGCGCGCCGAGGGCCGCATGCCTTTCCCGGCGATGAGCGAGGGCGAGATCGAGACGATCAGCAACACGCTGGCCTGGCCGCCGGAGGACGGGGTGGTGAGCTCTGATTAGCCGCATGTCACTGCGAGTGTAGCGGTCCCCGATTTTCTCCAGAGGAGAACCGACCATGAGCGCGAAGCCCAGGCACCACAAGCCCCACAAGGCCCGCAGCTGGAAGTCGAAGGCCGGCCGGCGGACGGCGCCCGGCTCGGCGCCGGGGACGCTCTTTCACGATCCTGAAGCCCCCGAGGCGCAGATCAGGGTGATGGCCTACAACGGCGAGGACCTCACCGAGAGCGGGGTGGATTCGGTGGACGCGATCGCGGCCTACCGCGAGAAATGGCCCACGGTCTGGGTTCACGTGGAGGGGTTGGGCGATCTCGAGCCGCTGCGCCGCCTCGGCGAGCTGTTCGGGATCCACCAGCTGGTGCTGGAGGACGTGGTGAACCTGGAGCAGCGGGCCAAGGCGGAGCCGTACAAGGACCAGTTGTTCGTGGTGGCCCGGGCTCCGCTGGCCGCCGACCAATTTGGAACAAGGCAGGTGAGCCTGATCCTGGGCCAGGGGTTCGTGCTCACCTTCACCCCCGGGCCGGGCGACTGCTTCGAGCCGGTGCGCGAGCGGCTGCGCAAGGGGCGCGGCCGTATCCGCGGCGCCGGGGCCGACTACCTGCTCTACGCCCTGCTCGACTCGGTGATCGACAGCTACTTCCCGGTGCTGGAGAGCGCCGGCGAGTCGCTGGAGCAGCTGGAAGAGATCGTGATGGCGGGACAGGACCGGAACGCACCGCACCTGATCCACGTGATGAAGGGGGCGCTGCTCTCCCTGCGGCGGGACGTCTGGCCGCACCGCGAACTGTTCGCCGCCCTGATCCGGGACGCGGAAGAGATGATCTCACCGGAGACCAGCCTCTTCCTGCGCGACTGCCAGGACCACGCGGTGCAGATCATCGAGCTGATCGAGACCTACCGCGAGGTCTGCGCCGACCTCCTGAACACCCACCTCTCCAGCGTCAGCAACCGGATGAACGAGGTGATGAAGGTGCTGACCATCATCGCCACCATCTTCATCCCTCTCGGTTTCATCGCCGGGCTCTACGGCATGAACTTCGATACCGGGATCTCGGCCCTGAACATGCCCGAGCTGGGCTGGCGCTATGGCTACCTCTTCTGCCTCGGCATCATGGCCCTGGTGGCCGGCGGCCTGCTCTGGTACTTCAAGCGCCGGGGCTGGCTGTCGAGGAAGTGAGAGAAAATGGGGACTGGCTCTCAATTTTCGTAGAAAATTGGTGCCCCCGATTTTCTCACCGCAGGCAGGAAACCGGTGCCTGTCCCAAGTTTTTTCTGTTCTTACGGCGCCACCCCGGTCACCGTGCAGCTCGCCGTGGCCGTGTCGCCGGACGGCGGGTAGGGCGGCTGATTGTACGGCGCGGGAGTCACGTCCTCGGCGTGCAGAGTGAAGCTGTTCGGGCCGATCAGCGCACCGAGGGCGGGCATCTGCTGGACCCAGGAGGTGGTGAACTCGCCGCCCGCCGCCACGTTGGTGAAGCCGCGGCGCCAGGACGCATAGTGCCGGCCGGAGGCCAGGTCGGCATCGATGGCGGCGGCGATGGTGCGCGGGGTGCCGGAGTAGCTGTTCTGCAGGGTCACCCACATGTCGGTGCTGAAGGGCAGGGTCCCCGAATCGGGGATGCAGGTGAAGACCGCACCCACCGTCGCGGGAATGACCTGCTCGGTGAGCAGGGTGAAGTAGTCGCTCACCACGCCGCTGCTGTTGAGAAACTGTACATCGAGCCGGGTGGCGTCGGCGTCGAGTACCACCGACCCCAGGCTGTTCAGTGAAATGAACATGGCCGGGTGGTTCAGCAATCCCCCCCCCAGCTTACCCGAGGAGCCGGCCACGCAGTAGACCGCGCCGCGGCGGGGGGCGGTGGTTTTGGCGTAGGCCCCGCTACCATCGATCCGGCCGTCGCCACCGTCGAGGATCATCGAGGGATCGAGGGTCCAGGAGAAGTCGTAGTGGCCGTCGAGCAGGAAAGAGCGCTCGTAGGAGTGGCTGTGCCCGCTGAAGACGAGATCGACGCCGCCGGCTTCGAGCAGGGGCAGCACGTTTTCGCGTACCTGCACCATCCGGCCGTCGCTGTCCGTGGTGCTGTCCGAGTCGTGCGAGCCCTTGGTGTAGGGCGGGTGGTGCCAGAAGGCGACGATCCAGGTCTGGGCGGTGGACGCCAGGTCGCTCTCCAGCCAGGTGAGCATCGGGCTGCCCGGGTCGAGGCTGGCGCCGGTGGAGTCGAGGCAGATGAAGTGAATGTTGGCGAAGTCGAAGGCGTAATAGGCCTCGGTGCCCGAGGGCAGCCCGCCCGCCTCCCCGCCCGTGGGGAAAGTGAACTGGCCGTAGTAGACGCTGGTGGACATCTCGTGGTTGCCGCGCGTGGACCAGAGGACGCTCCGCCGCAGCATCTCGGGGTACATGTCGAAAACGGCGGCCTGGTATCCCACGTCGGTGCCGCTATTGTAGGCGTTGTCGCCTAGCATCAGCCAGAGGTCGGTGTGGGTCGCGCCGGTGAAGGCGTAGTAGGCGTCGCGCACCGCGGCCGCATCCGCGTTGGCCGTGCCGCTGTCGCCGAGCAGCCAGACCCGCAGCGGAGGTTCCGCCCCCGCGGGCGGCGAGGTCTGGAAAAAGTGGTCGACATCGCCGCCGGCAAAGGTCTCGGCGGTGGAGCCGATGGAGTAGTAGTAGCGGGTCGCCGGTTCGAGGCCGGTGAGCCGGACCTCGTGCTCGGAAGTGAGGACGGGGTCGTCGGTGAACAGGTTCAGGCTCAGCGGCGAGAGCCCGTAGGCCACCCGGCTGTCGGTGGGGTCGAGGGTGCGCCATCGCACGGTGACCGCGTCGGGGGTGCCCAGCTGCAGGTAGGGGCCGCGGCTGACAAAGGCGGCCGGCTCGTCGTTCAGCTGCAGGTCGAAGCTGATGTCCGAGCTGGTCGGGCTGGACTGGTGGATCTCCACCGCCAGCACGTTGGTCCCGGTGGCGAGCAGGCCCGGGTCGACGGTGA
Organism: Acidobacteriota bacterium; assembly: GCA_032127265.1. Taxonomy (GTDB): domain Bacteria; phylum Acidobacteriota; class JAQAZP01; order JAQAZP01; family JAQAZP01; genus JAQAZP01. Next base: position 3,519 of record JAQAZP010000247.1, read on the forward strand.
ACCAGAGCCAGGCGTTCTCCTCCGCGGCGGCCACCGCGGAGGAAGCGAAGGTTGTGTAGGTGATCGTCCCCGCCGGCATGTTGCTGCGGGCCACCTCGGTGCCGTTGAGGTAGATCACGGCCCCGTCGTCCCGCAGCAGGCCGAGGTAGAGTTGCGGGTGGCTGCCCGGATCGGCCACGGTGAAGGAGTGCCGGAAATAGGTGGTGACGTACTTGAGGTTGGGGTCGGGGCCGTAGCCGACGGTGGTGGCCTCGTCGCCGTCGCCGTAGCCCAGCTGGGCCGGGCCGGAGGCCCAGAGCGTGTCGAGGAAGGCGGGGTTGCTCCAGATCGTCCCCATGTCGGAGCCGTCGTCGAGATACTTCCAGGCGGCACCTGCCGGGACCAGGTCCGCGGCCCCGGCGTCCGGAGTGCCGGCGGTGCCCGAGGCGATGAGCAGGAAGGCGAGGAGCAGCGGGACGAGAACGATCCGCATCCTCTCCGGCCTGGTGAACCTGTTCATTGGCCTGTCCCTCCCGTGCCCCCGATTTTTATTCCAGCTCATCGATCCTGGCATCCACGCGTGCGCCGAGATCAATCATTGATTGTGACCCGCGCTGCGCGGGGGGGAGGGCGTCGATCACCGTCCGGCACTCCCGGAAGACCCCCAGCGCCTCGGACCGGCGGCCGGCGGCGCTGAGGATTTCCCCTTCCCGGGCCAGCCAGCGCTCCCGGCGCTGGGACTGTGCGGCGAGGCCCCGGATACGGGCCAGGGCCGGGTCAAAGCGCCCGGCGGCCAGCTCGAGGTCCATGGCGGCCAGGACCAGTGTCACCGCCGGCCCCAGCCTGGCAATGCCCTGGTCGAGCCCGGCGATGGCCCGCTCGACGTATGCCTCGCCGAGGGCCGACGCCGCCTCCGCCCGTTCGAGATAGTGTTCGGGCGTGGGGCGCTCGAGCAGGGGAATGGCGCGGTCATACTCGCCGAGGGCGGCCCCCGGGTCACCCGTCTTCACGTGCAGCCTGGCGCTGGACACCAAAGCGGGGCCATTACCAGGGTTGCGGGCCAGGAAGCGGTCGAGGACCACACGGGCCGAGCGGTCCCAGCCAAGGGCAAGGTAAAGCTCGCTCCGGACAATGTCCAGGTCGCCGATTTCGGGGTCGAGGCGGGCGGCCAGCTCGATGTCGGCCAGGGCCGGGTCGAACTCACCGTGCAGCCGGTAGAGCCGGGCCCGCTGCAGGTAGAGCGCCGCGTCCCCCGGTTCTTCGGCGATCATCCGGGTGGCCCGCTCAATCTGCTGGTGCTCCCCCTCGTGGGGCGCGGGCAGGGGCGCTGGCGCCGGCAGGGGAGCCGCCTGGGTCGAGGAGGTGAGGAGGATGGCGAAAAGGGCGACGGCGGCGGGGACGGCCGCGTTCATGATGATTGCGGCCAGGGTGCGGAAGAGCAGGGCCGGGGCTTCGAGCACGATCCAGGCGATCCCCACGGTTCGCCGGGTCCTGGCCGATGGCCATCGAGAGGAACGCCAACGAAATTCCTGATTATCCATCCTCATAAAGCTCTGTTTTACAGGTTTGCCGGCCACAGTCAAGCTGAAAAATAATGCCCTTCCCGGCGCTCGACCGCCCGGCTGCGAGAAACTCACCGGCCAGGACCGTTACCGCTACCGGCCAGGGCCGTTACCGCATCATCTACGAGATCCGGGACAACGAGCGGCCGATCATCGTTGTCAAAGTGGGCCACCGGAGGGACGTGAACCAGAGCGGGTGATGGGCTGGTTGATCCCCATATTTGCGCTGAAGTTGTGGCTGAATATAGACACCTATAAGTAGCCATAACCATGTTTTCGAAGCCACTTATGGCTGGATATGAAAATGATGGGTCATGCCGTTGCCTCCGGTTCGACTACGGATTTCGATCGATCCGTGTAACAAAACAAGCCTGAAAACAACCCTTCTTCGTCACAATCCAAGGGTTATTTTTTTACGGCGCCAGACCCGTCACCGTGCAGCTCGCCGTGGCGGTGTCGCCGGCCGGCGGGTAGGGCGGCTGATTGTACGGCGCGGGGGTCACGTCCTCGGCCGCCAGCTCGAAGAGATTGGCGCCGATCACCGCCCCCAGGGCCGGGATGGTCTGGTACCAGGCGGTGGTGAAGCTGCCCCCGCCGGCCACGTTGGTGAACCCGGCGCGCCAGCTGCTGTAAGAGGTGCCGCCGGCCAGGGAGACGTTGATCCGGCCCGCGATGCGGCGGGTCTGACCGCTGTAGAGATTGTCCAGGGTCACCGTCATCCGGGTGGCGAAGGGCACGGTGCCGCCGGCGGGCAGGCAGGTGTATGCCGCGCTGATGGTGCCTGTTTGCGCGCAGGTGTCAAAGAGATAGGCCGAGCCGGAGTCGAACCCGTGGTCGTCGTCGGAGAACGCACCGATGATGGCGTTGGTACCGTCGATGGCAACGGCCCAGCCGAAGAAGTCGTAGGCCGCACCGTCAGCCGGCACCAGCTTGGCGGACTGGGCGCCGGTGGTGCTGTCGAAGAGATAGGCCGCGCCGGAGGCGCTGCCGAAGTCGTCGTCACCGAATGCCCCGACGAGGGCTGTGGTTGCGCTGACCGCCACGGTGGATCCGAACTGATCGTCGGTCGAACCGTCAGCCGGCAGCAGCTTGGCGGTCTGGTTACCGGTGACGGTGTCAAAAAGATACGCCGAACCGCATTCGGCGCCGCCATCGTCGTCGCCGGTCGCCCCGATGATGGCGGTGCTGCCGCTGATCGCCACCGAGGTGCCGAAGTAGTCGTACTCCTCGCCGTCCAGCGGCAGGAGCTTGGCCAGCTGGGCCCCGGTGGTGCTGTCGAAAAGATACGCCGACCCGGAGTCGGTGCCGTTGTCGTCGTCCTGGTACGCCCCGACGATGGCGGTTGTCCCGTCGACAGCCGCGGCGTAGCCGAAGTAGTCGCCCGCCGCACCGTCGGCGGGCAACAGCTTGGCCAGCTGGAGGCCCGTCACCGCGTCGAAGAGATACGCCGAGCCGGAGGCGTTGCCGTTGTCGTCGTCACCGTAGGCCCCGGCGATGGCGGTGGCTGCGCTGATGGCCACGGACCAGCCGAAGTGGTCGTCCTGCGCGCCGTCGAGGGGCAGGAGCTTGGCGATCATGGCCCCGGTGGAGGTATCGAAGAGATAGGCCGAGCCGACGTCGGTGCCCATGATGTCGTCGTCATCACTGAAGGCCCCGACGATGAAGGTCGTTCCGTCGATGGCCACGGAGCTGCCGAAGTAGTCGCCCTCCGCGTCGACATCCGGCAGGCTCTTGAACAACTGCTGGGGGTTGCACTGCGCGTATGCGCTTTGTCCCGCGATGCCGCCGGCCAGGACAAGAACCATGGCCATCGCCAGATACATCACCCGCGCGCCCATTCCCGGGCGTCTCCGCGCCTGCAGTTCGAAACATCCCATTTTATTATCGCTCCTGTTTGAAATCCGGTTGTAACACGGCAATGCCGGGCACTGCAGACTCTTCAGGCGTTCGCCTTTCACGGCGCCGCGCCGGTCAATCCGGCGGCTTCCCCGGTGTTATCGATTGATCCCAAAAGGGGGGAGGATTACTGCCTGAATTGCCTGTCATCTATATATGACAAATAGGCAATAAATGCAACGTTTTATTGCGCCACCGCCCACTGCGCCGGGATTCGTGCCCACCGGTGAGGCGTGCGCCCCCCGGATCCTCCTAACCTCATAGTACATATGGCATTTACCTGAAGATAAATTCGGCAGTTTTCTTTACAAGCGGCCAACCCTTTCCTATAATGCAACCAAGCACTCCGTGAGCGGCCATCCGCCTTCGGATTTCGTTTCCTGGATATACAGACCTGCCTGTTTCACAGGGCATCATCACATGGCCGCCACTGCAGCCGGCGGCCGTGGAGTGTGCGGCCTGTGCGGTGGAGCCCGGCATGACTGACCCCGGTTTCTTCATCGAGAGCAGCAACAGCCTGCCCCGGCTGCTGGGCCGGATGGCCGGCGTGCTGCGCGACGACCCCCTGCCCCCGCTGGAGTGGGAGCGGATCGTGGTGCAGAGCGGGGGGATGCGGCGCTGGGTGACCCTGGAACTGGCCAAAGAGCTGGGGATCGCCGCGTCCATAGGCATGCCCTTCCCCCGGAACTGCGCGTCCTGGCTGGCGCGGAAGCTGCTGGGCAGCACCGAGGAGGACGAGGGTGACCCGTTCAACCGCCAGCCGCTGACCTGGCGGCTGATGGCCCTGCTGGGCGAGGAGCTGCCCGGCGGCGACTTCGCCCCGGTACGCGCCTACCTCGCCGACAACGACATGCGCAAACGCTACCAGCTGGCGGCGAAAATCGCCGGCACCTTCGACGAGTATCAGCTCTACCGCACCGAGCTGCTTCGCGACTGGGACCTTGAGGACGAGGACGCCGCCACCTACCGCCACCTCGGCTGGCAGTCGAAGCTCTGGCAGCGTATCTGCAATGACCTCGAGGGCCACCAGCACCTGGGCGACCGCTTCCGCGACCTGATCTCGCACATCAACAAGCTCGACAAACCGGCGGACGAGATCGAGGGGATGCCGAGGCGCCTCTCGGTCTTCGGGGTGAGCAGCCTGCCGCCGATCTTCATCGAGCTGCTGGCCGCCCTGGGCCGGCACATCCCGGTGACCGTCTACCGCTTCAGCCCCACCCGGGTGAAGAAGACAAGGGGCGACGGTGCGGGGGATGAGGGTTCACTGGAGGGAAACCGGCTGCTGGGCTCCATGGGTGAGCAGGGGGATGTGTTCCTCGAACTGCTGCTGAAGCATGGGGCGGTGGAGGAAGAGGCGGGGAGGGCACCTGGTGAGGATGCTCAACCTGAGGAGGCGAGTGGGAACGACCAGACCGCGAAGACAAAGCCTGAAGGGCTGTGGGTGGTCCATGGTGGTGTGGTGGACGCCCGAGGGAATACCGGGGATGGAGGACCGGGTGGGGCAGAAGGCGGCGACAGCGATACCCGCACCCTCCTGCAGGTGATCCAGAACGACATCCTCGATGACGTTGACCGGGGCGGGTTTGGCAGTTGGTCGGCAATGGCTGGTGGGCCAGGTGATCCTGAAGGGTGCGAAAACGCAGAGGACCTTGCGAGTGGATCATCAGCCGCCAGTGCTGTGTCACCGGGCAGCGCCGACGCACCGCCCCTGGCCCTCGACCCCGGCGACCGCTCGCTCACCGTCCACAATTGCCACTCACCGCTCCGTGAGATGGAGGTGCTCCGCGACCTGCTGCTGCAGGCCTTTGACAGCACGCCTGACCTGAAGCCCGGCGACATCCTGGTGATGATGCCCGCGGTCCAGGATTACGCCCCTTACATCGACGCGGTCTTCGGCGTGAAGCACGACGACACCCCGCACATCCCCTACAGCATCGCCGATAAGAGGCGGGGCGAGGAGCAGCCGCTCTCCGAGGGGGTGCTCAAGGTGCTGGCCCTGGCCGATGCCCGGCTCACCGCCACCGAGGTGATCGACCTGCTGGAGATCCCATCGGTGCGCCGGAAGGCCGGCATCCTGGGCAGCGAGCTGCCCCAGGTCAGGCACTGGGTGCGGGAGACCAACATCCGCTGGGGGGTGGACGGCACGTTCAAACAGGACGTCTTCAACCTGCCCCCCTTCGAGGCCAACACCTGGCGCGCTGGTCTCGACCGCTTGCTGATGGGCATGATCACCGGGCCGCGGGACGACCTGGTGGCCGGCATCCTGCCCCTGGGCACGGCCACCATGAACCACCTCGACCTCCTCGGCCGTTTCGACTGCTGGGTGGTGGACCTTTTCCAGCGGCTGGATGCGATGCGCACGCCACAGTCGCTCACCGGGTGGGCGGAGCTGCTGGGCGACCTCCTCGAGCATTTCTTTGCTCCGGAGGGGGACGAGGAGCAGGCGCTGCAGACCGTCCGTGAGGAGCTGAACCGGCTGCGCCGGGCGGGCACCGAGGATACGGATGAGCAGGGGGAATCGAGAACAGGTGAGGCGGATGGGGAAGAACCGGGGGGCTCTGGGCATGGGGATGTGAATGCACGGGAAAGATCGGAATCGGCGGATGCGAATGAGTCTGAAGGCTCCAGTGCGGCAGACGGCGCTCGAACCATACGCGGGGGCGCTGACTCACTGCAATTGGACGTTGCTGTCATTCGCGACCACCTGGAGCAGGCCCTGGGCGAGGAGGGCCGGGCCAGCAGTTTCATCAGCGGCGCGGTGACCTTCTGTGCGCTGAAGCCGATGCGCACCATCCCCTTCAAGGTGATCGCCGTGGCCGGTTTGGACGACGGGTCGTTCCCCTCGAAGGAGCGGCCCCCCACCTTCGACCTGATGGCGGCCAGCCCGGTCAAGGGTGACCGCAGTGTCCGAAAGGACCAGAAGCAGCTCTTCCTCGAGACCCTGGCCGCGGCACAGGACAGGCTGATCATCTCTTACGTCGGCCGCTCGCAAAAGGACAACAAGGAGCGGGCCGCCTCGGTGGTGGTGGACGAGCTGCTCAACGTGGTGGGCCAGTCGTTCGTCAGCCCAGAACTGTCATTGCGAGGAGCCCCGCAGGGGCGACGAAGCAATCTCTCTTCCCCCCGTGACGCCATCACCACCCTCCACCCCCTCCAACCGTTCAATGCGGCCTACTTCGATCGCAGTGAAGACAAGCTCTTCAGCTACTCGCGGCAGAACTGCCTGGCCGCCGAGGGCGTGCGCGCCACACGGGCTGCCCAGGAGCCGCCTGAGGCGATCCCCTTCTTCACCGAGCCGATCCCGCTCGATGAAGAGAACGCAGAGTGCCTCACCCTGACCCTCGACGAACTGATCGCCTGCTGGACCCACCCCTGCAAGTTCTTCTGCAACAAGACGCTGGGCATCGTCCTGCCGAGGGAGGAAGCGGAGCTGGAGGACGTGGAGCCGCTGGAGATGGCCGGCCTCGAGAAATACGCATTTGAGAACTGGCTTGCTGACGAGCGGCTCAAGCTGGCTGCGGGCCGCGGGCCGGGAGAGCCGATACCCCAGCCGAACATGAAGCACGAGTGGGACATCCTGGAGGCGATGGGCGATCTGCCGCCGGACCATCTGGGCCGGGCCTACCACGCGCAGCTTGGTACCCAGGTGCAGCAGTTCGTGGAGAAGGTTGGCGCACCCGCACTGCTGGAGCCGATGACGGTGGATCTGGAGGGTGAGGTGGGCGGGCACCCCTGGAAGCTCACCGGCCGGATCGAGAGCCTCACTGATCTCGGAAGGGTGCAGTTCCGGTGTGCAACGTTGAAGCCCAAGGACATCATCCGGGCGTGGGTGACTCACGTGGTGCTGAATGTGGACACGCCGGTGTCATCGAGACTGGTGGCCAGGGATAAAGACCGGACCTTCGACAAGCTGATCGATGCCCGTGAGGTCCTCGATGAACTGCTCCGTGGCTTCCGTGATGCGCTGCAGCGGCCGTTGCCGTTTTTTGAGAAGACCAGCTTCGCCTTTTTCAACTCGCTCCAGAAGATCAGGGAATACGAGAAGACGGGCAAGGGGAGAAAACCACAACCCCTGTGGCAGGCCGCCTACGGCAAGTGGCAGGGGGATCAGTTCCACGGCGGGGCCGCTCCAGGAGAGCGGGACGATCAGTATATTGCGCTCTGTTTCAGGGACAGCGAACCGCTGGTGGATCTGAAGGAGGGGTTTGAGGAGAGGGCCAGGAGTTTTTGGGGGCTTGTGGATGAAAATTCTTCTTGATTGTGATCCGACGAGGTATTATATTCTTACCAGTAAGACGATCATACAAAGGAGAACCCCATGACCAAGCTCGCAACAACAAAGATGTCTTCCAAGGGACAGGTGGTGATTCCGGAGGAAGTCCGGAAGAGACTTGGGCTGAAGACTGGTGCGCAATTCGTCGTCGTCGGTGACCGGGATGTGGTCATCCTCAAGGCGTTGAAACCGCCCTCGATGGATGAATTCGATCACCTGGTTGCCGAGGCACGGAAGCAATCCCGCCGGGCCGGCATGAAGCGGTCAGCCATTGCCGAGGCCGTGAAAAAGGCACGATGAAATCAACTACATTCACATTGATTGTCCTCATTCTTCTGGGTTGCTGTAATTATGCCGCCGCGGACGAGCGCACCCAGCCCGACCCCGCGGCCTGGAAGGAGCCTCGCCTCTTCCACCGGCCGTTCGACGATGCTTTCGCCGACCGGATCGTCATCTCGAAGAGCCCTTTCCCTGCGGCTCTGCTGACCCCGGTCCACTCGCCGAACAAGGTCTACTACTACATGGCCGTAAAGCCCGATTTCGCACGGGAGGGGCCCTGGTCGACCGAGATCTACGTCTACGCCGAGAAAGAACAGCTGACCCGGGTGGACCTGCGGGATCACGCGGTCTATGCGCCGGAGATCAAGTGGATCAACGAGAAACTGCTCTTCATCCGGGTCTGGTGGGGCCGGCAGGTGGGCACCGACCTGGTCATCGACGCGGAGACGGACCGGATCGTTTCGAGGGAGATGGTCGAGGACGGGCGGCTGCTTTTCGAACAGTACGCCGAATCGTCGAAGGCGCTGAAAGGCCAGGAATCAGAGCCGGAATCAGGCCCCGATCACGACCAATCGATAGCTGAACTGCGGCAAATGCTCACATCCGGCACGCCGGAAGAGAAAGAGGCGGCCCTGGACAGTTTCACCGAGCAGTTCCAGGTGGCGCTGGTGCCCGACGTCATCGCCGCCACACTGGACGACACGAGACTGCCGAGGCACGAGGACACCGGGTGGGGGACTGTGTACCACTACGCGGCCACCGCCATGTGCTCCTACGCCCGGCGGATCGACGGCCTGACGCAGAAGGAGCGGGGCCGCCACGACTATTCCTTCTACGACGAGGGCGGGGTGGCCGCTCCCGAGCGCCGGCAGGAGGTGCATGACAACTGGCTGAAGTGGTGGAGGGAGAATGCACCGCTACCGGCAGCAGGCGCCCGGTGATGCGAGCGGGTCAATTCTCCTGCCGCACC
>JAQAZP010000248.1:0-29850 GCA_032127265.1 Acidobacteriota bacterium
GAGCTGCTGGAGTTCGTCGGGGCGGAGCGCGAACGGGGGCTATCCGGACGATCGGTGGCCAGGCTGCTGTCGGTTCTGCGCTCGTATTACGGGTATCTCCAGCTGGAGCGTGGAGAGGAAAGCGACCCCACCCGGGATTTCCAGGCGCCCCGGGTGCGTCGTCCCCTGCCGTCCTACCTTTCGGAGGAGGAGGTGGAGCAACTGCTGCGGCAGCCGGATACCGGCACACCCCGGGGGATGAAGGACCGTGCCGTGCTGGAGGTCCTCTATGCCGCCGGGCTCAGGGTATCCGAACTTACCACACTGCGGCTGCGCGATCTCGATCGGCGGGGCCGGCTGATCACCTGCCGGGGCAAGGGCGGCAAGGAGCGGCTGGTGCCGGTGGGAACAGCGGCGTGGGACTGGCTGCAGAGCTACCTGGGGAGCTGCGGGCGAGGGGCGTTGCTGGGCCGCCGCACCAGCGACCGGGTATTCGTCTCCGCCCGGGGGAGCGGCTTGAGCCGCCAGGCTGTCTGGAAGATGGTCGCCGCTTACGGCGCGAAGGCCGGACTGGGCAAGCGGGTGGGGCCGCACATGCTGCGGCACTCCTATGCCACGCACCTCCTGGAACGGGGAGCGGATCTCCACTCGGTCCAGATGCTTCTGGGGCACAGCGATATCGCCACTACCCAGATTTATACCCATGTGAGCCGGGCGCGGCTGCGCGCCGTGTATGACCAGTATCATCCCCGGGCGAGGTGAACCGGAAGTGAAAGTGATCACCACCCATCCCGGCGCTGATTTCGACGCCCTGGCTTCCATGGTGGCGGCGTCCTTGCTGCACCCCGATGCCTACCTTGTTTTTTCCGGCTCCCAGGAACTGCCGGTGCGGCGGTTTCTCGGTTGCGGCATCTACCAGCTGCCCCGCGTGATCCGGCTGAAGGAACTGACCATGGGCCGGATCAGCCACCTGATCCTGGTGGACACCCGGCAACGGCACCGCATCGGTCCGTTCGCTGAGCTTATCAAGGGGCAGGATGTGGCCGACGGCCCGACGCTGGAAATATTTGACCATCACCCGTCCAGTGGCGACGATCTGGCCGGGGATTTTGAGACCGTGGATCAGTTGGGCGCCACCACGACCCTGATGGTGGAACGGCTCCGGCAGGAGGGGATCAACATCCCGCCGCTGGAGGCGACCCTCTTCACCCTCGGCATCTACCAGGACACCGGCCGGCTTTCTTCGCCCAACACCACCGAGAGAGATCTGCTGGCCGCTGCCCATCTGCTTGCGCAGGGGGCGGACCTGCAGTTGCTCAACCGCTTTTTGCTGCCCGAATTCTCCTCGTTGCACATTGAACTGCTCAATGATCTGATCCAGGCCGCCGAGGTTTACCACATCGGAGGCCTGCCGGTTGTGATCTCCGCGGTGTACAAGGACCGCTACATCGGGGAACTGGCCCTGGTGGTGCACCGTTTCGTGGAAATCGAGCGCCTCAGTGCCTGCTTTGTCCTGGTGATGATGGAAGATCGCCTCTTCATGGTCGGCCGCAGCCACACCGAGGCGCTGGACGTGGGGGAGGTGATTCAGCATTTCGGCGGCGGCGGCCACGCCAGCGCGGCGGCGGCCTCGGTGAAAGATACCACGCTGGTGCAAGCCCGGGAGCGGCTGGTCAGGATCCTGGGTCAAAATGTCCGTCCGCTAAACACGGCGTCCCGGATCATGAACCCCACAGTGCAGCGGGTCTCCAGCCGCGAAAGGGTGTCGGCGGTAAAGGAGATCCTGCAGCGCTGGCGGGTCAATGCCCTTCCCGTGGGCACCGGCAAACGGGTTATCGGATCGGTGACCCGCCAGGCGGTGGATGGGGCCATCACCCACGGTCTCGGTGACCGGCCGCTGAGGGAGATCATGGGTCCGGCACCGCCGGTGCTGGCGCCGGAAACCGGTCTGGAGATGGTGCACCGGGAAATGGTGGGACGCAACTTCCGTTTTGTCCTGGTGGGCCGGTCACTGGAGTCCGTGGAAGGGATCATCACACGAATGGATCTCTTCCGCCATGCCTACCGGGTGGAGGAGGAGGGCGAACTAGCGAAGCCTGCCGCCGGGGAGCGGCCCCGCCGGCCCACCCGGGAAGACGTGCGGGGCATGCTGAGCAAGCGGCTGAGACCGGAGCTGCACCAGCGGCTGCTGGATCTGGGCCAGCTGGGGAAGGAGATGGGTCTGTCGGTCTACCTCGTGGGAGGGCTGGTCCGGGACCTGTTGCTGGGGCTCCAGACCAGGGACATCGACCTGGTAGTGGAGGGAGACGGTGTGCGGTTCGCCCAGCGGGCCGCGGCGCGAATGGGGGCCGGGCTGCGCATTCACCGGGCTTTTGCCACCGCGACCCTCAGACTGGACGATGGAACAAAGATCGATGTAGCCACGGCCCGTACCGAGCACTATCCCGGGCCGGGTTCCCTTCCCGAGGTTGAGCGAGCGCTGCTGCGGCGGGATCTCTACCGCCGTGATTTCACCATCAATTCACTGGCCGTGGCAATCTGCGGCCGGCGGTTTGGCGAGCTGGTGGACTATTTCAGTGGGTTGCGCGACCTGCGGCAGGGTGTCATCCGGGTGATTCACAGCCTCAGTTTCATCGAGGACCCCACCCGGGCCATCCGGGCGTCCCGGTTCAGCGGCCGCCTTGATTTTTCCATCGGACGGGTTACCGGAAAAATGATCGGCATTGCTTTGCGGAACAACGTTTTTGACCAGGTCAGCGGCGGCCGGTTGCTGGGAGAGCTGGTCAATCTCTGTGGGGAGGAACACGCTTCCCGTTGCTTCGAGAGAATGGCCGATTTTGGCTTGATCCGGGCTACGGTTCATCCGGGCATCACCTGGGGCAAGCCGTTGCGCGACCTGGTGGGACGGGTGGAGGGGGTTCTCAACTGGCACCGGCTGCTCTACCGGCCCCAGTCACCCCAGCGCTGGATGGTGTTCATGATGGCCCTTTGCTACCGTATCGACAGGGAGGCCAGGCTGACTGTCTGCCGGCGGTTCGGGTTGTCCGGCAGAGAGCGGCAGGTTCTTTTGGACTACAAGATCCATTGCAGCCGGGTCGAGGGGCAGCTGTTGGCGGACCGCGGCGGGGCCGAACCCCGGCCGAGTCAGGTCTGGATGATCCTCGAGGGGCTTTCCCTGGAGTCCATCCTGTTCAGTCTGGCAATTTCCCGGTCGGACCGGGTGCGGATGGCCATCTCGCGGCACCTCACCGTGGGTCAGGATGACGGGGCGTCCATATCGGGAATGGATCTCAAGGCCCTGGGGATTTCACCCGGACCGGTCTATGGGGAGATTCTCCGGGCGGTGATGCTGGAAAAGCTTGACGGCCGGTTGCGCAACCGGGATTCCCAGTTGGAGTGGGTCAGGCGGCGCTATCTCGAAGGGTAAGAGCCTCCCTGCCGGTGGGTTGCAGGGCATTGCCAAAGCTTACCCCTTGGCTCTCATTGACTTGCTCTCCATCTTTGTGCTAAAAATTCCGGTTTACGTTCCCCGTGATACGCTGAATCAGGCGGAAATCGAAACGCCTGCTCAGTGTCCTTTCAGCTCACGACCATGGGACCGGTGCTGATGCAAACGCCGGGAATCATCTCATGTTTGACATGCGGCGCCCGGTTCGACCAGCGGTCGAAGACTGTGGCAAGGAGGGTTGACCCAGATGGCTAAGGACAATGTTTATCTCTTCACGTCGGAATCGGTGACCGAGGGACACCCCGACAAAATTGCCGACCAAATATCCGACGCTATTCTGGACGCGGTGATGTCCAAGGATCCCAACGGCCGTGTGGCCTGCGAGACCATGGTCACCACCGGCCTGGCGATGATCGCTGGAGAAATCACCACCGAGAGCTACGTTGATTTCCCCAGGGTTGTCCGGGATACCATCCGGGAAGTTGGTTACACCCGGGCCAAGTGGGGCTTCGACTACAAAACCTGTGCCGTGATTTCCTCCATCGATGAGCAGTCGGCGGACATCGCATTGGGCGTGGACCCCGGTGGCGCCGGTGACCAGGGGTTAATGTTCGGCTACGCCTGCCGGGAGACCCGTGAGTTGATGCCGTTGCCGATCATGACCGCCCACAAGCTGGTCCGGCGGCTGACCGAGCTGCGCAAGGAGGGCGAGCTCGACTATCTCCGCCCGGACGGGAAATCCCAGGTCACGGTGGAATACCACAACGGTCAGGCCAAGCGGGTGCACACGGTGGTCATCTCCACCCAGCACAACGAGGAAGTGAGCATCGACACCCTGCGGCAGGACGTGATCGAAAACGTCATCCGCCCGGTGATTCCCGAGCACCTCCTTGACTCCAAGACCATCTTCCACGTCAACCCCACCGGCCGTTTCGTGGTCGGCGGTCCGCAGGGCGACTGCGGTCTTACCGGCCGCAAGATCATCGTCGATACTTACGGTGGCGTGGGGAGCCACGGCGGCGGCTGTTTCTCAGGCAAGGACTGCACCAAGGTCGACCGTTCAGCTTCCTACATGGCTCGTTACATCGCCAAGAACATCGTCGGCTGCGGGGCGGCGGACAAGGTGGAAGTCCAGTTGGCCTACGCCATCGGCGTGGCTGACCCGGTATCGATCATGGTCGACACCTTCGGCACCTTCAAGGCTGACGAGGACGCGATCAAGGCCGCGGTCTGGGAGGTTTTCCCCCTGACCCCCAAGGGTATCATCGAACAGCTTGACCTGCGGCGCCCGATCTACAAGAAAACCGCGGCCTACGGTCATTTCGGCCGGAGCGAGGAGAGCTTCAGCTGGGAGCGCCTGGACAAGGCCGAGCAACTGAAATCGGCTTTGAAACTGTAAGCAATACACGGGACCAAGAAGGCTTTCCATATGAATTATGACATCAAGGACATCGCCCGGCTCAAGCTTGAAAGTGTGGGCTCGCGGATCGACGAGCTGACCCCGGAACAGGTTGAATACCTTTCCAGCTGGACCGAGGGCACCTAAGTCTCCCCGGTGAGACACAAAAGAAAGGGGCCCCGGCATTGTCGCGGGCCCTTTTCTTTTTTGGTGAAACCATGGCAGAACAACCGTCATTCAGTTACCCCGTTCTCCTGGACCTCAACGGCAAACCCTGTCTGGTAGTGGGCGGCGGCACAGTGGCTACCAGAAAGGTGGACGGATTGCTGCAGGCCGGAGCCAGGGTCACCGTGGTTGCGCCAGAAGTTGCGCCCACACTTGCCGAACTCGCCGGTGACAGCACCATCACCCTTCACCAGCGTGATTTCCATCCTGGAGACCTGGATGGCCAGACCCTGGTCTTCGGCGCTCTGGATGACCCAAGCTCACGACGCACGCTGGCCGAGGAAGCACGGCAAAGAGGCATCCCGGCCAACCTGGCTGACGATCCGAAGAATTGCGATTTCACCATTCCGTCCTCCTTCAGGCGTGGAGACCTGTTGATCACGGTTTCCACCGGCGGCAAGATCCCGGCCCTCTCCCGCAAGCTGCGACAGGTGCTTGAAACCAAGGTGGGCCCCTCATTCGCCATCCAGGTGGAGGCCATGGGCCAGGTCCGCCAGCGTCTCTTCAATGACCTGCCGGAGCGCGAGGACCTCCGCCGCGAAGTACTGCTCGGCATCGTCGATTCCGACCTGCTCGACGTGCTGCGCAACGGGGACGAGAAGAACTTCCAACAACGGGTGGAGCAGATGATCAACAAGGCAGTTGAACGTGCGAAGAAGCATGAATAAGCAACTTTTGAAGTTGGGCACCAGGGGCAGCCGCCTGGCTCTCTGGCAGGCGGAGACGGTCAAGGCCCTGGTCCAGCAGGCCACCCCGGACCTGGCGGTGGAGATCGTGATCATCACCTCATCCGGTGACCTGGACCGCAGCAAGCCCCTGGAACAACTGGGTGGTGAGGGGTTGTTCACCAAGGAACTGGAGCACGAACTCCAACAGGGAACCATCGATTTTGCAGTGCACTCGCTGAAGGACCTGCCCACCGTCCTGCCCAAGGGTTTCGTGCTCTCTGCCGTCCCCCAACGTGGACCTGTGGAGGACGCTCTGGTGACTCGGAGCGGTGGGGGACTGGAGTCCCTGCCCCAGGGCTCCACGGTGGCCACCGGCTCGCCCCGGCGCAAGGCTCAGTTACTGAACCTCAGGTCAGACCTCAATGTCACCGGCCTCCGCGGCAATGTGCCCACCCGGCTGGAGAAGCTGGAGACCGAGGATCTGGACGGGATCGTCCTGGCAAAGGCCGGCCTCGAACGCCTCGGCTTCGGCGACCGGGTCACCGAGGTCTTCCCCACGGACCGGTTCTGTCCGGCAGTGGGGCAGGGGGCCATCGGCATTGAGATCCGAGAAGGTGACCAGACAGCACTCAACGCCACCTCAGCAATCGATCACCCGGAGACCCATGCCGCGGTGCAGGCCGAACGCGGCTTCCTCGCCGGCCTGGGCAGCGGATGCTCACTGCCGGTGGGCGCCTACGCCCAAACAGACAACGCAGCCCAACCCGCTTTCCTTACCCTGGCCGGTGTGGTGCTCAATCGCCAGGGCACCGAACGCCTGGCCGCCGACATGACCGGTCCCGTGGGCAAGGCCTGGGAACTGGGGGAACGCCTTGCAGAACTGCTAGTTGGGCAAGGTGGGATGAATTTGCTCGCTGAATGAGAGGCTGCAGCGTACATCCCCACCCGGTTGGTCTCCTATCCATATGTCGGTGATACGGGGCCACGATCCCGATTTTCCGCGGAACCTCTCCAAGACCCTGACCGTGGACTGAGCCACAGCGGATGAGGTAGGGGCCGGAAAACGAAACAATTATTGACGTATGAGAAGGAAATCATTACCCTTATGGGGCCCTGATGCTTGTTCTGGTTCGTTGCGGAACGCGAGTCACGGCATGATCAGGAATGGGTTTGCGACGTATGGGCCTATAAATGGCTCGGGTTCAATCAGAGAAGAAACGGAGTCGATAGAAATGGCTGTCAAAAAGAAAGCGGATTACGTCGTTAAAGATATTTCCCTCGCGCCCTTCGGACGTAAGGAGATGGAGCTGGCCGAACATGAAATGCCGGGCCTGATGGCTCTGCGTGAAAAATACGGTGAGCAGAAACCACTGAAAGGCACCATGATTGCCGGCTCTTTGCATATGACCATTCAAACGGCGATGCTGATTGAAACCCTGCAAATCCTCGGGGCAAAAGTCCGCTGGGCCAGCTGCAATATCTACTCCACGCAGGATCACGCCGCTGCCGCCGTGGCAAAAAAAGGAACTCCTGTCTTTGCCGTAAAAGGTGAGACCCTCGAAGAATACTGGGCCTACACCGACAAAATTCTGGACTGGGGCAACGGCAAAGGCCCGAACATGATTCTGGACGACGGCGGTGACGCGACGATGTTTGTTCAGGTTGGTGTTCAGGCTGAAAAGAACCCGTCCGTTCTGGATCGGAAACCCGGAAGCCCTGAGGAAAAAGTCTTCCTGGCCCAGCTCAAAAAAGCGCTGAAAAAAGACCCGACCCGCTTCTCCCGTATCGCGAAGGGAATCCGCGGCATCACTGAAGAAACCACCACGGGCGTGCACCGTCTCTACCAGCTCGAGGAAAAAGGTGAACTGCTCTTCCCGGCGATCAACGTGAACGACTCTGTGACAAAATCAAAATTCGACAATGTCTACGGATGCCGCCACTCACTGGTTGACGCGATCATGCGCGCCACCGACGTGATGCTTTCCGGAAAAGTCGCTGTCGTCGCCGGTTACGGAGATGTGGGTAAGGGATCCTGCCAGTCTCTGGAGGGACAGAACGCCCGGATCATCGTTACTGAAATCGATCCGATCTGTGCGCTGCAGGCCACCATGGCCGGATACGAAGTGATGCCGATGGACGAGGCCTGCAAGCTGGGTGATGTTTTTGTAACGACCACCGGTTGCTGTGATGTGATCACCGAGCGCCACATGAAGCAGATGAAAAATCAGGCCATCGTCTGCAACATCGGTCATTTCGATTCCGAAATCCAGGTTGAGAGGCTTCGGAAGTACAAATGGACGAGTATCAAGCCGCAGGTCGACAAGATTACGTTCCCGAAAGGCAACAGTATCCTGCTGCTGGCGGAAGGCCGATTGGTGAACCTCGGCTGCGCAACCGGTCACCCCAGCTTTGTGATGTCCAACAGCTTCACCAACCAGGTGCTTGCTCAGATGGATATCTGGCAAAAGCACGGAACGAAGGAGCAGTACCCAATCGGCGTGTTTGTGCTGCCCAAGCATCTGGACGAAGAAGTCGCTGCACTTCACCTCGGGCGTCTCGGAGCGAAACTGGAGCGTCTGACCGCAAACCAGGCAAAATATCTGGGTATTCCCAAGGACGGTCCGTTCAAACCGGAACACTACAGATACTGAGCAATGCTCCTCTCCAGGACCCTGACGGTGGACTGGAAGGCTCCGGTGAAATGCCGGTGACTGACGTGTCCATCTGCGTTTAGAAGGAAACCACCACTGGCGCGATCCGCAACGAGCACTTCTCCAGAATGAAGGACGGGGCCATCGTGGCCAACTCCGGTCATTTCAACGTGGAACTGGACCTGGAAGGCCTGAAGGAGATAACCCGCAGCAGCCGTGAAGTTTGGCGCCTGGTGGTGGAACACACCCTGGAGAGCGGCAACCGGGTCAACGTGCGGGCCGAAGGCCATCCGGCGGCCGTGATGGACATGAGCTTCGCCAATCAGGCGCTCTCCGCCGAATACCTGGTGAAGAACTCCTCCTCCATGGAGAAGAATGTCTCCGATGTTCCCGAGGACATCGACAAGGAGATTGCACGGTTGAAACTGGAGAGTGTGGGATCACGGATCGATGAACTGACCCCCGAGCAGGTGGAGTATCTCTCCAGTTGGACCGAGGGCACCTAGACTCCTAGAGAGACACAGGAGAAGGGGCCCCGGCACAGCCGCGGCCCCTTTCTTTTTGAGCGCCAGCAAATATGAGCAAAAACCCGTCTTTCAACTACCCCGTGATCCTCGACCTCAGCGGCAAGCCATGCCTTGTGGTGGGGGGGGGGGCGGTGGCCCAACGCAAAGTGAAAAAGCTGATCAAAGCCGGCGCCCAGGTTTCCGTGGTGGCGCCGCTGGTAACCGGCTTCATCGAAGAGCTTCAGAAGGACGGCAAAATCACCTTGTTCCAGCGGGAGTTCGAGCCCGGTGACCTCGACGGTCAGACCCTGGTTTTCGGCGCCCTGGACAACCCTGAAGCACGACGGAACCTGGCCGTAGAAGCACGAAAAAGAGGCATCCCGGCAAACCTGGCCGATGATCCACAGAACTGCGATTTCATCATTCCCTCCTCCTTCAGCCGTGGTGACCTGCTGGTCACCGTTTCCACCAACGGCAAGAGCCCGGCCATGTCTCGCAAACTACGCCAAGTGCTGGAGCAGAAAGTTGGACCGTCATTTTCCATGCAAGTGAAAGCCATGAGCAAAGTCCGGGAGAGGGTGATGCAGGACTTGCCCGACCATGAGGGGGTGCGCCGCGAGGTCCTGGTCGGCATCGTCAACTCTGACCTGCTCGACGTTTTCCGCTCCGGTGACGAGGGCAGCTTTTGGGAACGGGTGGACCAGATGATCATCCATGCCGTGGAGAAGACGAAAACAAATGAGTGATCACCTTCTGAAACTGGGCACCAGGGGCAGCAAACTGGCCCTCTGGCAGGCGGAATGGGTTTAGGGCCTGCTGGAAGAAACGCCCCCCGGGCTCGGGGTGGAGGTCCGCGAGGGAAACACGGAAACCGCCGCCCTGATCCGGGCCATTTACCATGCTCCCACCCATGCCGCCGTGGACGATACCGCCGGACCAGCTTTCCTCAACCTGGCCGGGAGGGTGATCAACCGGCAGGGAACAAAACACCTTCGCGCCGACATGACCGGCCCGCTGGACCGGTCATGGGAACTTGGTGAACGTCTGGCCGAACTGCTCATCGGCCAGGGCGCTGAATCACTGCTGGCTGATGAGACCTAGATTTCGCACCTCCCACCGACACAGGCGGGCATCCTCTTCAACGTGCGATATCAGGCGATCTGCACCGGCATGCCCATCAGCGGCCAGATCAGCCAGACGAAGACGGCCAGCACCAGCATCAGCAGCACGCTGGCCGGGATGCCGGCGACAAAGAACTCCTTTGTTGTGAACATTCCGCTGCTATAAGCTATGGCATTGGGCGCGGCGCCCACCAGCAGCAGGAAGGGCATTCCGGCGGTGACCAGCGAGGAGAAGAGGATCACTTCCGGAGAGGTGCCGAGGTATGGGCCGAGCACCAGGGCCACCGGCAGCACGATGGCGATGGCCGCCACGTTCATGATGAAGTTGGTCATGATCATGACAAAGAACGAGACGCCCATGACAAAGACGAACCAGGGTGCGTTCTGGAACAGGTTGAGCCAAATGATGGCCAGCCACTTGGCGGCGCCGGTCTGCCAGAGGCAGAAACCGATGCTCATCGCTCCGCCGAAGAGCAGGACGATGTTCCACGGCGTGTCTTCCAGGTCTTCGAGGTTGAGAATGCGGAAGACGAAGAAGAGCACCGTGGAGCAGAGGATGATCGCGCTCTTGTCCAGTTGCTGGAAGGCGGGGACGAAGGAGCGCATGCTCATCACTGCAATGGCGCCGAGGACGATGACCAGGGTCGTAACCTCCACCCTGGACATCGGCCCCAGGTTGGCGTGCAGCGTCTTAGCCCGCTCGCGCAGGCCGGGGATGGTCTTGCGCTCGGGTTTGAAGAAGACCATGAAGAAGACCCAGAGCAGCGCGGTCATCGTCAGGCCCACCGGAAACATGTAGTAACTGAGGGTGAAAAAGCTGATTTCCTGGCCGGTGATGTCGCTGAAGAAGCCGATGGCCACCGCCCCGCGGGCCGCGCCGAGCAGGGTGATGATGCTCCCGGCACCGGCCACGAAGGCCATGCCGATGAACAGGCCCTTGCCGAACTTCGAAGGATTGCGGTCTTCGTCGTACATGGTGTAGATAGCCATCAGCAGGGGATAGATGGTGGCAGCTACCGCGGTATGGGCCATGATCAGGGTCAGGGCCGAGGTCATGGTGAAGCAGCCGAGGTAGATCATACTCGTCCGTTCGCCCACCAGTACCAGCATCTTGTAGGCCATGCGCTGGGTCAGCCCCGACTTGGTGAAGACCATACCGATGACCAGCGAGCCGATGATGAACCAGACCGAGGGGTCCATGAAATCGGTGAAGGCGGTGCGCGCGTCACGAATCATGAACAGCGCCTGGACCACGCCGATGGTGATGCTGGTAATGCCGATGGGCACCACCTCGAAGACCCACCAGCAGGCGGCGAGGAGAAAGAGAGCCAGGGCGGCCTTCCCTTCACGGCTCAGTTCGAAGGCCTGTCCCTGGGGGTCCACCGCCGGGGCCACCTGGGGCAGGAAATAGACAACGGTGAAAAGGGCCACGCCGAGCAGGAGCAGGGAGGTCCTCTTCCAGTCCACGGAAGTGCTTTTTACTTTTGCCATCCCGGTCTACCAGCCTTTTTTCTTGAGAATGTCGTTGATATTCTGTTTTGATTTCTGTTGCGCGATTCGAGCTTTGGCCGCAGCGGCATTGGCAATCTTCAGCAGCAGCTTCTCGAAGTCCAGCGGCTTTTCCAGAAAATCCCTGGCACCGAGTTTGATCGACTGGACCCCTTTGTCCACTGTGGCGTGACCGGTAAGCAGGATAACCTGCAAGTCACCGTTGATCTCCAGCAGGTTCTTCAGCGTCTCGATGCCGTCCTTGCCCGGCATGGCCAGGTCGAGGACCACCGCATCGAAATCCGATGTCTCGGCAATCTTGATCGCCTCGTCGCCGCTGCCGGCCACGGTGACCTTCATCCCGCGGGCTTCCATCCGCTCGGCAAGGATCTGGACGAATTCCTCTTCGTCATCAACGAGCAGTATTTTTTCACCAGCCATTACACGCCTCCCAACTCTTCGGTCCGCTGCCGGCCCGAGCGGTGCTTCCGCGGCGCATGCAGCACGAAGCGGCACGGATCTGATTCCGGAGAACAGATCAATTCGCCGCCCAGTTCATTCATCAGTAACGACAGGTAGGAGAGCCTGTCCGTTGTTCCCTGGTCCAGGGGAATCGGGTTGCTGCAGGTGATGATAATACTGCAGCCGTCGTCAAAGGGCTCGAAGCCGGCGATGACCGTGCAGGCGCCCTCCATGCCGCTGCGAAGGGCCAGGTCGATGCAGAGGTGAACCGCCTGCATCAGTCCGAAGGAGGAACTCTCGATCACCAGATCCTGGTCAGGGAATTCGGTCTCCAGCGTTGCTTTCTTCAGCCTGGCGAAACGCTGGCAGAGGGTGGTGATCAGTTCCATGGTTTCGTTGACACTGACGGCCGTGACGGGCTGGTCCACCGTATGGGCAAAGCGATTGAGCCGCTTGACCAGGTGTTTTCCTCGTTCAACCTGACCGTTGATTCGGTCGGAGATGCCGGCAAGACGTTCCGGATCCAATGGGCGGCCGGAAGCCGCTGCGTGGATCAGGTCGCCAAGCAGGCCCGAGAGTTCACTTACGATGGCCAGCACATTGTTGATCTCATGGGAGAGGCTGGCTGTAATCGCGCCGAAAAAAGACATGCCTTTTTCGCGCAGCAGTCTGCTGTTCGGGCTTTCCTGGTGCATTCGCTGAAGTCTCCGATCCTGTTCAGCGGTCGGCCGCCTTGCGGATGATTTCGATCAACTCGTCGATGTCCACCGGCTTGATCAGGTAGTCGAAGGCCCCGGCCTTGATCCCGCGGTCCGCGTCTTCCGACGACCCATGCCCGGTGAGCAGGATGACCTGGATGTCCGCCCGGTCGTGCTTGAGCTGCCCGATCACCTCCAGGCCGTCAAGACCCGGCATCTTCATGTCGAGCACAACAACATCGAAATCGCCTTCGCGGATCCGCTGGATGGCATCGACGCCCCTGGTCACGCCCTCGGCATGGATTCCGCGAATCTGGAGCCGCTCAACCAGGGTTTCGACCAACTCCTCTTCGTCGTCCACCAGCAGCACACGCAGGCTGTCCATGAGCATCTCCTAAGCGTTTTTCCCCACCACAGGAAGCAGAATCGCGAACGTGGTTCCTTCACCTTCGACGCTGTCCACTTCGATCCGGCCTCCGATCTTGTTCACCAGCCCGTAGGTTATCGACAGGCCCAGGCCGGTGCCATACCCCTTTTTAGTGGTAAAGAACGGCTCGAATATGTGCTTGAGGTTTTCCTTGGATATTCCTGTCCCGTTGTCCGCCACGCTGACCCCGACGATCCCCGGTTCGGGTTCGTTCATTATGATCTCGATCCGGCCGCCGTCATCCACCGCGGCAAAAGCGTTGTTGATGATGTTGAGAAATATCTGCTGCAACTGCCGGCGGTCGCTTTCGATGGCCGGCAGGTCGTCCGGGACATCGAAATTGACCTCGATGTCCCGGTGCAGCGCGGACTTTCCCAGAAAGCCCAGCACCTCCTTGAGCAGCAGGTCGAGGTTGATCATTTCCGTCCTGGCTTCTCGCTGCCGGGCGAACCCCAACAGCCGGTGGGTGATGGAGCTGCAGCGCTCAACCGACTTGATGATTGAATCAACGATGCTGCAAAATTTATCGTTCAGCGGATGCTCTTCAGACATCAGCACCAGATCTTTGAGCAGGCCGGCCTTCTCGTTGATGATGGCCAGCGGGTTGTTGATTTCATGGGCCACCCCGGCGGCCAGCCGCCCGATGGTGGCCATCTTGTTCGTGTATTCCATGTTGTGGAACACCGCCGCCCGTTTGACGTCCGCTGCCCGGAGCCCGCTGACCATGTAGTTGGAGCCCCAGAAGATCACGGCCAGGATCAGCAGAGCGCTCACCGCGGTGAAAATGATCATCTCGCTGCGCAGGCTGAGCCAGTTGCCCATGATCGCTTCCGGCCGGTTGATCAGCACGAAGATGAAGGAGGTACTCTCGATGTAGGCATAGCCGAGGATCAGCGGGCGGCCCCGCTCGTCCAGTTGTTCGATCACTTCCACCTTAACCGAATAGGGCGGCACCTCCAGCGGGAAGCGATCCAGCACGTCACCGTAAATCCGCGAGGGGCTTTGCAGGACACCCTTGCGGCTGATCAGGAATGCATCGCTGGACGGCCGTTCGCTGAGGTGCAGGATCCGATCGTTGAGCATCTCGGTGTCAACGGTGGCGCGGAGGATGTGATAGGAACGGGGGCCGGTTTCATGCTTCACGGCGATGACGAAGTGCGGGACCTTGCGGAACCCCTTGAAGACGTTGCTGACATAGACGCCGCGCAGCGAGACTTCGCGAAACCACTGCTGGTCGGAGTAGTTGATCCCCTCCAGTTCGTAGGGCCCGACGTAGGAGCACTGGTTGCCGGCGTCATCGATCAGCCCGAGATCCACGAACCCTCCGCCGAATGACATCTTGAGGTTGGTGAAGATCTCCTCCAGCCGCACCTGGTCGCACAGTTCATCGAAGGACTTGTCGTTGATGATCATGTTCAGTGCCGAGCGCCGCTGGGAAAGGAAGAACTCCAGCGACCGCTTGGTGTTCGATGTGAGCAGGGAGATGGGGTGGATCAGGTCGGCACGGTAGGCCCGCTTATACTGGTGGTAGTTGAGTACCGCCAGGACGATCAGTGGGGCCAGCGCAACAATACAGGTGGAGAGGGCCACGGTTTTGAACAGCCGACGATAGCGGTCGCTGGCGTAGCCTTCCTCTGCAGGGGGCTGACCTGTTGCCGTAGTCTGCTGCTGCGCAGCCGGTTGGGCCATGGCCTTTCCTCGTGCCGGCGGGCGTCTCCTCGTCAGGCTGAGGGATCGTTCGCCTTCTGGTGCGCCGCCTTCATCGTCAGGGCCAGCACATCGATATCGGCCGGCTTTTGCAGGTAGGCGAAAGCGCCCAGCTCCATGGCCAGATTCTGCTCGGATTCGGAACCATGGCCGGAAAGGATGATCACCTGCACCTCCGGGTGAAGCTTCTTCACCCGTCGCAGCACCTCCAGGCCGTCCAGCCCCGGCATCTTCAGGTCGAGAACCATTACGCTGGGCGGGTCGGACTGCAGCATGGCCAGGGCCTGTTCGCCGTCGTAGGCCACGGCCGTATCGAGATTCCGTGTTTGCAAACGTTCGGAAAGAGTGTGAACGAATTCCTTTTCATCGTCCACCAGCAACACCCTCGAAGGCATGTTCACATCGAGACGAGGATAGATCTTCGGCTGGTCTTTCATGAAATTGTGCCCCAAACGGGTCTCCGCGCCACTAACACCCTCCATGGACCCGGCCAGCGTGACAAGTTCCTTTTCCAGGCGCTTGAGACGCAGAACATATTTGTTGATCGTCAGGGTCAGGTGGCCGTCACTGGCTGAGACGTCGATATCGTGACCCTTCTCGGCCAGGGCCACGTTGACACTGGCGGCGAGGGCGAAATCCTTCAGTGCCTGCTCCACTTCGCTGGTGCAAAGCAGCGCCGGTTTGCCCATGTTATCCAGGATCAGGGCCACCGCCTGATCGGGTGAGTTGTCGTTCATCGGGATCAGAATGTCGTGCAGTGATTCGTCCCACGGGGGGAGGTGGTGAAATCGTTCGGACCAGCGGGAAAGAATGTTGTCGTCCTGCTGTACCCGATCCCGGGCCGACCGGTTGGATAGCCCGCCTTCCACGGCCCGCTGGAGACGGTGTTGATGTCCGGAGGCCAGTCCGACCCGCAGGATGTGGGTCAGGCGCCGGGGAAGCAGTAGTCCTGCCGGGCCGTGGAGCACCACCTTCTCCCGGCCCAGCACCGTGGACAGGGCGGACCGGAGATACGCCGTGCCATGCACCTGGCTCTGGGCCACGTTGTCGAAAAAGGTGGAGGTTCCCTGGACCATCCGCGCCAGCTTCTCTTCCGGAAAGTCGTGCTGTTGGGCGGCAAGGCTAATCAGGGCGGGGGTGTCGATCAATTCGCCGCCAAGTTCCGCGGCGGTTCGTGCGGCCACGTCTTCGCCGCTGCAAAAGGAAGCGCTGAGAATGCTGACAGCTGACATGGGTAAAACCTCAACTCGAGATCATTCCCGGTTGGGCCGGGATTATAGCAGAAGGGGCGATCCGCTGGAAAGCGGGGCCCGAGGCTACGGCCGGTCAAAACATTCCTCGCAGTTCGGGCCGGCTTCGGCGCAGCAGCGGATGATGTCGGCCACCTCCTCGAAGACGTCGGCCAGGCGAAGAATACCTATGACGTCACCAGCACGGGTGACCAGCGTGGAATAGTCGTGGGTCATTACCAGCATGTGGATCGCGTCGGTGATTGGGGCATTTTCGTCGATGCACTCGTCGATGGGAATCATGGCGTCACGCACCCTGATCTTGGCCGCGTCCTGGCACATCCGGCTGAGGTTTCCGGTGAACAGGGCGAGGTTGCTGGTCAACCGCCGGATGAAATCAGCCTTCAGACCGGCCCGGGCCAGGGACTGAATGTCCTTTTCCTTGAGCAGCTTCGGTTCGAGGCTGCGGATGATCGCCCAGTGGCTCAGTTTCCCCACCACTTTGCCGTTGTCGTCAAGAGCCAGCACCGCCCGGTGGTGATGTCGATTGTTGTCCAGACCCATCTGGGCATTGCTCAGTGCGGCCAGCGCTTCGAGAATGGTGGCGTTGTATGAAACGGTGGCATACTCGTCGAGGGAGAGCATCAGATCCTTGACCTTTTTTTCTTCCACGGGACTGTCTCCTTGCTGATCATCGTCCTTCGGGGAACCGGGCTGAAATATCCCTGCCCCTCGGCCATTATACAGGAAACGAATCGTATGGGGGGAGTGGTAGCGGTGAACACGAACAGTGTCAAGCGAATGAAAAATGGCGCCGGGACTGGCCCGGCGCCTTCGGGGACTATCTGTTCGACCGCTCCCTAGCCGAAGTGGATGGCGTAGAGCAGCGGGGCGATGATCATCGCCACCACCGAGATCAGCTTGATCAGGATGTTCAGTGACGGGCCGGAGGTGTCCTTGAAGGGGTCGCCCACGGTGTCGCCGGTGACGGTGGCCTTGTGCATCTCTTCGAAGTCGTCGCCGTACTTCGCATGGCCTTCATCCTTGACCTGTTTCTTCGAGTTGTCCCAGGCGCCGCCGGCGTTGGCCTGGAAGATGGCCAGGCATACACCGGAGATGGTCACGCCGATCAGCAGTCCGCCGAGCATGTTGACGTTGATCAGACCCACCACCACCGGGACGATGACCGCCATCAGCCCCGGGGCGACCATTTTCTGGATCGCGGCCTTGGTTGAGATCTCCACGCACTTGGTGTACTCGGCCTTGCCGTCGGCGGCCTGGATAATCTTTGCCTCTTCGGCCGTGGGTTCGCGCTCTTCGGATTCGGCCCTCTGGGCCGCGATGAGAGCCGGACGCAGTTCAGGGATATCACGGAACTGGCGGCGCACTTCCTGGATCATGTCCTGGGCCGCCTGGCCCACCGCCACCATGGCCATCGCCGAAAAGCGGAAGGGCAGCATGCAGCCGATGAGCAGACCCACCAGCACGTAAGGGTTGGCCGCGTCGATATCCACATTGCCCGGTCCCATCTTGGTCAGGAAGGCGGCGGTAAGGGCCAGGGCGGTGAGGGCCGCCGAACCGATGGCAAAGCCCTTGCCGATGGCGGCGGTGGTGTTGCCCACCGCGTCCAGGTTGTCGGTGCGGGCGCGGATGTCTCGGCCTAATTGGGCCATCTCGGCCACGCCGCCGGCGTTGTCAGCGATGGGGCCGTAGGCGTCGGTGGCCAGCTGGATGGCCGTGGTGGAAAGCATGCCCAGGGCGGCAAGCGCGATGCCGTAGAGCCCGGCGAACTTGTAAGCCAGGAGGATGGCCGCGCAGATCACCAGCACCGGGAAGGTGGTTGAATTCATCCCCACCGCGATGCCCTGGATGATGGTGGTGGCCGCGCCGGTCTTCGAGGCCTCGACGATGGTGCCCACAGGTTTCTTGAAAGTGGCGGTGTAATACTCGGTGAGCAGGCCCACGGCGATGCCGGCCATCAGGCCTGCCACAACAGCGATGCAGATGCCCCACCAGTGGTAGGTCGCAGTATTGCCGGTAATGATATCTTGAATAGTGATGCCGCCCGCGGGGATCAAATATTTAATCGCGCCAACGGTACCGACGACCATCAGCGCGCCGGCGCCGAAGGTGCCCATGTTGAGGCCGGTCTGCGGGTTGCCGCCTTCCTTGGTCCGGACGAAGAAGAAACCGATGATCGAGGCGATGATGCCCACCACGGCCACGGCCAGCGGCAGGAAAACTCCGTTCATTCCGGCGCCGTCCTGGGCGGCATTGAGCCCCGTGAACCAGGCGGCTCCGAGGATCATCGAGGCGATGATGGCTCCGATGTAGGACTCGAAGAGGTCGGCGCCCATGCCGGCCACGTCGCCCACATTGTCGCCCACGTTGTCAGCGATGGTGGCGGGGTTCAGCGGGTGATCCTCGGGGATGCCGGCCTCGACCTTGCCCACCAGGTCGGCGCCAACGTCAGCCGCCTTGGTGTAGATGCCGCCGCCCACCCGGGCAAAGAGGGCGATGGAGGAGGCGCCCAGGGAGAAACCGGAGAGGATGTTGAGCACCAGCATCATGACGGCGGTGTCAGTAAAGGCTTCGCTGTACATGGCGGTATATGCCCAGAACAGGCAGCCCATGCCCAACAGCGCCAGACCCACCACCGAGAGGCCCATCACCGAACCGCCGGCAAAGGCCACCTGCAGTGCGTCGTTGAGCCCCTTGCGGGCGGCGCTGGCGGTGCGGATATTGGCTCCGGTGGCCGTCTTCATCCCGAAATAGCCGGCGAGGGCGGAACAGACCGCGCCGAGCACGAAGGATACGGCGATCAGACCGTTGGTATCTCCGCCGACCATCTGGTTGGAGACTCCCAGTAATACCGCCACCGCCACGACAAAGATGGCCAGCACGCGATACTCGGCGCTGAGGAAGGCCATCGCGCCATCGGCGATCCAGCCCCCGATCATCTTCATGCGGTCGTTCCCCTCGTCCTGCTTCTTGACCCACGCGGCCTTGATATAGGCGTAGATCAGGGCGAGAACCGCCACTGCCGGAGTGATGTAGATGAGATGCATTGGCTCCACGATTTCTTCCTCCTCGGTTCACTACAAGAAAATCCCGTGACCAGCGGGGTCGCCGGGACCTTAGGACTGCCAGCCCGGCGGCTCGCAGCCTCCCCCTCTTCAGAACCAAATCGCGGGTATCATACACAAGAATCCCCGGCCCGCAAATATTTCAGACAACTTCTTTCGCCGTGCCTTGCCCGGCAGTGTCGGGAAGTGGAAAACGGGCGGGGCCGTGGACCGGGCCCGCCGGAATGGTGTCCAGACCTCAACTTGAGACCTCCCGAATCCTCTGATATACTATCGCGCTCTTCCGTATGAGCGGTTGTCCCATGGAAACAAAAGCACTTCCGTCCCCCGGGCGGGTCGGCCGAGAGGGATCTTGATGCAGTTTCTGCTCCTGGGAGTAAACCACAACACCGCGCCGCTGGCGGTGCGCGAATCGCTGGCCCTTAGTGGTGAGGAAGTGACTCGTTGTTTGACCGCTCTGAAGCAAGAGCGTTTCTTTGTCGAGGGCTTCATCCTCTCGACCTGCAACCGTAGCGAATTCTATATCCTCACCGAAGATGTCCGGACGGCCGGGGATGGTGTCTGCCGGCTGATTCGCGGGATGAAGGGCGTCGACCATCTGGCCGACAGCCGGCTGAGATACCTGATGAAGGACCGGGAGGCGGTGGAGCACCTCTTCCGGGTTACTTCGGGTCTCGATTCCATGATCCTCGGGGAGCCGCAGATCATCGGACAGGTCAAGGAAGCCTTTTCCAAGGCCTGCAAGGCGAAGAGTACGGGCGCTTTCGTCAACAAACTCTGCCACCTGGCCTTCCGGGTGGCCAAGCGCTCCCGTTCGGAGACCCATATCGGCGAGGGCGCGGTCTCGGTGGGTTTCGCCGCGGTGAACTCGGTGAAGGAACGCCTGGGAGGCCTGGCGGAACGCACGGTACTGGTGGTGGGGGCCGGAAATCACGGTGAGCTTGTCTGCCGGCACCTTGCCGCCCAGAGCCCCGGCCGGTTGCTGATCAGCAGCCGGACAGCCTTGCGGGCCAGGGCACTGGCCTCCCGGGTGGGGGCCGAGGCAGTGGAGGTGGAGGCGCTTTCCGGTGCGCTGGCCGAAGCTGACGCGGTGATCTGTTGCACCGCCTCTCTGCGGCCGGTGATTACCGCCGAAAACCTCGATCCGGCGCTGAGCCGGCGGTGCGGCGCACCGCTGCTGCTGGTGGACATCGCCGTGCCGCGGGACGTCGATCCGCACCTCGGCAAACGGCCGGCGGTGACCCTGCTCGACATCGACGGCCTGACCCGAGTAGTTGACGAGAATCTCGAGCGGCGTCGGGAAGCGGTGCCCCAAGTGGAAGCGCTGGTGCTCTACGAACTGGACAAGTTCTTCGCCTGGTATCGTTCCCTGCAGACCGTGCCGGTGATTCAGGCCCTGCTGGCCAAGATGGAGGCCATCCGCCGGGAGGAGATGGACCGCTTCGGTGCGGCACTCGATCCGCGGAACAGGGAACGGGTTGAGCGGTTCAGCCGCCGGCTGGTGAGCCGGATCATCAACGATCCGCTGAGCCGGATAAAGGTGTGCGACCGCAGTACCCGCATCGGCATGCTGAAGCTGGACATGGTGCTCGACATATTCGCCCTGGCCGAAGAGAATCGTCTGGACCTCGAGGACTCCGGCGAGCAGGAGGTGGGAGGATGACCCGGAGCGGGATGGGACATGTGGTGCTGGTGGGTGGCGGTCCTGGCGACCCCGGCTTGATCACCCGGCGGGGTCTGGAGTGCCTGCGCCTGGCCGAAGTGGTGATCTACGATCACCTGGTGGCCGACGATCTGCTCCGTGAAGCGCCGCCGGGGGCCGAATTGATCTTTGCCGGCAAGCAGGCCGGGGGCCCCTCCATGGACCAGGAGCAGATCAACCGTCTGCTGCTCGAGAAAGCCGGGCAGGGGGCATATGTGGTGCGGCTCAAGGGTGGCGATCCCTTTGTCTTCGGCCGGGGAGGGGAGGAGGCCCTGGCGCTTCATGAGGCCGGCATCGCCTTTTCCGTGGTTCCCGGTGTCACGTCGGCGGTGGCCGCCGCGGCTTACGCCGGCATTCCGGTGACCCACCGCGGGCTGTCCACCTCCTTTGAAGTGGTTACCGGACACCCGGCAAAGGGCGCGGTGGCCATGGTGGACTGGGTGCGGGTGGCCAACGGCGCCGACACCTTGGCGGTGTACATGGGCGTGGGCCGCATGGCCGAGATCACCAGGATGCTGATCGACGGGGGACGGCCGGCGGATATTCCCGCCGCCGTGGTCCAGTCCGGGACCACCCCTTTACAGGTGACGGTGGCCGGAACCCTCGGCGACATCGCCGTCCGCGCGCGGGATGCCGGTATACGGCCGCCGGCGGTATTGCTGGTCGGGCGGGTTACCGGCCTGCACCACCGTCTGGCATGGTACGAGAAACTGCCGCTTTTCGGCCGGCGGCTGGTGGTGCTTCGACCGGAAGCCCAGCTCGACGATCTGGCCGGTCCGCTCACCGCTCTCGGGGCGCAGGTGATCCGCTTTCCGGTGATGAAGCTGGCCGGCCCCGCAAGCAGCGAGCCGCTGTCCGGCGCCATCGCCGGTCTCCAGCGCTTCCACTGGCTGCTCTTCAGCAGCCCCAACGGCGTGCGTTCGTTTTTCCGCTGCCTCGAAGACGGCGGCAGGGACGCACGGGCACTGGGCGGATTGCGTATCGGTGTGGTGGGTCCGGGGACGGCTGACGAACTGGTGCGGCACGGGCTGCGGGCGGACATGATGCCCTGCCGTTCGGTGGCTGAACAGTTTGCCGCGGAACTCATCGCCAGCGGCGAACTTCAGGGCAAGGAAGTGCTGCTGCCCCAGGCCCGTGACGCCCGGCCGGTGCTGGCCGACCAACTGACGGCTGCCGGGGCCCGGGTCACGGCTGTTGAGGCGTATCGAATGGTCCCCACCGGGAACAGGGGGGACTGGCTACTGCAACAGATTGAACAGGGAGCGGTGCACGGCCTGCTGTTCACCAGTTCATCCACCGCGACGTTCCTGCTCCGCTCACTGGGCCTCGGCGACTTTGGCGGTATCCGCCAAAGTTGTCCGCTGATCAGTATCGGCCCGATAACCACTGAAACCATCACCCGTTGTGGTGGGGCGGCATCGGCCGAAGCCGATCCCCACACCCTGGCCGGATTGATCCAGCGAACCGTGGATTTGCTGGGCCGCCGGCCGGCGGGAGAGGTTGGCACGTCAGACACATAGGGAGGACAAAAGATGGCTTTTCCTGATATCCGTATGAGAAGGATGAGAAAAACAGAGCGCCTGCGCGGCCTGGCCTGCGAAACAAAACTTGACCCGGGTGACTTCATCTACCCGTTGTTCGTCTGCCCGGGAAAAGGGGTGAAGAACGAGATCTCCTCCATGCCCGGCTGCTACCAGATGTCGGCCGACCGCATCGCCGAAGAGTGCGAGGAAATAGACTCCCTGGGCATTCCCGGTGTGATCCTTTTCGGCATTCCAAAGAGCAAGGACGCGGTGGGTTCTGAAGGTTACGCCGCCGACGGGGTGGTGCCCACGGCCATCCGGCGGATTCGCGACCGGGTTCCCGGCCTGCTGATCATCGCAGATGTCTGTATGTGCGAATACACCGACCACGGGCACTGCGGGATAATCAAGGACGGGGGAGTGGACAACGACAGCACCTTGGAGTTGCTGGCCCAGGCTTCGCTCTGCTATGCCGAGGCCGGGGCCGACGTGGTGGCCCCGTCGGACATGATGGACGGCCGGGTGGCCCGCATCAGGAAGGTGCTGGACGAGTCGGGGAAAGGGGATACGGTGATCCTCTCCTACGCCGTGAAATATGCTTCGGCTTTCTACGGCCCGTTCCGCGAGGCCGCCGAATCGGCGCCGCAGTTCGGCGACCGCCGGGCCTACCAGATGGACCCGCCCAACGTCCGGGAAGCCCTGCGCGAGGCGGCGCTGGACGTGGATGAGGGGGCGGACATGATCATGGTCAAGCCGGCGTTGCCCTATCTCGACGTGCTGCACCGAGTAAAGCAGGCTTCGCCGGTTCCGGTGGGTGCCTACAATGTTTCCGGGGAGTTCTCCATGATCCACGCCGCGGCGGCCCGGGGCTGGCTGGATCTGAAGAAGGCCTCGCACGAAAGCCTGATTTCGATCAAGCGGGCCGGGGCCGATTTTATCCTGACCTATTTTGCCAAGGATGTGGCCCGGGATCTGCGGTCCTGAACAAACGGATCCTACACGGAAGGGAGCCACTCGATGTCCCTCAATCTCGAAAAAAGCCGGCGGCTCTTCGAACTGAGTGCTACGCGGATTCCCGGCGGGGTGAACTCGCCGGTGCGTGCCTTCCGCGCGGTGGGCGGAACACCGCCTTTCATCAGCCGGGGCAGCGGTGCAAGGATCTGGGACGTGGACGGCAACGAATACGTTGACCACGTCTGTTCCTGGGGGCCACTGCTTTTCGGCCACGCCCACCCGGCGATCCTCGACGCGGTGAACCGTGCCGCGAGCCGCGGAACATCTTTCGGCGCTCCAACGGAAGCCGAGTTCATGCTGGCGAACAAGATCCACCGGTTCATGCCCTCGATGGAGATGGTGCGGCTGGTCAGTTCCGGGACCGAGGCGACCATGAGCGCGGTCCGCCTGGCCCGCGGGTTCACCGGCAGGGATGCGGTGATCAAGTTCAACGGTTGCTACCACGGGCACTCCGACGGCTTCCTGGTTCAGGCCGGTTCCGGGGCCACCACCCTGGGCAGCCCGGACAGCCCTGGTGTGATCCCCGGGACGGTGGCCGCCACGCTGCAGGTCCCATTCAATGACCTGGCCGCAGCGGAGGAGACGGCAACGCGCAACGGTGAGCGGTTGGCCGCGGTGATCGTCGAGCCGGTGGCCGGAAACATGGGGGTCATCCCGCCGGCCGAAGGCTTTCTGGAAGGCCTGCGCCGGCTGTGCGACCGTCACGGCGCCCTGCTGATTTTCGACGAGGTGATCACCGGATTCCGCCTCGGGCCGGGCGGGGCCCAGCAGCTTCTCGGTGTCCGTCCGGACCTCACAACCCTGGGCAAGATCATTGGCGGAGGCCTGCCCCTGGGCGCCTTTGGCGGCCGGGCCGATGTGATGGAAGCCCTGGCCCCTTCCGGGCCGGTGTATCAAGCCGGGACACTATCCGGAAATCCGGTGGCCGTGGCTGCCGGATTGGCGGCACTGGGGCTGATCGAGGATGACCCGAACCTCTACGGCCGACTGGAGCAGACCGCCGGGCAGCTTGTGGATCAGTTGCAGCGTTTGGCTGCTGATCGGGGCATCCCCATACACTACCAGAGGGTGGGTTCCATGTTTACCCACTTTTTCACAGACCGGGAACGGGTGGCCGACTACCAGGACGCCACGTCATGCGATATCGCAGCCTTCCGGCGCTATTTCGGTTCCATGCTGGAGCGCGGTGTCTATTTTGCCCCTTCAGCCTTCGAGACCGCCTTCGTGTCAGCGGTCCACGGGGACAGCGAACTGGAACAGACAGTGGATGCTCACCGGGCAGTCCTGGATTATTTGCAGGACTGAACAGGGACGGTGCCGTCGGCACCGCGCAACATTTTCGTGGAGGAATGGGAAATGGATCTCCAGGCCAGGGACCTGATGGTCAGCGACTTCGACACCGTTTCACCGGATGCGCCACTGGCCGATGCGGTACGGCTGATGCACAATCCGGTGAAGCGCCGCGACAATCGGCGGGTTTTCGGCCTGATGGTGGTGGATGAGCACGACGTGCTGGTGGGCATGATCTCCATGTTCGACGTGCTTTTCCATTTCGACATGATATTTCACCTGGGGGGCGAGCCCGGGGGAGGGCCGGTCACGGAGGCTGAACTGGAGGAGGCGTTCCTCGCCGCCTGCGAGAAGGCCGGCCCGATGAAGGTGGAGGACCTGATGACCAAGGCCCTGGTCAAGGTGGATGAGCAGGCTCACATCACCGACATCATTGATATCCTGATCAAAACACGGCACCGCCGCCTGCCGGTCTGCCGCGGAAACACCATCTGCGGGGTGATCTATATCTCCGATGTGTTTTATGAAATTTACAAGAACCTGCTTGGCTGACGGTTTGATCGCCCGTTTGTTCCTGTCCATCCATCCTCTGGGCCAGGCGGGGCCCCTCACCAGAACAACCTTCTGAAAATAATAGAGTTTATCGGTCTTTCTCTGGGCCGGCTGTACTACACATTCCCCCGGCCCTTCTCTTGACAGCAGCGGAAGGGATGTGGCATAACCTGATGCATTCAATGTTGCGTTATGTGTTGAATCTGATGGAAGGAAGAGCGGTCGCCACACAGGGATCGATGAACCGAGTAAATGGCAGGGGAGGACGCAACAGACAATGCTGACTGATCTCCTGCTCAGGAAAAGGTCGCGAATCCTTGCCGACTGGACCGATATCATCTTCCGCACGTACCCCGAACAAACAGCCACATTCATGCGTGAGCAGAAAGACCGCTTCAACAATCCGG
The DNA here is from genome assembly GCA_032127265.1 of Acidobacteriota bacterium. Classification (GTDB taxonomy): domain Bacteria; phylum Acidobacteriota; class JAQAZP01; order JAQAZP01; family JAQAZP01; genus JAQAZP01. The sequence continues at coordinate 25,583 of JAQAZP010000248.1, forward strand.
TGGGCTACGCCGTTTCCCGGGAAGTACCGCGTTTTCTCGACCTGCTCATTGACAGTGGAGATATCGAGGCCCTGGCGGCGAGCCTCGACCGTTTTATCCAGATCAAATCGGTTCAGGAGACAAGGGCTTCAACGGCTCTCTCCTTTGTTCTCGAACTCAAGTCGGTGATCCGCTCGCACACTGCCGGGGAGGCGGAGTCGCGTGGTGAACTGGATGCTCTGGAAGAAAAAATCGACCGGACGGTCCTCGCCGTGTTCGACATCTACCTGGGGTACCGGGAAAAGGTATTCGAGATCAAAGCCAACGAAATTCGCAACCGTTCAAAACTGTTGCTGGAGCGGATGAACATGGCCTATGGAGATGAACCGGGCGGAACCGGGTGTTGCGTGCCGGAGGATATTCCCGTCGAACCAGCGAAAAAAACCGACGCTGGCGAACTCAAGGGAGGAAGCGATTGATGAACGTCTTGTACCCCCTTATCGCAATCATTGTTTTAGTAGTGATTGCCGCATTGGGGGCGGGAACCGGCAGTTTGGACTGGCTGTTCGGGGTTTGTTTCCCGTATCTGGCCCTGGCGGTATTTCTGGTCGGGGTGACCTGGCGGGTCGTCCGCTGGGCCCGGGCGCCGGTGCCGTTCCGTATCACCACCACCTGCGGCCAGGCCAAATCCCACCCGTGGTTGAAAAACAACCCGCTTGATTGCCCGCACAACGGCTGGGGCGTTGTGGGGCGGATGCTGCTGGAAGTGCTCTTCTTCCGCAGCCTGTTCCGCAACACCAAGGTCGAACTGCGCCGCGAACCGAAAACACGGCTGCTTTACGGGTCGGACAAGTTTCTCTGGGCCGGAGCCCTGGCCTTCCACTGGTCGCTCCTCTTCATTCTCCTGCGTCATTTTCGTTTCTTCACCGAGCCCACCCCGGCTTTCGTCGGCTGGCTGCAGTTCTTTGACGGCTTCTTCCAGATTGGTGCGCCGGTATTCCTGATGACCGACATGGTGATCCTGGCCGCAGTGACCTATCTCTTCTTCCGGCGGATCCTCGACGCGAAGTTGCGCTACATCTCGCTGCCCGCCGACTATTTCGCGCTCTTTCTCATCGCCGGAATCGCCATCTCCGGCGTGCTGATGCGCTACACCGTGGCCAAGGGCAGCCTGCTGGCGGTAAAACAGTTGGCCCTGGGCCTCTTCAGCTTCAACCCGTTGATTCCAGAGGGGATCAGCACCGTATTCTTCGTCCACCTCTTCCTGGTCTGCGTCCTGCTCGTTTACTTCCCGGTGAGCAAGCTGATGCACATGGGCGGTGTCTTTCTCAGCCCCACTAGGAACCTGGCCAACAACAACCGGGCCAAACGCCACATCAACCCCTGGAACCCCCCGGTCAAGGTCCACACCTACGAGGAGTGGGAAGACGATTTCCGGGAGAAGATGAAGGGCTGCGGACTGCCTTTGGAGAGGGAGTGACGATGTCAGAACCTGAATATAAAATCGAGGATATTTCCAGTGTCGACTACCGTCCGCCAAAGAAAGGCTGGATGGAGTCCGGCGCGGATTTCCGCAAGGGCACCTGGTGTTACAGTGCCAACGAGGAGAAGTGCCGCTATCTCGACCTGCCCTTCCCGCACACCTGGATGCCGTCCGACGAGGACTGGAAGCTGCCCCCGAACTGGAAGGAGATCATCCTCAAGGCCCTGCGGGACCGCAAGGAAAAGTACCGCTCGTTCCAGCTCTTCATGGAAATCTGTGTCAGGTGCGGGGCTTGTGCCGACAAATGCCACTACTTCATCGGCAGCGGCGACCCGAAGAACATGCCGGTGCTTCGCGGCGAACTGCTGCGCTCGGTCTACCGCAAGGAGTTCACCACTTCGGGCAAGATACTGGGAAAACTGGCCGGGGCCCGGGAGCTCACCGAGGACGTGATCAAGGAGTGGTTCTACTACTTCTACCAGTGCACCGAGTGCCGTCGCTGTTCGGTCTTCTGCCCGTACGGCATCGACACCGCCGAGATCACCATGCAGGGACGCGAGCTGCTGGCCGAGATCGGCCTGGGGATCAACTGGATCAACGAACCGGCGGCCAACTGTTTCCGCACCGGCAACCACCTCGGCATTCAGCCCCACGCCTTTGTGGACAGTTTCGAGTTCGCGGTGGAGGACCTGGAAGATGTCACCGGGGTGAAAATCGAAGCGCCGATCAACAGGAAGGGCGCCGAGATCCTGGTGGTGCCCCCCTCGGCCGATTATTTCGCCCACCCGCACTACTTCACTTTCCTCGGCTACCTCGCCCTGTTCCACGAGATCGGCCTGGATTACACCTGGAGCGCTTACACCTCCGAGGGCGGGAACTTCGGTCTCTTCCACTCGCGGGAGATGATCAAGCGGCTCAACGCCAAGGTGTACGCCGAGGCCAAACGCCTGGGGGTCAAGTGGATCATCGGCTGCGAGTGCGGCCACATGTGGCGGGTGATGCATCAGTACATGAACACGATGAACGGCCCCGCCGACTTCCTCGAGCAACCGGTTTCGCCGATCACCGGCACACGCTTCGGCAACGCCGCCTCGACCAAGATGGTACACATCACCGAATTCACCGCGGACCTGATCCGCAACCACAAGATCAAGCTGGACAAGAGCCGCAACGATCACCTCCGGGCTACCTTTCACGACTCCTGCAACCCGGCACGGGCCATGGGGCTCCTCGATGAACCGCGTTATGTGATCAACAACGTGATGAACAACTTCTTCGAGATGCCGGAGAACACCATCCGTGAGCAGACCTTCTGCTGCGGCTCCGGCGCCGGGCTGGGCACCGACGAGAACATGGAGATGCGGCTCCGCGGCGGTATGCCGCGGGCCAACGCGGTGGAGTACGTCAAGGACACATACGACGTGAACACCCTGCTCTGCATCTGCGCTATCGACAAGGCCACCCTGCCGCCGTTGCTCGATTTCTGGGTGCCGGGGATCGAAGTGGCCGGGGTCCACGAGCTGGTGGGCAACGCCTTGATCATGGAGGGCTCCAACGACCGGAGCACCGACCTCCGCGGGGAGCCGCTGCCCCAGCTTGCCGCCAAAGCGGAAGACAAGGAGGGTGACGACTAATGTACGATGCTGGGAAAATCATCACCGGACTCGTTGTCTTTCTGCTGCTGGTTACCGCTCCGGTCTGGTACAACCTGGCCAGCGGCCACTCAGCCGACGTACCCGAGCTGGTACTGCCTGTGGACGCCAAGGCCTGTGTGGCGCCGGCCGACTACATGCGGGCGGCGCACATGAACCTGCTCAATGACTGGCGTGACCAGGTGGTGCGCAACGAAAACCGGATCTACGTTGCCGAGGACGGCACACAGTACGAGATGAGCCTGACCAAAACCTGTCTCAACTGCCACAACGACAAGTCGAAGTTCTGCGACCGCTGTCACGACTATACGATGGTTGATCCCTATTGCTGGGGCTGCCATGTGGTGCCGGGAGGGGACAACTGATGAGTGTTGACAGAAGAGACTTCATCAAGATGGCCGGGATCGGTGCCGCCCTGGGAGTAGCCGTGACCAGCAGGGCCGGAACGTTGACCCGGCAGGCCGGAAGTGTCAAGCCGGCCTCGAATGCGCTGAGCGCGCACCGCTGGGCGATGGTCATCGACCTGCGCAAGATGAGCGAGGCCACCATCCACCGTTGCGCCGAAGCGTGCCACGCCGCGCACAACGTTCCCAAATTCGACAACCCCAAGGACGAGGTGAAGTGGATCTGGGGCGAGCCGTATCACAACGCGTTCCCGGCCCAGGAGAACCACTACACCAAGGAAGACCTGGCGCACATCACGGTGCCGGTGCTCTGCAACCACTGTGACAACCCGCCCTGCGTGCGGGTCTGTCCCACACAGGCCACCTGGCGCCGGGAAGACGGGATCGTGATGATGGATTGGCACCGCTGCATCGGTTGCCGCTACTGCATCACCGCCTGCCCCTACGGGTCGCGGAGCTTCAACTGGCGTGATCCCCGGCCGCACATCGAAAAAATCGACGAGTCCTTTCCCACCCGCATCAGGGGCGTGGTGGAAAAGTGCACCTTCTGCAACGAGCGGCTGGCCCGCGGCGAGCTACCGGCCTGTGTCGAATCCTGTGGTGACCGGGAAATGGTGTTCGGCGACCTTGAGGACCCGGACTCTGAGGTGCGCAACCTGCTGGCGGAAAACTTCACCACCGTCGAGAGCAGTGTAGCGCAGTTTGATGATGACATCGGAGATACTGCTGAAATTCAGACTGCGATTGGCC
>JAQAZP010000249.1:0-13905 GCA_032127265.1 Acidobacteriota bacterium
GCCATGACAAATGCCGGCTATGCCCCTCGCAACGACAGATACAAAAAAAGCGCCGGGAGAGTGTCCTCCCGGCGCTTTGCTATGTCCATTCCAGGACGTTCCGGCTAGCTCACCACTTCCACGTCCACCCCGGTGGGTGCCGCCGGCGCCGTCTCGTCCAGCGTGACGAATTCGTGGTCGCTGGAGGTCGAGGTGTTGTCGGCATTGTCGGTACTCTCCACCTGGTAGTAGTAGAGGGTCCCTTCGGTCAGGCCGTTGATCGTCACGCTGTGGCTGGTGGTCAAACCGCCCACGCTGGCATCGGTGCCGTAGGACGCCGTCGTGCCGTAGTGCACCACGGATGTCGCCGGCTCGTCGGTGGTCCAGACGATGGTCACGCTGTCCACGGTGATGCTGGTGGCGCTGACGCCGCTGATCACCGGAGCACCGCTGTCGATGGTGGTGAATGTGTCATCCGGCGAGATGGTCTGGTTCATGGCCTCGTCGATGCTCCGCACCCTGAAGTGATAGAGCGTGCTGGAGGTGAGACCGCTGAGCGACATGGAGTGACTGGTGGTCAGGGTCAGGTCCTGCTCGTTCGCTCCGTAACTGACGGTCTCACCGTAGTCCACCCTGGAGGTGGCCGGTTCGTCGGTGGTCCAAGTGACGGTGGCGCCATTGTCACCGATGTCGGTGACATTGATGTTGCTGATCACCGGATTGGTGGTGTCGTCGGTGGTGAACACGTTGTCACCGGAGATCCCCTGGTTGCCGCCACCGTCGTTGGATTTCACCCGGTAGTGATAGGTGGTCCAGGCATCGAGACCGCTCAGCGCCACGCTGTGGCTGGTCACCAGTGTCGCATTGAGCGGGCTGTTGCTGCCGTACGCGATGGTTTGCCCGAATTCCACCTGTGAGGTGGCCGGCTCGTTGGTATTCCAGGTTATGGTCACGGTATTCTCGGTGATCGAACCGGAGGCGATGTTGGAGAATGTGGGCGGCGTCAGGTCGGGGGTGATGCTGGCCCACTGCGACTTGGCGCTCTCGTTGCCCGCCAGGTCGTACGCGGTCACCGCAATATAATACGTGGTTCCCTCGTTCAGACCTTCGATAATGTCGTTGGTGGCGGTCCCGGCATCCTGGGAGCCGGGATAGATACCCGCCTGGGTGCCCCACCAGACATTGTAACCGGCAAGGTCCGGTTCGCTGTTGGGGTTCCAGGTCACCTGGACGTTCACTTGCGCCATGGCGGAGAGAGAGAACAACAGTGCCATCGAAAGGCAAAGAAGACCGAACCACAATTTGCGCGGATTCCTTACCGCAAGGGCCGCTGCTTCGGCGTTTCCATGTCTCGGGCTCAATTTTGTCGAATACATCTCATGCACCTCCGATGTCTATTTTCCCCTTTACAGCGATATAATTAGTACGTTCCCCGATGACATTTGAGCAATCTTTATGCCAGCCGATGATTCATTTGTGGCCGATCGCTGGAAACTGTAGGAAATACGGCATTCTTCACACTCTCCATATCGGCATGCAGGGTTGGTTCCTTGACTTTACTCTCGGCCCGGAATGACAGGGATGTTATTTCTGCGTCAAGCGATTGACGGATATGTAAGTTTTATCAGGCCTTGAAAACAGGGGGGATAGAAGATCGGTGGGCGTCGGGGACGGACCCTTGTTACTGGTCGTGACAAAAAATGATACTGAAAAGACCGACGCCCGGGTCTGACGGCCCGGGCGTCGACGACTCTGCCTGAAAACTAGAAGAGAACCGGCGGCTTCTCCAGGCCGAACCCCTTTGCCTCGGCACTGATGATCCTGGTCAACTCGCGGCTCATTGCTTCGTCCAGCCGATAGCCGTCCGTCTCTTCTCCGGCCAGAATGCGGGTCACCTCTTCCCTGGCCCGGGTGGTCAGCGGCGAACGGCCAGCCTGCTCCCATTCGCCAAGGGTAGACCGCTCGATCACCCTGCCGGGGATGTATTGCTCCTGGCGGAACCACTTGAGCGTGCTGGGCCGGGAGAGGAACTGCGGATTGGTGAACGACTCCTCCATCAGATCGGCGGCCAACTGATCCCCGCGGGGTTCCAGCCCGCGCACCAGGCGCAGGGCCATGCCGCAGATCTCGTTGTCCAGCACCAGTTTCTCCAGACTCTGGCAGCTCTCGAAGTCGAGCATCCCGGGGCCCGACACCATGTTCACGCCGCTGAGAGCGGCCATCATGGCCCCCATGCCGGTCTCCAGGCCGGCCTGGGCGTCGAGGGACTTGGAATCGCTGAGCGCCATGTAAGCGTGGGTCGGCAGACCAAGGTGCTTACCTACCTGGACGTTGGCCGAGTCAATCATCATGGTTTCGATGGCCCCCATGGGCGTGGTGCACTTGCGCATGTCGAAAATGGCCGGGGAGCCGCCATAGACCACCGGCGCTCCAGGAGCCGCGAGATGGGCGATGACGTAGGCGCTGAGCACCTCGGCACAGTGCTGGACCACCGAACCGAGCAGGGTCACCGGCGCTGTAGCCCCGGACAGCGGCATGGAGACGATTTCCGAGGGCACCCCGGCCCGGGCGCAGTCGATCAGGCTCTGACAGGTCAGCCGGCTCCAGCGCAGCGGCGGCGAGGGGCAGGCGTCGAAGATGGCCAGCGGTTTTTCCCGCAGGGCGTCGGCCCCGCCCCGGACCACCTTGAGCATCTCCAGCATCGGGGCCAGGGCTTCCACCTCGAAGGTGCCGGTGACCACCGGTTTGCGCGAACCGTGCAGGGCGAGGTAGAGCCGGTAGCGGTCGGCCAGCCGCTCGGGGACATCGGCCGGGACCACGCCGGTGCTCTGGGCGTTCATGTTGACCAACCCATTGGTCAGCCGGGAGAAGTTGAGAGCATCCTGCGAGGTCGGTTTCCTCATCAGGCCGCTCTCACCGTCGAGGATGTTGATCGCCGCCGATCCGGGGTCGAAGTGAACCCGGTCCTCCCCCAGGTCCATGGCCGGTTCGCCCGCGGCATCATAGACCCGGATCCGTTTCGGTGCGCTTTCCAGCGCCCGGGCCACCAGATTCTCGGGCAGGCGGACCACTCGGCTGGCGTCACCGGCCTCGGGCCCGGAATCCTGGGGCCGGGCACCGGCACCGTCCAGAAGTTCGAGGGCCTCGTCGTTCTCGACAAAGATACCCTTGCGGGCCAGGACGTCCAGAGCCTCGGCGAACACCTTTTCCACCAATTCTTCGCTCAAGGGCCGCACGGTCGGTCTGATTCCCTTCATCTCCCCCTCCTTACCGCTGATCCAGGCGCTGCCGCAGAGCGGCGATCAAGTCCGGACCGGTGCCGCAGCAGCCGCCCAGACCGTTGATCCCCGCGTCGGCCATGCGCATCATGTTCGCCAGATATTCCTCGTGGTCGCATTCATACACCGGCGGGCCGCCGTCTTCGGGTATACGAGGTTGGCCGGCATTGGGCTGCATCACCAGCGGCAGGCTGGTGACGCCCCTGAATTCCTCGGCCAGCGCCACCATGTCGTCACCGGTGAGGGTGCAGTTGGCACCGAGGATGTCCACTCCCAGTTCGCCCAGCCTCTCTGCAGCCTGCAGCGGCGTCTCCCCCATGATGGTGAAGAAACCACGCTTTTTCCGTTCGAAGGTCAGCGAAACGAGCACCGGGCCTTCGCTCACCTGGCGGATGCCGCGCAGCGCCGCCTCGGCCTCGGCCAGTTGGAAGATGGTCTCCAGCGCCAGGAAATCCACGCCCCCGCCGAGCAGCAGCAGCGCCTGACGGGCATAGGCCTCTTCCGCCGCCGCCGGGTCCAGCCCGCCGTGAGGCTTGAGCAGCTTGCCGGTGGGCCCCATGTCGCCGGAGACAAAACGGTCGCGGGGTCTGATGGACACGGCCAGTTCGGCCCCGGCCGCGTTGATCTCTTCCTCCCGCTCGCCGATCCCCTCGCTCTCCAGCTTGACCAGGTTGCAGCCGAAGGTGTTGGTCTGCACCACGTCGGCACCGGCTTCGAAGTAAGCCCGGTGCATCTCGCGCACTTCTTCGGGCCGTTCGAGGTTCCAGCGCTCGGGGCCCGCGCCGCCGGGCAGGCCGCGGGCGATCAGCGCCGACCCCAGGCCGCCGTCAAAGAGCACCGTGCGTTGGGCCAGCGCCTCAAGGATATTCATCACGCACCTCCCGGCCCCGCCTTCTCCAGGCCGAGCACCCTCTCCGCCGCCCGCACCGCGTCCATGGCATTGGGCGCGTATCCGTCGGCGCCGATACGCTTCGACCAGGCCTCGTCCACCGGCGATCCGCCCACCAGCACCCGCACGTCCTGGCGCAGGCCCTGCTCTTCCAGCATGCGGATCACATCACCCTGCCCGCTCATGGTGGTGGTGAGCAGGGCGGACATGCAGAGCAGATCCGCTTTCTGCTCGCGTACGGTGTCGACGAAACGCGCATAGGCCACGTCGGGCCCGAGATCGATGACATTGAAACCCATGGCGGAGAGCATGGCCGCCACCAGCGACTTGCCGATGTCGTGGATGTCGCCCTGGATGGTGCCGATCACCACCGTGCCGCGTTTCGCCGGCGCCTCACCGCCCCCCTCGCGCAGGGCCGGCTCGATGATGGCCATCGCCGCTTTCATCGCTTCGGCGGCGGCCAGCAGCTCGGGAAGGAAATACTCGCCTTCCTCCCAGAGGTCCCCCACCTTGCGGATGCCGGGCGCAAAGCCCTCCTCGAGAGCCCGCACCGGCGGGACCCCCTCGGCCAGGGCCCGCCGGGCCAGTTCGGTCGCGCCTTCGCGGTCGCAGCGGACCACCACGTCTGTCATCTCAGCGAAGATGCCGTCGGAAAAGCTCATCTCAACCTCCCGGCCCATGTATGTGTCAGCCCTTGAACCTGTCGAAAATCCTGTTCAGTCTCCCGTGGAAGCGCATCGATACTACCCTTTCTTGAACCGGCACTTCAAATCCCCGGAGGTCGTTGACACTGCCCGGGGCCATCCCTAAGATGGTGGCGGTCCTTCCAACCATTCAATACCGGCCCCCGGAGTGCCATGACCGGCCAGCAACAAAAGATCAACCAGGGACAGCGAACCCGGCGGCTCTGGCCCTCCCTGCTCCTGCTCCTCGTCACCATGGCCGTGGCCTCGGCCATCGGCGAAGTGGCCTGCCGCATTGCCGAGAGCATGCTGATGGGTCTGCGCTGGGACTGGCGGGAGAGCTGCGTCCCGGCCGTGGAACCGGCACTTGTCTACAGCCTGGCCCCCGACCTGGAGATCGAAGTGGCCGGCGTGCCCTTCCGCACAAACGAGGCCGGATTCCGCGACCGGCCGTTCCCGGCGCGCCTCTCGCCAAATGAACTGCGCGTGGCGGTGGTGGGAGATTCGCTCACCGCCGGCTTCGGCGTGTCGGGAGAGGAAGCCTTTCCCAGGCTGCTGGAGACCGTTGCCGCACGCCTGGCCCGTCCCGGACAGCGGCCGCGGGTGCTCAACCTCGGCGTCCCGGGCTACAACCTCGAACAGCAAGTGGCGCTGACCGAACTGAGCATCGCCCGCTACCGCCCCCGCCTCGTCCTGTTCTGTCTCTTTGTCAACGACCTGGAGCGGCCGTTCCTGGCCCGGGGAGAGGACGGAGAACTGGGGATGCCGCAGTCCGGGCTGACCGCGTCCGGCGGCTTCTCACCCCGCGGCTGGCTGCGGGCCAACTCCTACTTCTACCGCTTCCTCGGCACCCGCTGGGACCGGCTGCTGCGGCTCAGCGGTGCGCGCCCCGACGAGGTGGAGGACCAGCGCCGGCGCTACGCCCGCCTCTGGTCGGATGCGGACCAGCGGCGCCGCCTGGAGCGGGTGCTGCTCAGGGCGCGGGAGGTGGTGAGCGATGCGGGCGAGCACCGGCGCCTGGCCGTGGTGCTGCTGCCGGCCCTGTTTCAGCTGATCGACTCCGATCCGTTGGAGGATCCGGTGCGCATCGCGCTCGCCGAGACCTGCGGCCGGCTGGATATCCCGCTGATCGACCTGCTCACGCCCCTCTCCGCCGATACGGAACCCGCGCGGCTCTACCTCCCTGACGACCCGCACCCGGCCCCCGAGGGCCACCGCCGGTTCGCGGAGCTGATCGCTGACGGCCTGGACCGCGAGGGGCTGCTGCCCCTGCCCCAGGACAACCGGGATGGCTGGAGCAAGCCACTGAGGATCACCCGCACCCCGGGGAACTCGCACACCGCCGCGCTCCACGACCGCAGCCTGGCTTTCGACCACGAGGGTCGGCCGCACCTGGTCTGGTTCGACGCCAGCGACTACGCGGAGATGAACGCGGCCCCACCCGCCGACCCGGACAAGGATCCGGACACCGACCCGGAGAAAACCGGCCGGATCTACGAGATCTACCACTCGGTGTTCGATGCCGGGCAGTGGTCGGCCCCGCGGCGCCTCTCTCCCCGTGACGGCCGGACCTCGCGCACCCCGGACCTGCTGGCGGACCGCCAGGGACGGCTCTCCCTGATCTACACCGACGAACGCACCGGGACCATGGGCATCTACGCCAAACCGCTCACCGCCACTGGATGGGGAGCGGACCGCCGCGTCACACCGGAAGACCTGGTGGCCTACAAGGCCTCCTTCTGTATCGATTCCCGTGAAGAGGTTCATCTCGCCTTCCCCGGACAGCTTGCTGACCGCCGGGAAATCTTCCACAACGTTCTCGGGGCCGGCCCGCTGGACGCCCCGGTGCCGGTGGGCCAGACCCCTGCCGGCGGCCGCTGTTTCTTCCCCAACCTGGTGCCCGATGCCGCCGACGGCTCGCTGCACCTGGTCTGGAAGATGACCCCGGGGCAAGGCGCGCCGGGCATCTACCACCGCAGGCTGGCCGATGGCGAGTGGGGTCCGGTGACCCGGCTGACCCCCCAGGGAACTGCCGCCGGTCAGCCGTCGGCCTGGCCGGCGGACAGGGGCGGCGCGCACCTGGTCTGGGTGGACAACCGCCACGGCCAGCCGGAGATCTACTACCGTTTGCTGGGCCGGAACGATTCCGAAGAAGAGCGGGTCACCTGGCACCATCCCGCGCCGCGGGCCTACGAGATCAGGCACCCATCGGTGGCCCAGAGTGCCGGGGGACCGGTCCTGCTGGTCTGGAGTGATTCGGGGGTGGGCAATTACGAAGTCTTCCACAAGAGCCGGGGGGAACACGGCTGGTCGGTCACCACCCGGATCACCAGGGATCGGGCGGTATCCATGGACGCCTCGATCTACCCCGGCCCCGATGGTACACTGCATGTGGTGTGGGACGACAACCGTGACGGAAACTTCGAGATCTACCACACCACCCTCGTGCCGCGATAATCATCGGCGGCCCGCACCCCCTGCCGGGGCCGCCGTGATACCATATTCACCGGTGGTTACCGTCACGGAACCGCAACAGCAGCGGAGGACGCTCAAGGGCGATGTTCAAGAACAAGAACGCGATCATCAGCGGCGCTTCGAGAGGCATTGGGCGGGGCATCGCCCTGGCCCTTGCCGCCCGGGGCTGCAATGTGGCCTTTACCTACCACCGCCGGGATGACGAGGCGGCCGGTCTTACCGCCGAACTGGAGGCCCTGGGGGTGCGGGCGCTCTCGGCGCAGGTGGACGCCTCGGACAGTTCGTCGGTTACCGCGGCAGTGAAGACATTTCGCAAGGCCTTCGACGACGAAGTGGACTTCCTGGTGAACAATGCCGGCATCCGTTCCGACCGGGCGCTGTTCATGATGGACGAGGAGACCTGGGACCGGGTGCTGGACGTGAATCTCAAAGGCGTCTTCAACTTCACCAGGTCGGTGATCGTCTCGATGATGAAGCGCAAGTCGGGGGTGGTGCTCAACATCGCTTCGATCAGCGGATTGATGGGCACCGAGGGGCAGGCCAACTACGCCGCCTCCAAGGCCGGGGCCATGGCCTTCGCCAAATCACTGGCCCGGGAGGTGGGCAAGGTGGGTCTGCGCGTAAACAGCCTGGCCCTGGGTCTGGTGGAGACCGACATGACCGCTACCCTGCCGGACTTCGCCCGCAAGCGGCTGCTGGCCATGACCCCGATGAACCGGATGGCCACGGTGGAGGAGGCCGCGGCCGCCGCCGTCTTCCTGCTCTCCGACGACGCGGCCTACATTACCGGCCAGGTGCTCACCGTGGATGGCGGGTTGTATTGATGTCTGATACGGCGCACGGAAATGGGGACGTTTACCTATTTTTCACTGTCCCTACTTTCCCAGCGAGGTGAATCATGCTTGCAGAATTCAGCGTGGCGCCGGTGGACCGGGCCGGCGGCATGTCGGGACCGGTGGCCGAGATCATGCGGCTGGTGGAGGACAGCGGCCTCGACTTCCTGGTCAACCCCATGGGCACGGTGGTGGAGGGACCCTGCGACGAGGTTTTCGACCTGATCCGGCGCTGCCACCTGCGAATGCGCGATTTCTCCGAGCGCGTGTCCACGGTGGTGAAGATCGACGACCGGCAGGGAGCCGAGGGCGCCATCCGCCGCAAAAAGCAGGCGGTGGAGGAAAAACTGGGCCGGAAGCTGCCCTGACCCGCACCTGATCAGGACACCGCGGACAGGCGGTGAGCGGTCAGCCGCTCTTTAATACAGCTCGAGGCCCCGGCCGGCTCGATACCGGTTCCGGGGCCTGATTGTGCATGATCGGTTATCCCGGCGCACCGCCGGGTGGTCCTACCCTCAGGAGAAGCCCCCACTGCTGCCGCCGCAGCCACTGCCGCCGGCCTGGGGGCACCCGCCACCGGCAGCCACCGGCACCATACCGGCGAAGGACGAAAAGAGCTTTCTCGTCTCCTCCCCACCACAGCCGGGGCACCGCTCCGGCTCGTCTTCCGACAGCCTGGAGCGCTTCAGCACCTCGAAGACGAGCTCACACTCGCCACACTTGTACTCGTAGATCGGCATAGCTGCTATTCTCCACTCGGTTCCAATTCCGTTGCCGGTTTCACGGCGCCATCCTCATCCCCGCTCATCGACTGGACCGGTCGATCCTCGACCGCGCAGCTGCGGCTCATTCACGTGGAGACACCGCACCAGGGCAGAATGAATGCATTGAGCACATACCAACCCACCAGGAACAGAACGATGATCAGAACTTCGCTCATCTTTTTCCCCTTCTTTCCCGGTTTTGATTCCGCAGTTCCGTTATCCATCTCCAGGTCATCCTTTCGGTGATTGCCGGGCATTCAGCATACCACCTTCTCAACACTTAGATGGATGAAAGCTGAAAACGTTACAGTATTTCTAAAAGAAGATAACCGACACCAGCACGAAAACCGGTATGAGGATGATCAGCGAATATCTGAGCATGTAGCCGAAGAAGCTGGGCATGGTCACCCCGGATTCCTCGGCGATGGACTTGACCATGAAGTTCGGCGCGTTGCCGATATAGGTGTTGGCCCCCATGAACACCGCGCCGGTGGCGATGGCCTTGAGATAGATTTCCTGGTCAGCGATCAGCCGGGTCACAGCCTGCAACTCGGGCACGCCGGCATGAAACTGTCCCAGGGCGGAGTTGAGGAACGTCAGGTAGGTCGGGGCATTGTCGAGGAAACTGGAGAGCGTCCCCACCACCCAGAAATAGTGCACCGGCTCCCGGATCATGCTCAGCATCGGAGCCAGCGCCCCCTCGCTCCCCGCCTTGAGAATGGCCAGGGCGGGGATTATGGTCATGAAGATGCCGGCGAAGAGATAGGCCACCTCGGTGATCGGAAACCAACTGAACTCGTTCGCCTTGCGCACCGCCCGCTTCGTGGTCCACAACGATAACAGTCCCATGATGACCAGCAGGACATCACGGAAAGTGTTCTGGATCTCCAGATGCACGCCCAGCACGGTGTATGAACCCGGCCGCCAGAATCCGCTGAGAATCACCCCGCCGAGAATGCCGCCGAGGAAAAGCAGGTTGTGCAGCCCTTCGAACCCGATGGGTTCCCGTTCGCCGTCAGTGGGGATGCCGCCGCCGTCGCGGACTTCCCGCCGGTAGTGCCAGTTGTCCAGAGCGTAGTAAATGGTGAGGAGGCAGACAGCCACGAAGAGCATCTCGGGCAGCAGTTTCAGGGTCCAGAAGAAGGGCACGCCGTGCAGAAACCCGAGGAACAGCGGCGGGTCTCCCAGCGGGGTCAGCGATCCACCCACGTTGGCCACGAGAAAGATGAAGAAGACCACCGTGTGCACCTTGTTCCGGCGCGCCTGGTTGGCCCGCAGCAGCGGCCTGATCAGCAGCATGGCCGCCCCGGTGGTGCCGACCCAGGAAGCGATGACCGTGCCGATGAGCAGCAACAAGCAGTTCACCGCCGGCGTTCCGCGCAAGGTGCCCTTGACCCGGAGACCGCCGGAAACGGTGTAGAGCGCCCAGAGCAGGATGATGAACGGGATGTAATCGATGAAGTAGATGTGCAGGATCTCGTATAGTGCGTCTCCGCCAAAAGCCAGAAGGAAGGGTACGGCAAAGAGCACCGCCCAGCCGGCGGAGATCTTGGGAAAGTGGTGGTGCCAGAACTTGGGCGCCAGCAGGGGAAAGAGCGCGATGGAGAGCAGGATGCCGGCAAAGGGGATCACGCTCCAGAGGGGCAGCAGTCTGCCCAGGCCGGGCCCGTGGTGCCCGCTGCCCTCATCATGGCCCTCGCCGTCGTGTTCCCCAGGCTCGTGCCCCCCGGCTTCGTCCGCGTGGGGATCGATGTTCCCGGCCCCCCCCGGCTCATCGGTATCGGTGGCATAGACCACCTCTCTCCCGCCCGGTGCGACGTGCTCACTGGCCGAGCGCAGCGGTTCGTCATCGCTCACACCGCTCACCGGAAGTTGATCACCACCGGTGTCACGTTCGAGGAGAAGGGTTGGGGAACAATGCGCCCTGTGGGCCGTCGCCCCGACAAGAACCAACATCAGCACCATGGCCGCCAGAATAGCCAGGGTCCTTCGGGTCCAGCAGTGCCGTTTCAGTTCACCTGCCATGATTCTCCGTAGCCGGAATGGGGGACCTGGTCCAATTCCCGAATCCCCGATGGAAACAATGGTTCTGATGCGGTTGGCGCAGAACCTCGGCAGAATAACGCCAACCCCTTTCCATGTCAATCATATGCGATCCCAAACAACTCAGTGTTCGCGACGCTGGCGCCCGCCATTCTTCAAAATATTGAACCGATCTTCAAGGAAATGGATTTCACCGCTGTCCCATCGGTCGGTCAGTTCACACTCGACAAGCGATAACTTGTCAATTTTTCATGAATTTGGTATAAATGGGACATTAGAAATCTTCAAATGAATCATGGCAGTAATATTGCAGTTCATGTGGTACGACTTGGTTTAAATGACCGGAACAACCGCAATCCGCAGACGTGGACCACGGAGACCGATTCCGATGCCATCAATGGGATCCGGATATCCGTGGCCGATGTCCGTGTCTGCGCATGGTTGAGTGGTACTATTCCGGCCGTGACAGCGGTCATGGTCCGGCTTTCCGAGCCGGCAATATGAAAGGAGGTGAAGGCCAGACGGGCCGCACCGTTTTGGTGAACGACGCGGCGGAAAACGCTGTACATAACAACAAGAATAAACAGATCGGCCAGCCGACGGCGGAGTCAGTTCTCCACCGAGACGGCCGAAAGGAGGAGTGATCGGAATGAGCAACCTGAAGTTCGCGAGAACCTCGATGCACGCTGCTCTTGGAGTGGCGCTCATTCTCCTGTTCATGTGGGCGCTTCCCGTTCAGGAAGCAAGAGCAGCCGAGGTGGGAACCATCCAGGGCGTGATCATGGACGCCGAAGGGGTGCCACTTCCCGGTGCAACAGTATCCATTGAATCTGACAACCTCCAGGGCACGAGAAAAGCCGTGACCGACGGTGAGGGCGCCTACCGCTTTGTCCAGTGCCCCCCCGGACGGTACACCATCAAAGCCGCGATGGACGGTTTCCAGACCGTCATCCAGACAGAGATCAGGGTCTCCCTGGGAACCGAAACAATCGTCGAGATCGAGTTGCCTCCCTCCAAGGTTTCCGAGGAGGTGACGGTTGTGGCCCAGGCGCCGGTGATCGACGTCACCACCACCCAGGTGGGGACCTCCTTCGAGTCGGAAACCCTGGAGCGGCTGCCCACAACTCGCAGCTACCAGGACCTGTTCAACTTCGTTCCCGGCGTCCAGTCCCGTACCGACACCCAGTATGGCGGTTCGGGCGACGGTAACCCGAGCTCACGCGGTGAGGGCCAGGTGGGAAACAACTTCCTCATCGACGGCATCTCGGCCCGCGACCCCGAAACCAACGGCTACGGCCACAACATCAACTACGACGCCATCGAGGAAATCCAGATCCTCACCGACGGCTTCGCCGCCGAGTATGGCCGGGCCACCGGCCTGGTGGCCAACGTGATCACCAAGAGCGGCGGCAACAATCTCGAAGGCAGCCTGATCGCCACCATGCTGATCCCCGGCAAGGGCAACCCCGAGAACAACGTCGACGGCTCGGCCGTCGGTGCGGTGGAGCAGGAATACTTCACTCCGGTGTTCAACCTCGGCGGGCCCATCGTGCAGGACAAGCTGTGGTACTTCGGCTCCATCGAGTATCTCGACCAGACCTGGTCCGACTCGAGCCAGCAGGACAACTACGGCTACTCGTACAACCGCGACGACGAGAACATCGCCCCGTTCCTCAAGATGACCTGGTCGATGAACGAGAACCATTCGATCAACGCCTCCTGGATCGGTCAGCGCTTCGACCGTTCGAACCGTGACGACTTCGACACGGCGCCCGAATCCCAGCGCAGCGACAAACGGGACCTGGATCACATCTCGGCCACCTACCGCGGCATCCTGACCCCCGACTCGTTCATCGAGTTGAAGTTCGGCAGCACCACGGTTGATCGCCAGATCCTCCCTTACGGTGACACCGAAAACGCGGCCTACTTCGACCGCGGGACCAGCGCGAGCTGGGGCGGCGCCAGCACCTACAGTTACGACACCACGCAGTATGACTACAAACTGCACTACACCCACTATCTCGATGACCTGTGGGGCGACCACTCGCTGAAGGCCGGTGTCGAATACACTGAAGCCGAAAAGTACGAAGTCTGGCTGCTGCCCGGCAACGGCTACGACTACACCTTCTACGAAGGCGCTCCGGAGAGCCTCGACATCCGCTTCCAGCAGGCGGGCGACCCCAACGACAATGACGGCACCGTGGCATTCCTGCAGGACACCTGGGACGTGGCGGAGAACGTGACCCTCAACCTCGGGTACCGCTACGAGCAGATGGAGATGCGGAACAACCTGGGCGAATCGTATTACGACATCTCCTCCCACGCCCCGCGGATCGGCGCGGTCTGGGACATCACCAAGGACTCAGTGAACGTGGCCAAGGTTTTCTGGGGCCGCTTCTATGACTTCTCGGGCCTGAACATCAGCTGGGTGATGAACTCCTCCTCCACCAGTTCCTTCCACAACTACCTCTGGAACCCCGATGCGGGCGGCCAGTGGACGGACATCGACGGCACGGTGTGGAACGGCGCCTGGGAGTACAACTTCACCCAGGGCGGCAACGAGGGTCAGCCCCTCTTCCCGCTGGACGGTTTCGACTCCAACCTCAAAGCGCACCACTCGGACAAGTTCATCATCGGCTACGAGCGGAAGCTCAGCGACACCCAGGCCATGGGCCTGCGCTACATCAACAGCAAGACCCGCGACCTGATCGAGGACGTGGTGCTCGAGTCTGGCGACTGGCTGGTGACCAACCCCGACGTGAAACGGCGCGACTACGACGGAGTGGAACTGACGTATCACAAGGCCATGTCGAACAACTTCATGGTCTTCGGCTCCTACACCTGGTCCGAATCCAAGGGCACCAACCCCGGCCAGGGCGAGTGGGGTGACAGCGGCGGCAGTTCGGACACCATCGGTGTGTTCCTCGATGCCGATCCCAACGCGCCCCCGGACGACACCTG
>JAQAZP010000250.1:0-24458 GCA_032127265.1 Acidobacteriota bacterium
CAACTCGGCGTCGAAGGCCACGAATCGCGTGCGATCGTCCGCCCGCACGATGAGGGCGATGCCGTCCTTCTCGGCCCGTTGGGGCGTATGCGGATCTGTGGCCAGCCGCTCGATCAGCCGGGTCACGGTTTCGCTGGCGAATGGTTCGAGCGGGAGCTCGGCACTCGTCGCGGAACGAGGGGCCGGAGCGACGGCTGACTTCCCGGCGGCCGGCGACATGGTATGTCGACCGAAGTCGATCCCGTCGCCACGGGACATGAGCGAGATTCGCAGTCCATGGCGGTCGGCCCCGTCGCGACCCACCTCCCGGGCATCGATCTGCAGCACCGCGCGCTCACCAATGGCGTATCCCGCCCCGGTCGCGCGATCCACGTAAAGCGCGCAGTCTTCGGAGACACCCCAGCCCATGTCCTGTTTCGCGATTTCCATGGCGACGATCATGCGCCCGATGCGCCCGCGGCGCAGGAAGTGCTGGTCGATCAGACCATGAGTGAAGAAGCCCATCCCCTGCCTCATCTCGAAGCCGCCGTCCTTGAGGCCTTCGAGCAAGGCCGACCGACTCGAGCCCCCGGCGATCATGGGATCGCACATCATCGCGGCACCGGCGCTGGACCCGGCGATGCGGCCGTCGCGGGCGAGGAGTTTGCTCGCCGCGCGGTATCCCGCCGAATCAACTCCGCCGGGTCGAAATACGCGCGTGATCCTCGACTGGTCGCCGCCGGTGAACCACAGGGCATCTGCTTCCTCGATCTGCCGTATGTACTCGGGATCCTCGGCACGCTCCGGCGTCGTCGCGAGAATTTCGAGGACCCGGATCGACTGTCCGGCTTGCGCGCAGCGAGTCAGATCCTCCACGGCAGCCGGCCCGCTCACCTCCGGCTCGCCGCTCGCGGTGCAAAGCACGAGGACGCGCTGGCCGGCGCCCTTCGTGAAGTCGGCGATGATCTCGACGTTTTCCGAGCTGAGGCCTCCACCGACGATCACGAGGTCACCGCGTTCTTTGCCCGCCAGTCCGAAACACGACGTTGCGCACAGCGCCAGCACGACCGCGATGATGCTTTGCCACTGGATCGATCGGCGCGAAGGGGTGGCAAGGCGGAAGGGGCTCGAAGCCGCCGGATGGGATTCGACCGTGACGGCCGTCCGAACCGAACACAACGTCTCATTGCCGAGCATGGGCGCAACCTCAGCCTGAAGGATAGTGATTAAAGAATAGGCATTTCCTTAGCTGGCGTCAATATCTCCCGTGCTGTACCAAGGCTCCACCGGCTGTCGCAAGGCCGGATTCTCGGTGGCCGGGTCTGTTCTCGTTCGAGACAACGATCCAACTGAGTGGAAAAGCGCGGTCACAATGCGGTAGAATATCCTCATTATACAGCGATTTTACCTTGCAAGCGCAATTCTATCAATTTGTTGAATTTACAGCTGTTTCGGTTTTTGACGAGCGACAGCTCGGCGAACCGGAAAACGGCGCCACGAAGCCGGGTAGGCGATACATTGAATGTACCGATAACCGTCGGGAGGAATTTCAGCCATGATCTCACACATCAATAAACTGCTTTGCGGGTTCCTGGTTCTCGTGCTGTTTGCTGTCCCCGTGTCCTTCGCCGACACCCAGGACGGCCAGATGATCGGCTTTGTGCTGGACCAGAACGGCGGCCCGATGCCCGGCGTGACCGTCACGGTCAGCGGCCCGGCCATGCAGGGCGAGCGCATGGCGGTCACCGATGAGGACGGCCGCTGGCGCATACCGCTGGTCCCCGTGGGCCACGACTACCAGGTCGCGGCCGTTCTGGACGGCTTCCAGCGCGTGATCCAGACCGGTATCGTGGTCAACATCGGCGAGACCGAGCGGGTGGACTTCAGCATGGCCGAGTCCACCGGCGACCTGGGCGAGATTACGGTGGTCGGCACGGCGCCGCTGATCGACGCCAAGAAGAGTTCGATCAGCGAGATCATCACGTACGAGTTCATGGAAGATATCCCCACCGGCCGCTCCTATTTCGATGCCATGACCATGGCCGCCGGTGTAGCCGGGACGGCCAATGTTTTCGTCCACGGCGCCGGCAACCGCGACAACATCTTTCTCATCGACGGCGTGGACACCACCGACAACGGGTCCGGTACCTTCGGTATCAATTTCAGCTACGAGGCGATCCAGGAAGTGGAGATGAAGACCGGGGCTTTCGAGGCTGAATATGGCCGGGCCACCGGTTCCATCGTCAACGTGGTGACCAAGTCGGGGGGCAACGAGTTCCACGGCGCGGTGCCCATCTACTACACCAACCTCGACCTCAAACGGCACCAGAATCTCGAAACCAACCCCGTGCACGAGGACGACTACTACAACATCGAAAGCGCCTTCCATTTCGGCGGCCCGATCATCCGGGACCAACTCTGGTTTTTTGCTTCGTACAGCAACACCACCCGGCGGATCACCGGGACCAATGATTTCGACGAGAGCCTCAAGTTGAGCGAAGTTTTCGAGGAATACATGGGCAAGCTGACCTGGCAGATCAACGCGGACAACAAGCTCCTCGCCCAGTACGCCAGCGACCCGGCCACCATCGACAGCCGCGACGCCCTCTCCACCGACCCGTTCATCCAGTCCAGCGCCCTGGGCATCAAGGAGCAGGGCGGCTACCTGGCCAAGCTGCAGTGGACCAGCATCTTTAGCCCCAACCTCTTTCTCGATGTCAAGGTGGCGCACCACGAGGTGATGATCAGAACCGGGCCGGCCAACGCCGTTCCGGGGCTGGACGGCGACATCCAGATCATCGACGACAACTTCGGCGGGACACGTATCTACTCCGGCAACTCCGGCACGCAGTGGGATGACCTCCGGCCACGGGATATGTACCAGGCGATCCTCAACTACTACAAGGGTGACTGGGGCGGCGAGCACAACTTCAAGCTCGGTGTGGAATACCAGGACTTTCACATGCACGAGGACGGCATCTTTTGCCACTCCATCACCATCAACCGGGTGGATGGTCAGGGCAACCCGCTCCCCGACCGCTGGACCTACTCCACGCCTGAGCTGGGCACCAACGGCGGTGACATCCTCACCGCCTTCGCCCAGGACGCCTGGACCTGGCGCGACAACTGGACCTTCAACCTCGGCCTGCGCTGGGAGCGGCAGACCCAGACCTACCTGAACGAATCGGGCGGGCAAAGCCCGGCCTACGAGTTCAACAACCTGCTGGCGCCGCGGGCCGGCGTGAGCTGGGACGTCAGGGGTGACGGGCGCTCCAAGGCCTACTTCAACTACGGCCGCTACTTCGACGCCGTGGGCACCTGGCTGGCGTCGTATATCAACCGTACATCGTCCACGACCTACCGCTACGAAGGGGTATACGATCCCAATGACCCCCTCAATCCGGACAACTGGGAGCTGCTCTCCTCCAGCGGCGGCGAGTTCAACCAGACCCAGATCGACCCCGACCTGACCCCCAACTTCAAGGATGAGCTGGTCATGGGCTACGAGTTCGAGTTCGCGACCGATTTCTCCGCCGGGGCCAAACTGATCTACAACTGGCAGGACACGATGATCGAGGACCGGGTGGGCAACTACGACGAGATCCTGGCCGGTGAAACCAGCGACTACTGGTACTACTTCACCAACTTCAAGGACGCCAAGAGGGACTACAAGGGCCCGGAGCTGGAGCTGAAGAAGCGGTTGTCCAGCAACTACCAGTTCCTGCTGGTCTACACGCTTTCCCAGGCCAAGGGTTCGGTTGCCGGTGCAGGACAGGCCGAAGGCTACAGCTATTACGGCGACATACCGGAGACGATCCACAACCGCTACGGCTACCTCCCCTGGGATGACCGGCACTACGTCAAGATGAACGGCGCCTATCACCTGCCCTGGGGCATCGTGGCCGGCGCGTCATTCGGCTGGCGCAGCGGCAGGCCATACACCCGTGTGGGGCTGGTCGAGGATTACGCTCCCATCGACAACTACCCCTTCAACAGTTACAACTACCAGTACTTTGTCGAACCCCGGGGATCCTATCGTATGGGCAGTGTCTGGTGGCTCGACCTCCGGGTGTCCAAGGATTTCAACATCAAGGACACCGAGCTGAGCCTGCTGGTGGATTTTTTCAACGTGACCAACAACCAGTACGTGATCGAGCGCCGGGAGCGGGACACCTCCACGTTTGGCACGGCCACCGACTGGCAGGGAGCGGGAAGCATCGTTTTCGGGGTCAAATACTCTTTCTGACCGGTGCAGCTCATGAATAATACGTAGCGCCTGATACCGTGGAGCTTCGCATTGCGGGAGTGTGTCATCGAGGTCAGCCCGATTTCTTCGCTTTCTTCTGCTCCTTCTCCATCTTGCGATAGGCCTTGTAATTCTCCCTCGCTTCCTTCTCGGTCATGACTTTGAACGGCACCTTGAGCTGGCTCTTGTCGAACTGGATAAGGAGCCAGTACTGACCATACTGGATGCCGCCGGGAATCTCGAAGAACAGGCGGCCGAGGCATGCGCGCCCGTTGGCCAGTTCGACCTTTTCACAGGGCACTGGTGAATCCTCAGTGGGATCCGAGAAGAGGCCGATTCGGCATGGCTCGGTTGTCCCGACCGGGAAGTGATTTATAGATTCTCCCTGCAGGTTGGCTCTCTTGTTCAGCATCTTGAGCGGTCCTGCCGCTGCCCCGTATTCCTCCCGCGTGGCCATCGCGAGGACACTTCCCTCGGGGGTCAACAGCTTGAAACCCTCACGCGTGAGATTCTGGTTCGCCTGCCCCTCAAGCAGCGTTAGGCCCACGTCCAGCAGCATCCAGTCTTCACCCACAAAGAAATTCGCCGGCTGGAAACCGAGCACCACCCACGACTCTGTATTGTAGGCCACCCGGATGTAAGTCCCTTTCATCTCCAACCTTGCTCGCACCGCCGGTCCGGTCTCTTCTTCGGCCAGGCCGACACCGGCGGCGGTGATGGTGATCAGGGCGAAAAGTACCGCACTCCAACATTTCCGGTTGCTAAACAATCGTTCTCCTCCTTGCCCGAAACAGGGCCTCCACAGTTCTTCCCGATACAATGAGCCCACTTGAACTCCATCCTCAGGGAATCAGGCGAAATATGGAGCATGCTACAACCCGGACCGGTGAATTTCAACCGTGGCGACTGTAGAGGACCAGCGAGTTCTGATGGGTAATCACAGGCTCTCACAAGCCGTTCGAATCCAGATGCACCTGGGGAGCCACGTTCGTTTTCACTTCAATATCTCCGATTCCCCATCAGCAGGCGGGACTGGCCGGCAGCTCATCAAGACCTTCCCATGGATTACAGCCCCGCGCTATCCACTCCGCGATCGCGATGGGAAATACGCAGTCCCGGATCGTGTCCTTTGGTCTGGCTATACTTCCTGATCTGGCAATCGGATGGATTATTCAGAAGCCACAGGTTGATAATCCTTGCCACGTACAACTGCAGGTTGTACTGTTGTGTTGATCTGAAAATGGCAGGATATAAGCCACCATACCCGCCGGAAGCGACGCCGCCACGGCCAATTGCACGGTGACGGGAATCGCGCTGTGCTGTAATAATGGAAAAGGAACTGCGAGGAGCAGCCTCATGAAAAGCAGAATCGATATCTTGGCGGTCGGGGGAATCATCATTGCCCTGCTCGGCGGGGGGATGGCCCGGGCGCAAACAGACGGCCCGGGCGCGGCATCGGACGACAATGCATACGGCGAGCACAGGGGCGCCGCCCCCGGCGACCCGCTGCGCAATGCGCTCTCCGGCCTCGGCCCCGGTCCTCTTTACGACCGGGTCCTGCCGCTGGCCGGCGTGCCCGAACTGGACGGGAGCGATTCGGCCCCGCTCGTCCCCATCGACCGCTGGCGCCAGGCGCTGTTCGAACTGCGCCTCGCGTCGCTGCCCGCCCCGCCGTCGTCCTGGCCCACCCCCTCGCAGATACGCGCGGTGACGGCAGCCCTGCGAGGGGACGACGCGATTCCGCTGGCGGTGCTCGACGTGCCCTACGGTCGTCTGAGGCCCGACGCGATCGCGCGTGGCGCCCTCTTCATCGAGGGCGACCGCGTTGCCGTGTCCCCGGGTGCCGCAACCGGCGACTACCTCACCCGGAAGCATGCCTTCGCGGCCACGACCCTGGCGGCGCGGTCGTACCATGGCGCGAGCGTCTCCTTCGTCCTGCCGCGTGCCCTCTATGTGACCGGCGGGCCCCTGCCCGCACGCGTTGACGTGGATTTCGACGACGACCTCGGCCTGCGCGCGGTGGAGTTCGACACGCCGGTCACCGTGCACTATGCGAGCACCGGCCCGCGCACCGTACACCTCCGCGCGAGCCACGCGGACGGCCGTGTCCTTTGGAGCCGCTTCCCCTTCGAGGTGGCCGCGCTGCGCGCGCCCGCCCCGAGCGCGATCTGGCCGCTGACGGCGGACATCCCCTACGATGGCTCGACGGCGTCCGGCGAGGCCTACGTCTACCTGGCGGACGGGCACGCGTCGCTCGAGGATCCGGTGGTGGTGATCGAGGGCTTCGACCTCGACGACAGCATGGGCTGGGACGTGCTCTACGATCTGCTGAACCAGGAGAATATGCTCGAGGACCTGCGGGCGCAGGGACGCGACGCGGTGATCCTGAATTTCACGTCGGCCACCGACCCCATCCAGCGCAACGCCTATCTCGTCGTGAAGCTGCTGCAGACGGTGCAGACGGCGATCGCGCCGGGCCGCGCGTTTCCCCTCGTGGGCGCGAGCATGGGCGGACTGGTGGGCCGTTATGCGCTGTCCTACATGGAACAGGCGGCGCTGCCGCACGGCGTGAACACGTTCGTTTCCTTCGACGCGCCCCAGCGGGGCGCCGACATTCCACTGGGCATGCAGTACTGGCTGGACTTCTTCCAGGGCGAGTCGGAAGAGGCGGCCTACCTGCTCAGCCGGCTCGACACGCCGGCCGCGCGCCAGATGCTGCTCTATCACCACACGTCGCCGCCCTCCTCCACGGGCGTCGCCGATCCGCAGCGTGATGCGCTGCTGGCGGATTTCGCGGCCCTCGGCGAGTACCCGGCAATGCCGCGCCTCGTCGCGGTGGCCAATGGCAGCGGCCACGGCGCGACCCAGGGGTTCGCGGCGGCGGCGCAGATCGTGCGCTGGGAATACGCCAGCTTCCTCGTCGACATCACGGGCAACATCTGGGCGGTGCCCGACGGATCCAGTCAGCTGATCTTCGACGGCATGATCGACCTCATCTGGCCGCTGCAGGACTCGTTCATGTCGGTCACCGTTTCCGGCACGCTGCCGTGGGACGGCGCGCCGGGCGGTTCCCGCGCCTCGATGGCGGAGATGGACGCGGTCCCGGCCCCCTACGGCGACATCATCGCCCTGCACCCGGCGCACGCGTTCATCCCCACGGTCAGCGCCCTGTCCCTCGCCGTGGACGACCCCTTCCATGATATCGCCGGCGACTCCGACCTTCTCTCTCTTACGCCTTTCGCGGCGGTGTATTTTCCCGTCGAGAACCAGGAACAC
This sequence comes from Acidobacteriota bacterium, assembly GCA_032127265.1. Classification (GTDB taxonomy): domain Bacteria; phylum Acidobacteriota; class JAQAZP01; order JAQAZP01; family JAQAZP01; genus JAQAZP01. The sequence goes on from JAQAZP010000250.1 coordinate 7,502, forward strand.
ATCCTCATCACGCCCGAGAACAAGGCGTGGTTCCTCGCTGAACTCACGGGCCCGATCTCGACGGTTGCCGCAGGATTGACCTGTCAGCCTGCTTCGGGGACGCTGCCTTTCGCCACGACGATGACCGCCGTGCTGGACAACCTCTACGCGCAGCAGGTCCGGCGGATCGCCGGGCGGATCGACCTCGACCTGGCGGGGGGGCAGCACTACTCGAACTGGCGCTCCGGCTGGACGAACATCGACGCCGGGGGGAGCTATGCCACGTCATGGAACCAGGCCCTGCCGGCGCTGGGCCGCCTGGTCGGACCGAACGACTTCCGGTTCCTGGCGGCGGATGTCACACCGTCGCCGTACAACCAGCCGCCCTACCCACCGGCCGGGGACACCGACACGGCCTCCTGCACGGTGACGGGGATCGCGCCGTGAGGTGACTGATTAATCGGGAGGGGGAATTGGCCCGGGCTCGGTGTCCTGGTGGGGTTGGCGTCACGTAAAGACATCCCGAAATGTTCTACCTTTTGATTGACCCGGGGAGCAATATTTTTGTATGGCGGCTCTGGAGGCCCAGTCGGTTAGCAGAATCGCCGGCGAGGGATCTTTCCTCGGCCAGGTGATATGTTCATCATGCGGTCCCGGCAACAGCTTTCATTACGCATTGTGACCACATTTCATATGGTAGCAACGACTTGGAGAGTCGCCAGCGACAGGTCACGGCACACATACCCGTCAGGGGATAGCGTTTTGCTTTTATGAATGGGCGCTATATGGTAGCCTGCGTCAGGTGTTCATCTTATCCAGAACACGCTCCGGGTTGAGAACATGTTGGTTGTATCGGTCGCCGGTTGATTCAGCCGGCCTGGTCTTTACCGCCAGAGCGTCTCGGGAAACGAAATGAATACCACCCTTCCTTCCCGGGAGTTATGTACGCCAAAGGACGTTCTCAACCATGCCGATCATCACGATTTCTCGTGGCACGTTCAGCGGGGGAGCAAAACTGGCCGAGAGGCTGGCGCAGGAGTTGGGTTGCTCGTGCCTCAGCCGTGAGGTGATTTCCGCAGCAGCCGATCGTTACGGGGTCCCGGCGACGGCACCGATCGCCGCCCTCGACCACGCGCCGACGCTGATGGACCGGCTCAAGCGTCAAGGGGGTCGAAGAGGTGATCAATAACGTTGTGATCCCCAATTACCTGGTATGAACCCCTCTCCTGGTTCCGAGATGAATGAACATTCGGGTGCTCCAGCGAAAGACCCGCTGGAGTCATTCACAGAAAATGACCAGAGGCTCCTCGATGAGGCCCAGCGCGCCCTTGCCGAACGGCCGAGGATCAGCATCAGCTTCCGCATCGGCCTCAGCATGCTCCTCAATTTCTTCCTCGTCGCCAGCGCCATCGTCGCCTCGATCACCCTGATCACGATGGTCGGCACCTCGGAAGAGTTCCTGGAAAAAGTGAACTCCTACCTCTTCGAAACGGAGCATGCCCGACGCTTCGAGAAAAACTATCTGCTCTACGGCTCGAACCTCGACGATGCCATCACCCAGGTTCAGACCGCCCATCAACTGCTACGCAGCATGAAGGAAAACGTGGTCGATCTGGTCGGCCTGAAAACCTTTCAGGAAATCGAGGACAATCTCGACCAGTATGGCATCTTCCTCGAGAAGCTGAACGCCATCGACGAGGACCGGTCCCTTTTCCCGTCGATGGACCGGGTCCAGATCGAACGGGAGTTGCGGAGGATGGGGGCCCAGATGCTGGCCGATGCCACCGCCCTCGCGGAAAAGGAGAAACTGCACCTGAGGATCATGATCCGCACCTCCTGGCTGGTGGCCGCGGGCTCGCTGTTCTTCATCATGATCGTGATGTTCTTCGTCTCTTACCTTCTCCAGCGTCAGATTGCGCGGCCGCTCCGGCGGTTCGTCGAATACACCCACCGCATCGCCAGCGGCGACTACTCGCCGATCACTCCAAGCAAGAAATACCGGGACGAGTTCTCGCATCTGGCCATCGCCGCCAACAGCATGCTCCTGCAACTCAAGCAGCGCGAGATCCAGCTCGCCCGGACGAGCCGCATGGTGGCGGTGGGCACACTGACCGCCGGGATCGCACACGAACTCAACAACCCACTGAACAATATCGGGCTCAACGCCGAGGCCCTGCTGGAAGGGCTGAGTTCCTACCCCGATGAACAGAAAGAGAAGATGCTGGTTGACATCATGGACCAGGTCGAACGAGCCAGCGCCACGGTTCGCAATCTGCTGGACTTCACCAGGATCGAGAAGCCGATCTTCGTTGCGATAGATTTGGCGAAGGTGATCGCGGAGGCCAGGAGGCTGCTGAGCAACGAAGCCGAACTGGCCGACGTGGAGTTCGAGGTGCAGCTCCCCCCCAACATGTCCAGGATTCACGGAAACCCGCGGGACTTGCAGCAGGTGTTCCTCAACCTGTTTCTCAACGCCATCCAGGCGATGCCGGATGGAGGAACGATCAGCGTACTATCCTCTCCGGCACCGGAGGGTTTCATTCGCATCGAGGTGACCGATACCGGCACCGGCATCCCCGCGGAACAGTTCGGATCGATTTTCGACCCCTTCTTCACCACCAAGGAAGTGGGCGGAGGCACCGGGCTTGGTTTGTTCGTGACCTACGGGATCGTCGGAAAACACCATGGCCAACTGGAAGTGCAGAGCCGGGTCGGCAAGGGCACGACGTTCACCGTCACGATACCGATCATCTCGCCCTCCGAGAAGGAGTCCTGACCGATGCACGTTTTCCTGCCCATCGCCGGCAACTCGATCAATATCTTCGTCCTCGTCGGCCTGGGCGGACTGGTGGGCTTTCTCTCAGGGCTCTTCGGAGTTGGCGGCGGATTTCTCATGACCCCACTGCTGATGATGCTCGGCATTCCCGCGACGGTGGCGGCCGCGTCCGACTCGAATCAGATCGTCGCCGCGTCAGCGTCCGGCTGCTTTGCCCATTTTCGCGAGCGCACCGTCGATATCAGGATGGGGATCTTCATGCTCATCGGGGGCGTCGCGGGCGGCACGCTCGGGGTCCAGGTGATCAAGATCCTCCGCCGCCTCGGCGAAGCGGATTTCGTCATCACCGTGGTCTACGTGTTGATGCTCGGCGGCGTCGGCTCCTACATGTTCTTCGAGAGCCTGACCGCGCTGCGCGGGCGGCGCCCCTCGACCGCATCCGTCTCCAGGCCCTCGATCTACCGGCGGATCGTCGAGAGCCTTCCGATCAAGATGACCTTCTCCCGCTCCAAGGTGACCATCTCGGTTTTCATGCCGTTGCTGCTCGGGTTACTGGTGGGGGTCCTTGCCGCCATCATGGGCGTAGGCGGCGGGTTCATCATGGTGCCGGTTATGATCTACCTCTTGCGGATGCCGATGCACGTGGTAGTGGGAACGAGCCTGTTCCAGATCCTCTTCACCTGCGCAAACGTCACCATCCTCCAGTCGTACATTAACCACACCGTGGATTTTGTCCTTGTGCTGCTGCTGCTCATCGGCTCGGTCATCGGCGCCCAGATCGGAGTGCGGTTGGGGCGCCGGCTGAAGGCCGATCAGCTGAAGATCCTGATGGCGGTGCTGGTGCTGGGGGTAATGCTGAAGATGCTGCTGGGGCTGCTCATCACACCGGCCATCCTCCTCGCTTACAAGGGCGGTCACTGACCATGAAACTTCCGGGAACTTCCAGTACCGTTGTCGTGATACTGGCTCTCATCGCAGCCGCGGCTGTTGCCCCGGCCATCGCGTATGCCGGACCTTTGACCATCGTGCCGGAACGGGTGGCCGTCGGCCTTTTCTACGACGGAATCGATCTCGATATCCGCCTGGAACTGCCGGCGGGCTGCGATGCGGCAGCAGTACGCCTGACGGGCCGTGCGGAACGGCTGGAGCTGAAGAAGAAGGGGAAAATCGGGGGTGTCCTCTGGATGAGCGTGGGGGAGGTGACCTTCGAGGATGTCCCCTCGGTCTACCTCCTGGCAACTTCCGGGCCGCTGGAAGAGCTGGCGCCGCCGGAGGTGCTGGCGCATTGGAAACTGGGCTATCACACGGTGATTTCCGCACCGCCGGGAGACAGCACCCTGCTCGCCGAACTGGTGAAGCTGAAGGAGAACGACCACCTCTTCGCCATCGCGGAGGGAGGGCTCCGCCCGTCCGGCGGGGCAAGAGATGACCGGGGCAGCCGGGTATTGACCGGTTCGTTCCAGCTGCCCGCCCGGGCGCCGGCCGGGGAATACCTGGTCGAGTTGTTCGCCTTCCAGGACCGACAGGGCGTCCCCCTTGCCTCGGCCAGGGTAACCGTCGAGCAGGTTGGGATCGTCCGCACCTTGAATGATCTGGCCGTACACCACGGCCTGCTCTACGGCATCGCCGCAGTGATCAGCGCCGTGGCGGTCGGACTTCTCACCGGCCTGATCTTCAGCGGGAAATCTGGTGGCGTTCATTGAGGAGGTTGGTGTGAAACTCCTTGACCTGATCCGACGACGACGACCCGGCCTGACCCTGGAGACGCTGCGGAAGCGGTTCGAGTGCTTTCGCCGCCTCCTTGAACAGAACAACCATGTGCTGAAACTGATCACCGATGCCGGCGAGAAACTCGGCGGGGAGTATCTCTTCGACACCCGCTACCTCGAGGAACTGGACGCCCGGTTGGCCGAGGCGGTCTCCGCGGTGGTCCGCAGCCTCGGCGAGATCTCCGGGAACCGTTACCCGGCCCTGGGCCGGGCCTTCGACCGCATCCAGGGCGCCGTCCATGCCTGCGTAGCGCAGCAGGACACCGCCGCCGCGATGCCGCTGATCATCGGTCTCGACGAGGTCGGGACCGAGCTGGCGGATGCGGCAGGGAACAAGATCGCGCGGCTGGGCGAAGTCCGCCGGCTCGGGATTCCGGTCCCCGACGGCTTCGTGGTCACCGTGCGCGCGGCGAACCTGCTCCTCGGCGGCCCGCATTTCGAGCCGCTGCTTGCCGCCATCCGCAAGGGAGATGTGGCGGCCGCGGCCGGCCTGGCTGCGGCCCTGGCGTCGGCAGAGCCGCCCCCACCAGTCGTCCGGGCCATTCGCCAGGCCCTTTCCACCTGGGACCGCTCGGCGCGTTTCGCCGTGCGCAGCAGTGCCGTCGGCGAGGACGGAGAGGTGAGTTTCGCCGGACAGTACACCACGGAGCTCAACGTACCCCCCGAACAGCTGCCCGCGGCCTGGCTCACCGTGGTGGCCAGCCTCTTCTCCGCCCGGGTGGCGGAGTACCGCCAAAGGCACGGGTTTCCCCCGGAACCCGAGGGAATGGCCGTCGGGGTTCTGCACATGGTCCCGGCAGCGGCGAGCGGCGTCATCTACACCGTGGACCCGATGGAACCGGACCGCAACGTCCTCATCGTCACCGCCGGGCCGGGCCTGGGGCTCTCGGTGGTGAACGGGCGATCGGCGGTGGACCGCTTCGACGTCTCCCGCGACCGGCCCTACCCGGTCATATCCCGGCAGATCGCCGACAAGCCGGAAATGTGGGTCGCAGCACCAGACCGTGACGTGCGCGCCGCGGCCGTGCCGAACGAACAGCGGACGGCCCCGGCAGTCGGCGACGAGATCCTATCCTCCCTGGCGGAGATTGCGCTGCGCATCGAGCGGCACATGAAAACTCCCCAGGACATCGAGTGGGCGCTCGGCCCGGACAACCGGTTGGTGGTGCTGCAGGCCCGCCCGCTGCGCGTCGACCCGGAAAAACGGCCGCCGGGCGGGAACCTCTCGCGGGTGCGCGAGCGCTACCCGAAACTGATGGAGGGCCGGGGGGAGGTGGCCTGCCGGGGGGTGGCCGCCGGCCCGGTGTTCGTCATCGGGGCCGACGGGAGCGCCGAGGGCTTCCATCCGGGGGACATCCTGGTCACCAGGCAGGCCTCGCCCCGCCTGACCCCGCTTGCCGCGGTCGCCGGCGCCCTGATTTGCGATTTCGGCACGGTCACCGGGCACCTGGCCACCGTGGCCCGCGAGTTCCGCATCCCGATGCTGGTCAACACCCTGGAGGCCACCCGGATCCTGCAGCCGGGGACGGTGGCCACGGTGGACGCCGAAGAGAACATCGTCTACCAGGGAAAGGTCGGGGAATTGCTGCTCCACGAACTGCTCGGCGGCCAGCGCTACCAGGAGACCCCGGAGTTCCGGGTGTTGCGGCGCATGCTCCGGCACATCGCCCCCCTGCATCTCCGGGACCCCGGCGCCTCGACCTTCTCGCCCGATCACTGCCGGACATACCACGACATTCTCCGCTTCGCCCACGAGCGGGCCCTGGCCGAGCTCAACCGCCTCGAAGGAATCCGGCTGGGGGCAGCCGGGGCCCGCCTCCTCGACCTGGAGATCCCTCTCGACCTGTCGGTCATCGACCTCGGCGGCGGCACCGCTGCGGCGGCGCGGCGGGGAATGCTGGCCCTCGAGGAGGTGACCTCGCAGCCCCTGAAGCTCCTCTTGCAGGGGTTGCTGACGCCAGGGGTCTGGAACACCGATCCGGCGGAAATGGACCTGGAGGGATTCATGGCCAGCGCCACGCGGGCCGGCCCCCTGACCGTGCCCGGCGCCGACTCCGTCCAGCGCAACGTGGCGATCGTCGCCGGGAACTACGTTAACCTCAACCTCCGCGTGGGCTACCATTTCAACGTCGTCGACGCCTCGATCAGCGATGAGCCTGAATACAACTATATCCTCTTCCGTTTCGTCGGCGGCGTGACGGACGTCACCCGGCGGACGAGGCGGGCCAGGCTCCTGGCAACCATTTTGGCCCATTACGATTTTCGAACGGACCAGGAAGGGGACCTGATCCTCGCGCGGCTCCAAACCGTTCCCCGCCCTATCTGCGAAAAGCACCTGAAAATGATCGGACGGCTGATTGGTTTCTCGCGCCAGCTGGACATCCTGCTGCGCAGCGACGAGGTGATCGATCGGCTGGTAGCGAATTTTCTCAGTGGGAAGTACGATGCTTCGCTCAACGCAGACCCAACAAAGGAGCAGAAGATGACCAGTACAATTGAGGTGATGGTTCTCGACGACGAGCCGACCGTCTGCGAGCGGCTCAAGGATTACCTGGAGCAACAGGGAATGGCGGTGGAGACCTTCGTGGACAGCGCCACGGCGGTCCAGCGGCTGGTGGAGAAGTGCTTCCACGTCGTCGTGACCGACCTGAAGATGAAGGGACCGACCGGGATCGACGTGCTCGTCACCGTGAAACGGCAGGAACTTCCGACCCAGGTCATCATCATCACCGGCTACCGTACCATCGAGGCCACGCGCGGTGCTGAATTCGCCGGAGCGTTCGGTTTCGTGGACAAGCCGTTCCGGATGGAAGGTCTGGGAACGATGGTGAAGAAAGCGGCCAAAAAAGCCAGAAAGATGCCCTGGCCCGCATAGTGCGCCGGCCCTGCAGGCGCGGGCGGCTTTTGCCAGAACGGAGGAAGACCATGCCCCCGAATTTCCGGATCCTCATTGTTGACGACGAAAACATTGTCTGTGACCGGCTTGGCGCGGAAATGGCCCGGGCCGGGTATCAAGTGCAAACTTTCACCGAGAGCAGCGCCGCTCTCGACTATCTCTCGGAAAACCGGGTGGACGTGGTCATCACCGACATCAAGATGCACGGGCCGAGCGGTATCGAGGTGATGCGCTTCATCAATGAGCGTTATCCCACGACGAAAGTGATCGTGATCACCGGCTTCGCCACCGTGGAGACGGCCAGGGAGGCGCTCAAGGGCGGCGCTGTCGATTTCATCCCCAAGCCGTTCAAGATTCGGGACCTCCGCGAGCTCGTCGCCCGCCTCCTCGAAAAACCTGGCCCGCAGCCGGAGGGTTCATAACACTTCTGGATCTTCCTTTCCAGGATATGGGTAAACGTCCGAGCATCTGCACCCCCACATACATCGCCAGCCTCGGTCAGCGGATCTTTTGACACGGAACCAGTGGGATTATGTATTTGCGGTGGCCGCCGCTGCGTCAGCCTCGGCGAGCCGACTGGCTTTCCAACCCCGGGGCGTCAGCTCTGCGATGCGGCATTGCGGGTGCGTGGAGATGCGGCGCAGTACGTCGGTGAGGTATTCGTGGGGGTTGATGTCGAGCCGGGCACAGCTCTCGATCAGTGAGTAGACCACTGCGGCGCGGTGTCCACCGGCAACACTGCCGGCGAAGAGCCAGTTCTTCCGGCCCACCGCCACCCGGCGCATCGACCGCTCACAGCTGTTGTTGTCGATGACCAGGCGGCCGTCGGTGATGTAGAGGCACAGGGCGTCCCAGCGGCCAAGGGTATAGGCCACCGCCGTGCCCAAGGGGCTCTTGGGCAGTACGGGCCTTTGCTGCAGCTTGAGCAGGTACTCCTCGAGCTTGTCCAGTATCAGTTTCGACTTCTCAGCCCGCAGGGCGGCGATCTCCGGCGGCTTCAGCCCCTGCTCTTCGGCTTCGCCCTCCACCTCGTAGAGATACCTGATCATCAGCATCACCGCCGCCCCCTCCTGGGGCGCGGTCGATCGGGCGTCGAAGAACTTCCTGCGGGCATGAGCCCAGCAGCCCTGGTAGGTGATGCCCTCTTGAGACAGGATCTCGTTGTAGCCCGTGTAGCCGTCCACCTGCAGTACGCCCTCGAAGCCCTCGAGGAAGGTTGTCGGGTTGCCCTTGCCGCGGCCGGTGCTGAACCGGTAGACCACGTCGCCACGGTCGCCCACGTATGACCAGAGATAGCCTTGCTCGCTCTTTCGTCGAGCGGCCGTGTCCTGGTACTTGACCGGCGTGTCATCGGACTGGATGACATGGGAAGCAAGGACATCCCGGTGCATCTGATCGACGATGGGGCTGAGCAGACCGGCACAGTCCTCGACCCACTGGCACAGGGTTGACTTGCTCAGCTCAACCCCCTCGCGCTTGAAGATCCGGCTCTGACGATGCAAGGGAAGGTGATCATCGTATTTGCTCACCAGCACGTCAGCCAGCACGTCCTCTCCGGCCTTGCCCTTTTCGATGGCCGACGAAGGCAGCTCCGGGCGGACCACGCCTTCCTGGCAGTCAGGGCAGGCATACTTGACCCGCACATACTGCCGGACGAAGAAGCGGGCCGGGATCTTGCCCAGTTGCTCGGTGACCTCTTCGCCGATTGCAGTCATCTCCTTGTGGCAGCAGGGACAGATCCGGTCCTCGGGCGCGGGGTGGATCTCCTCTCTGTGGCGGGGCAGATGGGCCGGAAGCGGCCGTCGGCCCGGATGGCGTGGTTTCTTCTTCTCCTTGGCCGAGCCTTCCTCGGTGTCCGGCGCTTCTCCAACGAACCCGTGCTTCGGCAGGGGGACCTCTTCGGCCAGACGGGCCACCCACTCCAGGTCGAGCATCAGCTGCGAGGTATCGATCTTCTCGCTCTTCTTGCCATACTTCAGCCGCTGGATCTTGGCCAGGATGTCCTTCAGCCTGTCGTACTTGTCCTTGAGAACGTCGTACTCATCCTTCAGACCATCGTGCTCACACCGCAGGTGCTCGACCTGCGACGCCAGCAGGCTGAGCTCGTCGCGGAGTTGCTTGTTCTCGTCTGCCAGTGCTTTGTAATCCGTCTCGTTCATGATGACGGATGGTACCACCTGTCGAAGAGGAGTACAAGCCCCTACTGCTGGCTTTTTGAGATTTTTTCCCTGTCGAACCACCGCCGGCGGCGGTGGACCAGGATGTCGGCACCCTCCAGAAGAGCCGCCAGCTCGGCTCGGCTGTATTCCACCTTGGCCGTCCCGCGGTCCGGCCAGTTGAAGGTGCCTACCTCGAGACGTTTGGCGCAGAGCCAGAAGCCGCTGTCGGTCCAGTGCAGTACCTTCAGCCGGTCTCGGCGACGGTTGCAGAAGAGAAACAGGTGGCCCGAGAGGGGATCCATCTTGATCACCTCACTGACCACCGCAGCCAGGGTGTCGAAGGACTTGCGAAGGTCGGTCACCCCGGCGGCAAGGAAGATCCGCATCCCGGGGCCGATGCTCAGCATCCGAGCACCTCGAGCAGTCGCGCCAGGTCACCGGCATCGAACCCGGCAGGAATCGTCAGTCGGCGATGATCTGGAAGGTGAAGTTCGAAGGCTGGCCGGTCGGCCGTTGCCTCCGGGGCGGCGGTCTCGGCGATGTTCACCGGGATCAGCTGCGGCGAGGACGGTGCATCCGTCGACCGATGCTGGCGCAGATAGCGATGAAGGCTGGAGAGGGGAACGCCGTGTCGCGCAGAGTACTCTTGCGCCGTAAGACCGCTTTGATGGTAGGACGTAACGAGCCGCTGGGTTTCCCCCAGCGTCCGGTAGCATCGGCGAGGACGTGACATCCGGTGACCTCCTGGCCGGACATCCTCGCAGATCCTCAACTCAAATGGCAGATGCAGTTCGTCGGACGTTTACTGGCAGTCAACAAAGCCTTCCGCCTCGGATAGAGCGTAAGGCTGTTTTGTCCCGAATCGTGTTTCTTCGTCAGGCGACACTTCATGGAGTGGCGATCCGATGGTCTCGCTGATCACCCCCATCGATGATGCTTCAATTCCTCACTCCGAATCGTGTCTCGACCCATTCCTTCGCCACCTTCAGCTCGTCGGATGGATTTTTCAGGAGCCACAGGTGGAATATTCTCATCATACAGCGATTTTACTCTGTAAGCGTGATTCCTTCAATTAGTTGATTTTACAGCCGTTTCATGTTTTCACATGCGACAGATGGGCGAGGTTAGTGCGATTTCAATTCCTCCGTAATATTCGCTCCGCAAGATGCTGGCAAGAATCATCCCTGTCACTTAATCCTTCGTTTTTTATAAAGTCCATTGCTTCAACTCCACCATGATAGTCAAGAGACTTCAAAATACAATATCTACAATCGTGACTTTCGGACGAATATATTTTCATAAGTTTCTTACATGTTTCTTCCGAGCGTAAATTTGCAATAGCGTTGAATATTTCGCGTCGTTCGGTTTCCTTCTTTACACTTTCTAAGAGTGATAGAAGAACAGATTCAGCATTCATACTACCCGAAAGGCCAACAGCCCAAAGTTCACTTTCCTGGTATCCATAACCGTATGCCCCCACAGCCTTCATCCTGCTGTCCATACTTTTATGAAGTGGAGCTTTAAAATGTTGCCGGTTCAATTGGGAAATAATTTCTTGAGCTGAATCTATTAAAAAGGCAGGAATTGCGAATCGTGCTTGCCGCGTTGGCGATCCGGCATATTGGTAGTCCCCAATAAGATTATGTAATACTATTCGCATCTCAATTTGTTCATGATTTTTGTGCTTGACTACTAATGTAACATCCATGTATCCATAGAAATTGGTAACCATATGTGGAAACCATCCCCAAGATTGATTCTCAAAGTATATGTCATTCAATGTACCTGAAATCCTCCACTCGCCATCCCCCTCCCACGTAACGTTGAATCCTAGGTTAGATGTTTCAACAAGAAGAGCTTTTGTTAAAAGTATATTCAATTCGATACTTGGATCGAGAATTGCGTTCATTCCGCCTGTAGTTGCGAAGGTCCTACCCGTTCGGCGAAGAATATTTGCATTTCGATTATAAGCAGATTTTAATGGTTCAAAGACAATGAGGCCAGTTTGCCTGCCATCGAATATAGGTGTACTTATCTGGTTTTTATCATTTAACCCTGCTGTCAACTCCACCTTTTTTACACGAGCAGCTATAGCCGTGTGTGCCATTGACCCATTAAGCACAATTAGTGACACTATTACCATCCATATTGTCTTATTCATTAAATTTTCATCTCCTTGCGAGTGAGTCCCAAGTAGTGTCAAACAATTATCACACTTTCGAGAAGCAGCCTGGTGCTTCATCCGCGAAGTGTTGCTACGCCGCCAGCCTGAGTCGATTCCCCTCGCAGTTCCGGCTTAAAACGACCAACCCCACAACGACAAAAAGAACCCTCGCGACTGTCACCGCCATAAATATCTCACGAAAGGAAAGCTGCCGGCCCGCCAACCCGGCCTGCATCGCCGGCGTCCTCACCTCTCGACCGAATCTCAATGCCCGGTGAGGTCGTATGAAGTTGTAATAACACTGAAGGAGAGCCAGATGGTGTTCGAGATTTATTGCCACTCGTGCGTGGCACGTGCTTCTGCGACAAAGATACGATGATCCTTGTCTGATTGTCAAATTCAGTCTCTCGATGAAGGAGGTGTTCAGCTTCGAGGAGTCCTCTGACCGGAGTAGGGCTTCCTCGAACTGCCAGCGGGAGCCGATGATCCGCTGCCGATCTACCTTGACAATTCGGTCTTTTCGTCGCGTCTTCATTACAATTCCATAGACGCAGGCATACCCGAAGATCCGACGGATCCCCCCAGCGTAATACTTGAATCCGTCGGTTGCGATCAAGGGAGGTTCCGTGAACGTGCTCCGGTTAACTGTATGATTCAGTAGCAGTTTCGTATTGGAGTAGCTTCGTCTCCCCACGACGGTGGATGGCCACAAGCGGGACCATACCTCCATCGACGCAAATATCCACGTTTGCCGGTCCTTACTTTGCATAAAGGTTTGAATTTCATCGGCCTGCAGCTCAGTGAGGTTGTATCCCCTCAACCAAAGGTCGTTAAATCGTTCAGCGGCAGCTGCGGCACGCTCAAGCCAGCGGTCGATTGTGTTCCAGGATTTTCTTTTAATCCTGGCGATGGCTGATTTGCCAACGCCCTCGACGGACATATGGACAGCTTCATCGAAGGTTTTCCGACTGGTCTGGAGCCTGTCATAGGGAGTCCCGGTGTTTGAACAAAACGTATTTCCACAGGCGTTGCAGCGATATCTCCTTCGCCTACCATTCTTTATGGCATAGAGAGAGTGCCGGACAATATTTCCCTGTCCTGGCTTCCCATGGAATCTGCAACTTTCATTTGGACAATGGCGGTGGCGAAGTGATATGTTCATCATGCGGCCCCGGTAGTAGAATTCATTTCAAAAAGGTGACCGCATCTTATATCATAGCAACGACTTGGAGGGTAGCCAGCAACACTTGATGGCACAAGCACCGAAAATCGCTGTTAGGATGCCTTATATTCTCTTCATCATAGAGTAATCCTACTCATGATGAGTGATCCCGTCAACTTGTTGATTATAAACGTGTACCTAATTATGGCGAGCGACAGGATCGAGATGAGGACGAGGATCACCCGCCAGGTTTTATCCAGCATCGTCATCCTGATAATCCAGATCCTTTTTCCAGCAGCGTCAGAGTCTCAGGCCCTATTTTACGCGAGAATGGACTTCCCGGTGGCCCCTTATCCAGTCTCGTTCGCTCCGGGAGATCTGAATAATGATGATCTGCTTGATCTCGCCGTGGTGATTCAGGACGAGGTTGCCATCCTCCTGGGAAACGGTGAGGGCACCTTCCAACCGGTGGTCAGTTTCCCGACGGGAACTTCTCCGCAATCCATCGCCTCCGGGGACCTGAACGGGGATGGCAACCAGGACCTGGCCGTCGCCTGTGCGCACACCGGCGTCTCCGTCCATCTGGGTAACGGTGACGGCACCTTCCAACCAGCGGTGACTCACGAGGCCGGCTTGATGCCCTGTTCGGTCGCCATCACGGATCTCGATGGTGACGGCAACCCGGATCTCGTCGCGGCGAACTACGGCGACTACTCCTACTGGTACCCAGGGGAGCTTTCGGTGCTGCTGGGGAATGGAGACGGTTCGTTCGAACCGGCGGTCAATTACGACACCGATGTCCTTTCGTACTGTGTAACCACTGGAGACCTCGATGGGGACAACAATCCCGACGTGATCGTGGCGAACCGAGACGGGAACACCGTCTCGATCCTGCTGGGCAACGGTGACGGCACGCTCAACCCTGCGGTCAATTACTGGACCGGTTCAGGGCCCCGATCCGTCTCTTGCGCTGACCTGGATGAGGACAACCATCTTGATCTGATCGTAGCGAATCACTTTTCTGATAATGTGGCCATCCTTCTCGGCCATGGTGACGGCACATTCGAACCTCCAGTGTTTTACAGTGCCGCAGGCGGCCCGCAGTCGATCGCGGTGGGGGACCTGGACGGGGACGATGATGTGGACCTGGTCATGGTCGACGGATATGAAGATCGACTCTCCATCCTGTCGGGCAACGGCGACGGTACCTTCCAGGCGGCGGTGAATTATTGGGCCGGCGACAACCCGTGCGATGTGGCTGTCGCTGACCTGAATGAAGACGGCCACCCTGATGCAATGGTGTTGAATTACCATTCAGGCAGCGTAGCCGTCTTTCTGGGCAACGGCGACGGCACCCTCCGGTCCGCGGTGAACTACGAGGCGGGTGATGAGCCCAGGTCTGTCGCCACCGCGGACCTCAATGGAGATGGCGCCATGGACCTGGCCGTGGCGAATATTGGCAGCGACGATGTCTCCATTTACCTGGGCGACGGTCTCGGCACGTTCCTTCCCGCGTTGAGTGCCGGAGCCGGGAACAGCCCCTGCTTCGTCGCCATCGGCGACCTGGACGGGGATGAAAACCAGGATCTGGCCGTGACGAATTATAATGGTGATGATGTTTCCATCCTCCTGGGAAATGGTAACGGCTCTTTTCAACCCGCGGCCGATTACGCTGTCGGCAGCAATCCCTGGGCCATCGCCATCGGGGACCTGGACGGGAATGAATACTCGGACCTGGCTGTCGCGAACACAAACAGCGACACCGTTTCCATCCTTCGGGGCAATGGCGACGGAACATTCCTGCCCGCGGTCCATCTCGAGACCGGCATCAGGCCCTACTCGGTCGTCATTGGGGACCTGGATGAGAACGGCCACTCGGACCTGGCCGTGGCGAACATGGACAGCGATGATGTCTCCATCATTTCAGGCAACGGCGACGGAACATTCCTGCCCGCGGTCCATGTCGCGGCCGGCGACGGCGCCTGCTTCATCGACATGGGAGACCTCGACGGGGACGACCACCTGGACCTGGCCGTGACGAATTTCTATGACGCCAGCGTCTCTATCCTTGCGGGCAACGGGGACGGTTCTTTCCAGCCCGCAAGCAATTTCGGGACCGGTTATTCTCCCAGATCCATCTCCATCGGGGACCTGGACGGGGATGGCGAGCCGGACCTGGCCGTGACCAATATCGGCAGCGATAATGTCTCTGTTCTTCCGGGCAACGGTGACGGAACATTTCAGTCTGCGCTCTATTTCGGAGCCGGCAGCAGTCCCTATTCCGTTGCCATCGAGGACCTGGATGGAGACGGCGACAGTGATCTGGCGGTGGCCAACTATTCCGGGGACATCGTCTCCACACTCGAAAACCAAACCGTGACGATCCCGGCAAAAACCATCACCACCGATCTGAGCGGCCTGCCTTCCTCCGGCACTGTACCTTTCTCCACAAGCATGACTGTGACGCTGACCAACCGCTACACCCGCCAGACTCGCCGTTTCGCCGGCCATATTGATGCCACCCTGGCCAACGCTCAATTTTTCCCTAACTGGCGTGCGGGCTTTACGAACGTGGCTGCGGGAGACAGCTACGTCTCCTCCTGGGGCCAGAACATCCCGGCACTGGGATCGGTGATAGGCAACAACGTGTTGCAGTTAGTAGCCGAGGACGTCACTCCATCGCCATATAACCAGCCGCCCTACCCGCCGGCCGGCGACACGGCTACGGCAAGCTGCACCATCACCGGCGTGGCGCCGTGAGGTGAAGGACCAAACGGGAGGGGGGATTTCACGCCCCCCCCTCCCAAGCCGATGCTTTTACCTGATTCCTATGTTTCATCGGGATCGGGATGGTGCTTCGTTCACGAACTGTTGCTACGCCGCCTGACGAAGCCGATCCCCTGCCCTACCTCGTCTAAATACAACCACCATTCCAACGACAACGAAAATCCTCACGACCTCCACGGCCGTAAACACCTCTCGGAAGGACAGTCGCCGGCTCGCCAACCCAGCTTGCATCGCCGGCGTCCTCATCTCCTGACCAAATCTCAACGATCGGTGAGGCCGTATAAAGTTGTAGTAGCACTGAAGGAGATCCAGATGATGCTCGAGATTTTCTGCCACTCGTGCGTGGCATACGCTCTTGCGATAAAGATAAGCCGATCCTTGCCTGATCGTCAAGTTTAATCTCTCGATGAAAGAGGTGTTCAGCTTCGACGAGTCCTCCGATCGGAGAAGGGCTTCCTCGAGCTGCCAGCGGGAACCGATGACCCGATACCGATCAACCTTGATAACACGGTCCTTGCGCCTCATCTTCATCACAACGCCATACACACAGCCATAGCCGAAGATCTGACGGATCACCCGAGCGTAATACTTGAAGCCATCGGTGGTTATCAGTGGGAGTTCTGTGAATGTACTCCGGCTGACCGTATCATTCAGAAGCCGCTTTGTATTGGCGTAACTGCGTCTGCCCACGACGGTCGAAACCCACAACCGGGACCAAACTTCCATGGACGCGAAGATCCACGTTTGATGCTGCTTGCGTTGTATAAAAGTCCGGATTTCGTCGGCTTGTAGCTCCGTAAGAACATACTTGCTCAACCTGAAGTCGTTGAATCTCTCAGCCGCGGCGGCGGCCCTCTCCAGCCAACGGGCCACCGTGTTCCAGGAGAGTCCTTTGAGCCGGGCGACGGAGGATTTGCTTACGCCTTCAACAGACAGATGAACCACTTCATCAAAGGCTTTCCGGCAGGTCTGCAGCCTGTAATATGGGGTTCCGGTGTTTGAGCTGAAGGTCTTGCCGCAAGCCAGGCAGCGATACCGACGACGCAGGCCGTGCTTAGTTCTCATGAATCCGTGGCGGGCGATATTACCGTGGTTTGTCTTCCCAAAGTCATGACATCCGGCGTAGTGTCAACACCGGTTTCGTTTTGGACAGATTCACCGGTTAGGATTTGACACATTTTGGTTCGTGTCATCCCCTCCTTTCTGCCTCTCCAAGCTCATTGGATTGATCCCTGCCTCCCGGTGCTGACGGAGCCTGTAGCTCT
>JAQAZP010000251.1:0-32953 GCA_032127265.1 Acidobacteriota bacterium
CGGTCGTACCAGACCCTGCATTGCGGATTGCTCTCGTCCGGGGCAGATACGTTGGCGAAGCTGTCCAGGGTCAGGAGGTTGTTCGGGATCAACCAGATCTTGTTATTCCCGTGACGTGATTTCTCATGTTTCGGTGACGGCTGCTCGCCGCCGAATTCCAGGTGCCAGCAGTTCCACTCGAAGCCGCCCTCGATGCGGTCAACAGGGACCCCCCGGTCAAGCAGCCAGTGGCCGGCGGCCCAGCGGGCCTCGTTGAATGAGATCTGGTCCCGGGTCCAGACAACCCCGAGGACAAAGCAGGCCGCAATGCCGATACAGAGCAGTGTGCGGTTGAGCCGCACTCGGCGGAATGCGTCAAAGGGCAGGATCACCACCCCGGGGACCAGCAGCAGGGCGTAGCGGATGAAAAATTTACCCGTGGCCAGGTAGTAGACCAGCAGCCCGAGGGTGAAGAGGTAGACCGGCACCGTGGTGCGGAACCCGGATGGGCTGTTGTCCAGGTCCTGCCCGTTGCCGGTCAACGGCCCGGGCTTTCGCAGCAGGGCGCAGAACCGGATCAGACCGAGCGCGGCGGCCAGTGACAGGCTCACCTTCCATCCCACCACGGCGAACATCGCCGGTACCCGTCCCAGGTCCGCGGTCCGGGGCAGCAGGACGAGCAGCAGGGCGGCACCGGCAAGATGGAGGATGGCCCAGGTGGTGAGCCGGGCCAGCCGGCGGTGGATGGCGATCCGGGCGCTGTAGCGGGCCAGCAGCACGCCGGCGGCCAGAAGCAGCAGCGAGGCGCCCAGCACCGAGGCGGCGGTGAGCAGAAGCCTTGAGCCCGTGCCCAGCAGCACCTCGCGGTCCCCGGGCAGGGGGGCGGCGTTGTAGGGCCCGTAGATCGAGATGAAGCCCGGGCGGTAGGGCATCAACTGGTCCTCCCCGCCTTCGGGCAGGTTGTATTGCCAGAGGGCCATGGCGGAGAGCAGGACCAGCAGCACCAGCCAGGTTGTCAGGATGTTCTTCTCACGGAGGAACCCGCCCCGTTTCAGCCCCGAAGGGATCATCGCCGCCAGCAGGGGCAGGAAAAACATCCCCATGTAGCAGATGATTTTGAAGAAGAGCAGCGGGGTCTCCGGGCTGAAAAAGTCAGGAGACACCTTGAGGTAGCGGTGGGGCATGGTGATCATCAGGCGCTGGAAGACCAGGTAGACGCAAAAGAGGGGCAGTGAGACCAGCAGCCAGAGGTGGGCGCCGCGGGGGCGGCCGGTGGCCACCCAGTGGAGGACGAAGGCAAAGACCAGCAGCAGGTTGAAATCACGGGTCAGCGCGGCGGCCAGAATGGCGGTGGCGGCGAGGAGGAAGGCTGACGGCCGGCCCGATTCTTCGGCCCGGGTGACCAGCCAGAGTGCGATGAAGCCCATGGCCAGGGCCGGGATGTCGTTCATGAAGCTGAAGGTGAAATGAAAGTAGAAGAGGGTGGCGGCGGTGGCCAGGGCGGCGAGCAAGCATTCCAGTGGGCCGCGGCCGAGCCGGCGCAGCCAGCCGTAGAGCGCGAGGATGCCAAGGACGCTGAAGAGCAGCGTGACCAGGTGCAGCACCGAGAAGGAGAAGCCGAACAGCATGCAGAAGATGGCGCCTACCAGCACCTGGAAGAGCAGCGAGGTGGCGGTCCAGGTGAAGTGGAAGCGGCCCTCGTCCAGCAGGGTCTTCACCGCCTTGCCGTAGCCCCAGTCGTCGTAGATCGGGGTGTCGTAGAGCGGGTTGACCAGCAGGGCGGCGAGGATGAAGAACACGAGGATCGCCGCAAGGGCGGCGCGGTCCGCCGCCCGGGAGCCGCCGATCTGGTTCCGGGTCAACGCCATGGTGTCAGTTTGTGATCTCCTCGGGCTGGTGATCCGGCTTGAGCAGGTCCAGAACCGTCTTCACCGGACTGAACGTTGAAATGGGGGCCTCGATGAATACGGTATTCCAGTGCGCCATGGCCCCGTTCCAGAGACCGGGCAGCTCCAGCGCGCGGAGTTCCCGTCCCTGCCAGGATTTGTTCGAGATGAAGACCGCCTTGTGGTTCACGAAACGGCTGAGCTCGAATGGCTTGCCCCGGTGGTCCCGGATCCCGCAGATCAGGTCCACCGGGTTGAAGTATCCCGAGCCGGCAAGGATCTTCGCCTGCTCGGGATCGTTCATGTCCACCTGAACCGATTCCACGATCTGCAGGCTGGCCGTGCCATCCGCCTGTCGGACCCAGTAAGGCCCGCCGCCCGGCTCGCCGATGTTTTTCACCATACCGCAGACTCGCAGTGGGCGGTTGAGCCGGTCCAGAAGCATCCGGGCCTGCTGCTCAACGGCCAGATCGCCGAACCCGGGGGGCATCCCGCTGCTCAGTTCGGTATGGATGAAGGCGGCCGCTTCCTCGAGCAGGGCTGGTTCCCGGTCCCCATCGGCCAGGCGGTCCAACAGCCGGAAGATGTGAGACTGGAGAAAGACGAGGTAGCCGGCGAGGGCGGTCTTGAACCGGTGGGTCGGACCTTTTACCCGGTCGTGGAGCACGTTGTCGATGTTCTTGATCAGCACCACGTCCCCGCCGCACTCCTCGAGATTGGCAATCAACGCTCCGTGACCGCCGGGACGGAAGAGTATTTGGCCTTCGTCGTCGCGAAACAGGTTGCCGGCGGGGTCGCAGGCGATGGTGTCGGTGCTCGGTTTCTGGTCGCTGAAAGACGCTTCGATGAGCAGACCGCGGTTCGCCTGGAGGCCTTTTGCGGTTTCGGCGCAGATGGCGGCGATGGACGGCTCGTGTTCCGGCGAGATGGTGAAGTGCAGACGGCACACACCGTTGCGGTCGGCCACCTGTTCCGCCGCCTCGGCCAGCTGTTCCTCGAGGGCCGTGCGGACTCCGTCAAGGCAGGAGTGGAAGGCGAGCAGGGCCTTGGGCAGGTTGGCATACCCGAGGCCGCTGCTGGTGAGCAGGTGCTCGAGCACCGGACGAAAGATTCCGCGTCCCAGAAGCGCCCCTGCCTCCAAACCTACGCCGGACAGCGATTTGGCCAGGGCCGGCATAAATGCGAAGCGCGGCAGGTTCTCAAGCAGTTTTTCAACGTCCGCCGCCGCACTGTCCCCATCCGCGGCTCGCTTCCTCAGGTCGTCCAGGTCGCAGATTGCGCTGTTCTCGAGGATGGCCAGCGGGCTCTTGAACATTCGGCTCGCTGCCCCTGACGCGGGCACGAACTTGCTCAGCCGGCCCTCAACCGCTGCCCGGCGTGCCAGTTCCGCCAGTCCGGGGAGCACGTTTTCCGGCAGTTTCAGTAGGCCGTCGCCAAGGCTTACCGGCCGGTCCAGCCGGGTGTGCGAAACCCCGGCCCGGAGCATTTTCAACTGCTCCGCCAGCTGTTCCCCGCTGATTCCGCGTGATGCCAGTTGCTCACGATCCTTTTCACCTAATTTGACCATGGAACGGATTATCGGCGCTGATCCACCAGGGAGTCAACCTGTCCTCCAAAAAGGGGACAGGCCCCATTTAAACGAACATAATTATCTACGCTGCGCGGGGCGTGGTTCAAACAGTTGGGAACAATAGAACTTGACATTTAATACAGAATAGTATAATTAATACCACATGGTTAGATTGGCTCGAATTGTGATTCCTGACTTCCCGCATCATGTTACCGATCGGGGGAATTGGGGTGAGCCTGTGTTTTTCTCAGATCATGATCGTGAGCGCTACCTGGAGTACTTTAAAAAATATGCAGACAAAGGGGGCCTTGAGATTGGTGCCTATTGTCTGATGGACAATCACATACATTTCATCGCGGTTCCTCGGAAGGAGGATTCCCTTGCTCGGGTAATTGGTGTGGCCCACATGAGGCATGCGCAGTTGGTAAACAAAGACAGAGGATGGAAGGGACACCTTTGGGCAAATCGGTTCTTCTCCACTCCGCTTGACCAAAACCATTTCGTAGCGGCGGTACGGTATGTTGAGCGGAATCCGGTTCGCGCGGCAATGGTTGGGCGGGCAGAAGAATACCGGTGGTCCAGTGCCAGAGCGCACGCTCTCGGTATCCCGGATCCCATGCTTTCTAATGATGCCTTGTTCGGGCTTGAGAATCAGGTGGGAGATTGGTCTCAGTGGCTGACTCAAGCCGATGATCGGAAAATGATCAGTCATCTGAGGGAGTGTACTGGCACTGGTCGAGCTTGCGGTTCGGATGCCTTTTCAAAAATTGTTGGTCGTATGATCGGACGGGATGTGATGAAGCGGCGACGCGGCAGGCGACCCTTGGAAATACCTTGAAGATAGTTGATGATTGTAGCGGATCTGCAATGAAGATTATGTGCGTTTAATTAGGGACAGGCCCCATTTAAATTCCACCATGGTTGAAATGATATGGTTTATGCGCGATTAAATAGTAACCTGTCCCCAATTTCCCCCACAAATTCCCCGGCGGTTAGTGTGTTGATGCCGCTTTACCAGGCGGAGGCGACGCTGCGCGAGGCGCTGGGCGGCATCCTGGGAGGGACGCTGAGAGACCTGGAATTGGTGGCGGTGGACGACGGGTCCACCGACGGCTCATCGGTGATCCTCGAAGAGACAGCGTTGCGGGATCCGCGTCTGCGAGTGATCACCACCCCGCACCGCGGCATCACGCCGGCGCTGATCACCGCTTTGGATGCGGCCCGGGCGCCGCTGGTGGCGCGGATGGATGCGGACGATATCAGCGACCCCGAGCGCCTGGCCCGCCAGACGGCTGCGCTGGAGGCCCATCCCAACTGGGCCGGCACAGGCTGCTGCTTCGGCTGGCTGGCCACCAGCGGCCCAACCCCGGGCATGGAGCGTTACGCCGCGTGGCAGAACGGCCTGCTGGAACCGGGTGACATCCGACGCGCGATGTTCATCGAGAACCCGGTGACCCACGCCACCCTGCTCCTCCGCCGCCATGCCCTGGACAAGGCCGGCGGTTATCTGGCCCGGGACTGGAGCGAGGACTACGACCTGGTGCTCCGTCTGCTTCTCGGCGGCCAGAAACTGGGCAAGGTTCCCGAGGTGCTCTACCACTGGCGCGAGAGCAGCGGCCGCCTGACCCGCACCGGCGAGCACTGCTCGGCGGAGAGCTTTCACCGCACCCGGGCCCACTACCTGCTGCGCCACACCCTGGCCGGGCAACCACGGGTGGTCCTCTGGGGGGTGGGGGAGCTGGGTGCCGCCTGGAAGCGTTCGCTGGAGTTGGCCGGCCGGGAACTGGACTACCATCCCATCAACCCCAGGGCGATGAAGGTCTGCCTCGCCGGCCGGGTGCTCATTCCGCCCGAGCGCTTACCCGCATCAGGCCCTTCGACCCTCATCGCCTGCGGTACCCAGGGCAACCGCGACCTGCTGCGTGCCGCCGCCACGGCCGCCGGCCTGGTGGAAGGGCATTCCTTCTGGTGTGTGGGATAAGGACCGGCTTCACCGCCGCTCCTGGAACCGCTCCAGAGCCGCCGTCGACCGTTGGTCCGGCCCGTAATCCCTGATCGTCAGACCAATGGCCCGGAGATCGTCGGCCTCACGGTCCGTGGGCGTTCGGGAAAGCAACTGCTGCAGGGATTCCAGGGCGGGGACCGCCTGCCCCCGGTGCAGCAACTTCAACGCCCGGTTGAATAGCGCGGTTTCCAGCAGGATGCCCAACTGTGGATCCGCGGCAGACACGTCGTCCAACAACCCGATGCACTGGATTACCGCGGCCCAGTCCCCGGCGGCGTGCAACTCCCTCGCCCTGGCGGCGAGCACCTCCCCGGCCCGTGCCTGCTCCGGGGACACCATGCCGGCCCGGTCCTTCCCCTCCACCCCCAGCGGCGCACCGCCGCGGAGCCGGTCCTCGCCCACCCGGCGCAGATGGTGGATGCGGGCGCGCTCGGCCCGTTCTTTGATCCGGCGCTTGTCCCACAATCCCCCCAGCCAGACGATGAGCACCAGCCCCAGCAGCACCACCACGGCCAGGCAGCCCAGCAACTGTTTCCTGCCCCTGGGGGACGGCGCTGAACTGGACGGCATTGGATTGGATGGCCCCGGCGGGGATGGCGCCGTTGTCGACAGTTGGGGTGGTCCTGACTTGCCGATCATGAAGGTTCCACCGTTGACGGTCCCACGGGCAGCTGGATGATCACCCGGGTGCCGCGGGGAGCGTTCTCGGTGATACGGATGGTGCCGCCGTGGTCAGAGATGATCCGCTGGACAATGGCCAGTCCCAGCCCGGTTCCCTTCTTCTTGGTGGAGAAGTAGGGGACGAAGAGCTTGTCCCTGACCTCCAACGGGATACCCGGACCGTCGTCGACGATGGTGATCCGAATCTGGTCCGGCTGGTGCCGGAACTCCGTGCTGATATCCAGCTTTCCCCTGCCGTGCATCGCCTGGATCGCGTTTTCCACGAGGTTCATCAACGCGCGGCGCAGCTGCTCCCTGTCCAGCGATAAGCTGGGGACGTTCTCGTCGAAGTCGGTGCTGAACTCCAGCCGCTCGTGGATGCCGTTGTAGGCCGTGATGGTGGACTCGATGATCTCGTGGATGCTGGTTTCCTGCCGCTTCATCACCGGCATCCGCGCGTAGCGGGTAAACTCGCCGACCAGCCGTTTCAGTGCGGCCACCTCCTGCTGGATGGTGCTGGTGCTCTCCTCCACCACCTTGGCGTAGTCACCCCCTTCCGCCACTTTGCGCTGGATTCGCTGGGCGCTGAGCTGGATCGGCGTCAGGGGGTTCTTGATCTCGTGGGCGATTCGCCGCGCCACCTCCTGCCAGGCCTCGGCCCGCTGAACTTTGATCACCTGGGTCAGGTCATCGAAGACCACCACCATGCCGCTGTAGCGCCCCTCCTTGCTCTTCAGCGTGGTCAGGGTCAGGGCCAGGTTGCGGATGATCTGTTCGGTTTTCAGAGTCAGCACTTTCTTCATCGAGAGGTCGTTGATCCCCGAGGCCCGGGCGATGGTGGCCCGCACTTCCTCCAGCTCCTCCCCGGCGAGAATTTCCTCCACCGCGATCCCGTTGAACGACTTGCCCGAATCGAGGCCGAGGAAGGCCCGGGCCGCGTGGTTGATGGTGGTCACCCGGTCTTCATGGTCCAGCGAGAAGACCCCGGTGGAGATGTTGTTCAGCACGGTGGACATGTAGCGGCCGCGCTCGTCCAGTTCGCGGTTGCTGCCCCGCAGTTCCCGGGCCGTCTGCTCCAGTTCGTCCTTGGAGTGCTTGAGCTGTTCGGTCATCGTGTTGAAGGACTGAACCAGGATCCCCACCTCGTCTCCGGCCTTGACGTCCACCCGGTAGTCGAGGTTTCCGCTGGAGACCTCTTTCGTCGCCTCGGCCAGCAGCTGGATCGGCACGGTGATCTCCTTGGCCAGGGTCCGCCCGATCCAGAGGGCGGCGAAGAGGATCACCAGGGTGATGGTGAGAAAGGTAAAGGTGTAGGTGCGCACCGTCTCCTGCCGGAAGGCCCTGGCCCGCTGGTATCGTTCCGACGCGCCGATCACTTCCGACACCGGGCGGCCGATGGAGTCGGGTACCAGCAGGCCGGTGACCAGGGCCAGCTGGTTCCAGCCCACGGCGGACTGCCGGGGCAGCAGGCTGGCCCCGCTGAGCACCAGGATTCCGCCCTCCCCCAGTTCCACAAACTTCCGGCTCTCCTTGCTCTGCTGCAGGTCGTCCACCAGGTCCCTGACGAAGACATTCTCCAGTGCCGCCGGGTCCAGCGGTTCCCGGGTGACCACCACCACCGGTGTGCTGCCCCACCAGGCGGTGATATGGTTCAGCCCGTAGAGGTCGATCTGTTTTTCCAGCACGCCGCGTATGCGCTGGACCGACTGCGGGGTGAGGCTTCCGTCCTGCCGCACGTAGCGCTGGGTTTTCTCCAGCTCGCGCCCGGTGTTTCCGGCGAACAGGGCGCAGCGGTCCGCCTGTTCTTCGAGATAGCCGTCCACCGCCTCCTGGGTCTGCTCCAGCACCGATTCCAGGTCGGTGTTGAACCACTGGCTGACGCTGTCGTTGATGAAGTCGTAGGCGACGAAGAAGATAAAGATGGCGGGGATCACCGAGAGGCCGAGGAAAGCCAGCACCAGCTTGGTGCGGAAGCGCGATCCCAGAACCTTGCGCCGCCGTTCGAGCACCAGCTTCACCAGGTCCCGGAAGATGATGAAGAGCAGGACCAGGATCAGCAGCAGATTGACGAAGGAGAGGACAGCCATGAACTCACCGGTCATGTAGGCCGGTCGCAGCCGGCTCACCTTGACCACCAGGCGCAGAATGAGGAATAGGATCACCGCCAGGGTGAGCACGCTGCCCAGCACCCAGAGCAGCACCACCCGGCCGCGGTTTTCCTTTCCCTCGGCAGGAGGCTGGCTCGGTTCGATGTCGGTGATCCGGTTCATTGGCCGCGGGCCTCGGAATTCGTCACCGGCCGGGGCCGGGAGTCGTTACGGTCCGTGTGACAGCACCTTCTTCCGCCAGACGGTGTCGAAACTCCAGGGGACGATGGCCAGGGCGTAGTCGGGCTGCACCACCGCCTTGGCCCTGATGTAGTACTCCCGGTGCGATTTCGGCTTGAAGTCGCGGAAGGCTATGGTGTTCACGTTGGTCATCCAGCGGCGCATCTCGTCGTCACTGGTGGTGGTGAGCGAACCGTCAGGCTCGCCGTCCACGAAGCGGGCCAGGTGATACTCTCTGGTCAGCCGGTTGTAGCGCACGCTGGTTCTGATGTTTTGTTCGGCGCGAATGTGATCGGGGTAGAGCACCCTCACCCGGTAGAGACGGATGAAGTAGTTGAAGCTCACCTCGCCGCCGCTCTGGATCTTGTCCCGCACATCGGCCCGGAAAGCCCGGAAGAGGTGAAACTGCACACTTATCCCGCCGCCCTGGCGCATGGATACCTGGAATTCACGGATTTTGACCGTCTTCGTGGCCAGGAAACCGAGATGCACCGAAGAGAGGGCGATGAGGAGAAGCAGGCAAAATACGCTGACGATCAACCGTTTCATCGCTATCCCTTGCTCAAGTGTCGTTGAAATCATTCATCGAAATGTAACTTATGGGATCTCAAAACACAAGAAGCGGCCAAGCCACGGCAAACTGTTCAGTTTGCCGAGAGCCGCCGGGAGCAGACCTCGGCGAGCCGTCCGAGGAAACTGAACCACTTGCCCAGCCAGTGCAGCAACTGGATGGCCAGTGCGGTCCCCGGCCCCGGTTGCAGGCCGCCCTGGAAGCGGGGCCGGAAGGCGTGGACCCCGGGCCAGAAGAGAAGTGGTATGGCGGCCAGGGCCGCCGGAACCCCGTTACCCAGGCGGCCCCAGGCTGATCGGGTCGCGGCGAGCCGTGCTATTCCACGGCCGGTGCGGATTTTTTTCTCCCGGAACTGGGCAAAGGTGCTGCGTGCCGTGTGGAGTACCGATGCTTCGGGCAGGTAGGTGATCCGCCCGCCGGCCGCCGTGGCCCGCCGGCAGAAATCCACGTCGGCCCCCGAGACCCAGTCTTCAGCGAACCGGCCGACCTTCTCGGCCAGTTGGCGGGGGACAAAGAGGTTGGCCGTGACGCCGTACCCTCCCTCACGGACGTAGCGTTCCTGGAGCATGTTGTGCAGCTTGTCGTAAATGGTGAAGACGGTGGGGTTCCCGGGCAGAGTGATCTCAATCTTGCCGGCGGCCAGCCACGGCCCGCCGTCGGCGGCCAGTGCCTCGGCTCCTGCCCTGAGCCACCCCGGCCGAGGTTCGGTGTCGGCGTCGGTGAAGGCCAGGACGCGGCCCCGCGATGTCACGATGCCCCGGTTTCGTGCGGCATAGGATGACGGCTGCTCTTCAAAGAGCAGCATGGTCCCCGGAAACCTGCTCACCCGCTGCCTGGTATCCTCCGGCGATCCGTTGTCCACCACCAGCACTTCGAAGCGCCAGGGGCCGGTCTCCTGGGCCCAGACCGCGGCCAGGCATCGCTCCAGGGCCTCACCCCCGTTGCGCACCGGGATGATCACCGAGATCTCGGGGGGGGCGGTGCCGTTCAGATCCTGGGCCTCAATGGTCATCCACGCGCTCCAGCTCGGTCAGATGCTGACGAATCTGCCGCTGAAGTTCCGCCGCCGACCGCCGGCAGTCGAACTCGGCGATCACCTTTTGCCGCCCGGCCCGTCCCAGGGCCCGCCGATCCCCGGCGGACATGGCGGCCAGGTCGGCCAGGGCCTTGGCCAGTCCCACCAAGTCCTCCGGTTCAACCAGCCGGCCGTGACGGCCGTCCTCCACCAGTTCCGGGATGCCGGAGAGGGCGGTGGTGACCACCGGCAGTTCCATGGCCATCGCCTCCATCAGTGAGGCGGGGATGCCGTCCATGTCCCCGTCCGGCGAGCGGCGGCAGGCCAGGGCGAAAATGTCCGCCGAGGACAACTCTCCGAATACCTGCTCCCCGGTGAGGGCGCCGAGAAAACGTACGGTACAGCCGCTCCCCGGCGCTTCCCCGGCCGTCTGGCGCAGCGCGGCTTCGTCTGGCCCCTCGCCGGCGATGCGGATTTCCAGGGGCTGGTCCTTGCCGGCGGCCAGCCGTCCGGCCTGGAGCAGCAGGTCGTGCCCTTTTTTGGCGATCAAACGGCCCACGGTGACCACACGCACCGCTTCACCGGCGGCCCGGCCGCTCGAATCGTCGCCGGCACAGCGGCTGAACCGCGTGGTGTCCACCCCCACCCGGACCAGTGGGAAGTGTTCCCGCCCCAGGGTGCCGAAGTGCTCCAGGCACCAGCGCCGGTTGTGCTCGCTGATCGTGGCCACGAATGAGGCCCGGGTCATCTTCTCCGACAGCAGCCGGGGGTGCTCCCATAGATCGTGGGCGTGGGGAGTGAAACTGAAGGGGATGCCGGTGAGCATGGAAACCAGCATGGCCATCTCGGTCCCCTGGTCGGCGAAGTGGCTGTGCAGCCACTCCGCGCCCCTTTGCCGGATGTGGGAGGCGACCCGCGGAGCGGAGACGAAAAGGGCCAGCGACTGGCGGTCGGCCCGGGCCAGGACGAAGAAAAACGTCCTGAAATACCGCATGGGCGAGCGCAGTTTCCAGACCACGTGGTGCAGAAAGGCGGTGAACCGGGACGCTGCGCTGCCGGAGGGGAGCCGCCAGCAGGGCGGCCCGGTTACGCCATCCCCCGGCTCCTCCGGCCCGGCGCCGCCGAGGGCCGTCACCTCCACCTCGTCACCCAGCCCCGACAGCTCACGGATCTCAAGCGGAATCCAGGTCTGGGTCAATACGGGAAAGGCGTTGAGGATGTAGACGATCTTCATCGGTGAAGCGAACCCCCGGTTGGCCGTACTCTATGGCCGGTCCGCAGGGGTGTCAAGACGTGGGGGATTGCCGGGTCGTGGAGAAGTCCGGGGCCGCCCGGTATTCGGCCGAACCGGGGTCAAGACCGGGCCATTGTTTCCCGAAAAGAAATCCGGAGGCGTTGCCACCCGGCCTCTTGCCATGCCGTGGTGCGGACCACGCACGGGCGGGCCTCCCGCTTCAACCGGTGAGTAATGAACAGCGAACTTGAAGACCTGAAACGGCAGTTGGAGTTTGCGGTGAACGCCGGTCTGGAAGCCGAGGCCCGCCTCGACGGCAAAGCGGAAGAACTGGAGCGGGCAAAGAATGAATTGCGTTCGGCCCTTGAGGAAGTGCAGTCGGCCAATCGGGCCAAGAGCCTCTTCCTGGCCAGGATGAGCCACGAGATCCGCACACCGATCAATGCGGTCATCGGCATGACCCGGATGGCCCTTGAATCCAGGGCATCCGAGGAACAACGTCAATTTCTCACCACCGTCAAGACCACCTCCGAGGCGCTGATCAGCCTGGTGAACAATGTTCTTGACTACTCCAAGATCGAAGTGGCCGACAGCGGCACGGGAATCCCACCCGACCAGCTGGCTCATATTTTCGATGTTTTCGGACCGGTTGAAGAACCAGACCAGCAGGAGTTCAACCGGGACGGGCTGGGGCTTTCCATCTCCCAGCAGCTGGTGCAGATAATGGGCGGGGCAGCACCTTCCGCTTCACCGCCCGCTTTGACCGGCCGGCCCCGGGAGTCCGGCAGCCGTGGAAGCCGCGACGTCCTCGGCCTGGGACCTGTTGCTGATCGGGTTCCGTCTTCCGCTGATGGACGGCCCGGCGGCGGTGCGGATGATCAGGGAGCGGGAAGAGCCCTCGGGCCGGCGCCTGCCGATCATCGCCCTGATGTCGGATCCCGGCGCCGCGGAAATGGCGGCCTGTCTCTCGGCCGGCATGGAAGGGTATCTGACGCGGCCGCTGGATTCCGGACAGCTCTGGAACACCCTGCAGCGCTGGCTGAAACCGGTGCCGGGTACAGCTTCCGCGGTTCCTGCCGAGGTCTCCCCGGAACCCCCGCCGCCAAAGGAGCCGGAAGCCATGTTCGATCTGGAACCGGTCCTCCTGCAGCACGACCGGGACATGGGGTTCATCCGTGAACTGGTCGACATTTTCCTTGCCGATACGCCCGCCGGGTTGCGGGACATCAAGATCGCACTCCAACGGGATGACCTGGCCCGGGCTGAGCGCATCGCCCACGGGATGAAGGGGGCCTGTGCGAACTTCGGTGTGGCTCCCCTGGCCGACATTTTTTCGGAGATCGAGACCCACAGCAGAGACGGGCAGCCGGATGCGGCGCTGAAGGCGCACTCCAGGGCGGCCCATCCTTACGCCGCCGTGGAAATCGCCCTGGAGAAACTCGAAAGCTGAAGAAGGCCATCCCTCGAGTGAATATTGCATTACCTACCGAACCGGTGTAATTTCTTTAAACAAAACCAAGATGGAAAATTGATATTGTCGGGAAGCGGTTGTGTGCAATGTGTCCTGACCTGCTTACAGTTTCAGTGGTGATCCCGGTGCACAACGGCCGGGAGACGATCAGGCCTTGTCTGGAAGCCCTGACGGCCAGTGAGGGCGGCCCTGTGGAAGTGGTGGTGGTGGATGATGCCTCAACCGACGAGACGACGGCGCTTGTTGAACAGTATCCTGTCCGCCTCCTGCGCCTGAAATCGACGTGCGGTCCGGCCTGCGCAAGGAATCGCGGTGCGGCACTCGCCACGGGACGGATTCTCCTTTTTATCGACGCCGATGTCGAGGTGCGCCCCGACACGGTGAGGAGGGTGGCCGAACAATTTCTTGATCATCCTGAAATGGTGGCGCTTTTTGGTTCGTACGACGACGATCCGGCGGAGCGCGACTTTTTCTCCCAGTATCGTAACCTGCTGCACCATGCCGTCCACCAGCAGGGTTGGGAGGAAGCTGAAACCTACTGGAGCGGCTGTGGCGCCGTTCGCAAGGACATATTCCTCACCATGGGAGGATTCAGTGAATCCTACGGTCGCCCCTCCATCGAGGACATAGAGCTGGGGGCCCGCATGATCTCCGCCGGCCACCGGATTTGTCTGGTCAAGGACCTTCAGGTAAAGCATCTCAAACGGTGGAGCCTGGTGGAGATCATCCGCACCGACATGTGCTCCCGCGCCATCCCCTGGACGCGGCTCATCCTCTCCGGATATTACCGGGGTGGCGGATTGAATCTGCAGTTGCGCTATTGCCTGAGCGCGGCCGCAGTGGGCCTGGCCCTGGCGGCGCTGGGCGGGGCGGTTTTCTGGCACCCGGGAATGATCGCTGCCGCCATTGTATTCATTTGCTGGTTCGTGCATTTGAACCGGAACCTGCTTCTCACATTCCATCGCTGTCGCGGGCCGCTCTTTGCCCTGTTCACGGTTCCAATGCTGCTGCTCTACTATTTTTATTCCAGCGTGGCCTTTGGCGTGGGAGTGATCATGCACTTCATCGGGCGAAAGCCGGACTGACCGGGCGGTAACAATTGCACCGAGTCACCGTTCTTCCCGAGGAGCCGGCTGTCCAATGTTCATCGAATCCCACAAGACAGAAGAGGTCGAACCGCACGTGCCGGTTAGCAAGAAGCTGGTGATCATCAATTCCACCAGTTCCCTTGCCGCCCACCTGCTCAACGTGGGTGTGCTGATCTGGCTCCAGCCCTTTCTCCTGACCCGGGTGAGCCTCGAGGAATATGCACTCTATCCGGTGGTGGTGGCGCCGCTGGTCTTCGTCCCCCTGCTGAGCACCATTCTCACCGGCGGCCTGGGCCGCTTCGGGGTGGAGGCTTACGCCAGGGGAGACCGGGACAGGGTTACCGAGATCGCCTCCACCATGTTTCCGCTGCTCGCCGGGGCCAGCGTGGTGATCATTATCCTTGGCATCCTCTTTGCCTGGAAAGTGGAACACGTCCTCGAGATCGCGCCCCCGTTGGTGGGCGACGCCCGGATGATGCTGCTGCTCCTCGTGGCTGCCGCCGCTCTACGTGTGCTGCTGTCCCCGTTTGAGATCGGCCTCTTCATACGCCAGAAATTCGTGCTGATGAACTCGATCCTGGTGGGCACGCAGTTCTTCCGCCTGACCCTGCTGATGGCCCTGCTCTTCGGCCTCCGTCCGCGGGTGCTCTGGCTCGTGGTGGCCGCGGTGCTTGCCGACAGCCTGGGGCTGATCATCACCGTGATTCTCTCCTGCCGCTTTGTCCCGTCCCTTCGTTTCCGTTTTCGCTCGTATCGCTGGGGGTGCGCGCCGGAGCTGATCTCCTTCGGCGGCTGGACCTTTGTCATGCAGGCGGCCGGCACGGTTCGCCGCGGTATCGTGCCGATCCTGCTCAACCGGCTCTCCACCGCACTCCAGGTCTCCTGTTTCTACCTCGGCTCCATCGCCATGCAGCAGATCCAGTACATGACCTACCTCGCCACCCAGCCGCTGCTGCCGGCGATGGTGGCGATGCACACCCGCGGGGACCGCAACGGCCTGGCCGACGTCTATCTCCGGGGCGGGCGCTGCGGCCTGTGGTTCGCCACCTTTATCTGCCTGCCGCTGGTAGTGTTCAGCCGCGAACTGTTCACCATCTATGTCGGCTCCGACTACCTCGATGCCGCCCTGGTGATGGCCCTCCTGCTGGCGGTGTTGCCGATCCAGTTCGGCAACGTGATGCTGGGCCGGCTGGCCATGGCCACTAACCAGATCAGGAGTTTTTCTTTTCAGGTGCTGATCAACCAGATGCTGGGTCTGGTCATTGCCACCGCGCTCATCTGGGGCGCCGGCATGGGGGCGCTGGGCGGCGCCATCGGCAGTTGCTTTCCCCTGCTGGTGATGCAGCCGGCGGTGATGTGGCGCATGGGCCGCCGGCTGGCCGGGGTGACATTTGCCCAGTGGCTGCGGACCACGGTGATTCCTGGTGTGACCCCGTCCCTCCTGGCCCTACCCGGCTGGCTGGCCGTGGAGCAGCTCCTTCCCCAGCGCAACTGGCGGGAACTGATTCTTGGCGGTATGCCCGGGGCGGTGCTCTTTGTCGTCGGGTTGCTGCTCTTCAGCCTGACGCCCCAGGACAGCGCCGATCTGCGGAAAATTCTGCAACGCTTCAGGTGGCGTACTAATTGAGCGGCAGCACCCGGTAGATCTTCACCGCGGGCAGGTCCAGTTCGAGGCGGACGTGGCCGGGAAGGGCGTCGTACTCGGCCGCCAGGAGCGGCAGCGATTTCCGCATGTCTCCCCAGTACAGAAAGAGGTAGACCGGCTCCGGCAGAGCGGCCAGTGTGTCGAGGGCTCCGGATATGTCCGATCCCGGGGCCAGCAACCGCGTGGTCAGTTCCAGCGCCTCCCCCAGCGGGATCGACATCAGGTAGAGGTGATACCAGTCGCACTTGACCCGCTGGGTGAGGAGAAACAGGGCGGTGGTCAATGCCAGCAGAACGATGAAGACATTCTGCCGGTCCCGCTCCCTGAAGGCACGGATTGCCGCCGGTAGGGCCACCAGTCCCAGCGGGAAATAGAGCCAGACCAGGGCCAGGGTGATCCCGCTCTCCACCCGGGCGGTCACCCCGCCGCTTCCCGCCGATTCCATCCCCGGGAGCAGGTAGGGCAGCGCCGGCAGGGCGGCAATGGCGAGGCAGAGAGCGACACCGGAGAGGCGGGCCAGTGGAAAACGAACCCCTTGCCGCCTGAAAAACTGTGCCAGGAGAAGGGCCAGGGGCATGGGCAGGGCGAGAATGACGGCCAGGATCGGGTGGACCAGCAGGGCGGTGGCGGTGCCCAGAAAGATCAGCAGATACCCCACTCCCAGTAGACCGATGAGGGTGGAGAACCGGGAGAACGCCGCCGGCAGAGGCGGGGAGATGTCCATCAGCATTGAGGAGAGGGCAGGAATGATCCAGGCCGGCCACTGGTGCACCGAGTCTGTCCCTTAGAGGTGGGTGTTGTCCGGCGGGATCAGGCCGGCCATGATCTGGTTGATGCCGGTGCTGTGAAACAGCCCGTGGATATTGAGCATGTTTGACGGCCCCTGGAGATAGTGGGCCGCGGTGAGCAGGACCAGCAGCAGACCGGCGGCGGACAACAGCCCTGGCCGGAGCCAGAACCATCCGAAACTCCTGGCGGGTAAACCACCGTCTAACGGATTTTGCGGCCGTGCTTTCTTCATCTACATCGTGATCGTGGATTGGCAAGAGATCAACGGCCCCGTGTAAAATCGGAGGCCTGATCCGCCGAGCTTATCACTGGTGCGAATTTTTCAACCAGCCTGCGCCAAATAGAGCGAGACCTTCTTCAATGCGTGGAGCCGGATCTCAGCCGTCCGTTTCCTCGTATTGCCTTTTCAGCTGTTCCACCACCGCCGGGTCGGCGAGGGTGGTGGTGTCGCCCAGAACCTTGCCCTCGGCGATGTCACGCAGCAGGCGGCGCATGATCTTGCCCGAGCGAGTCTTGGGCAGGTCGGAGCTGAAGAGGATTTCCTGGGGCCGGGCGATGGCGCCGATCTTATGCACCACGTGATCTTTCAACATCTCGACCAGCTCCAGCCGCGGTGTCTCCCCATCGCGCAGGGTGACGAAGGCGGCCACGGCCGTGCCCTTGATATCGTGCGGTATGCCCACCACCGCCGCCTCGGCCACCGCCGGGTGCGATACCAGGGCGCTCTCCAGCTCCATGGTGCCGATGCGGTGGCCCGAGATGTTCATCACGTCGTCGGCGCGGCCGAGCACCCAGAAATAGCCGTCCTCGTCCCGCTTGGCGCTGTCCCCGGGAAAGTAGATGTTCTCCCACTTGCTCCAGTAGGTCTGGCGGTACCGTTCCTCGTCCCCCCAGATGCCGCGGAGCATTCCCGGCCAGGGCTTGGTGATGGCCAGGAAGCCCCCACCGGTCTTTATCTCGTTGCCTTCGTCGTCGAGGATCGTGGCCTCGATCCCGGGGAAGGGCCGGGTGCAGGAGCCGGGTTTGGTCGGGACGTGACCCGGGAGCGGGGTGATCATGATCCCCCCGGTCTCGGTCTGCCACCAGGTGTCGACGATGGGGCACTTTTTCTTGCCGATGACTTCGTGATACCAGATCCAGGCCTCGGGGTTGATCGGTTCGCCCACCGTTCCCAGCAAACGCAAAGTGGAGAGGTCGTGCTGTCCGGGCCACTCCTCGCCCCACTTCATGAAGGCGCGGATGGCGGTGGGCGCGGTGTAAAAGATGGTGACCCCGTAGCGTTCCACCATCTCCCAGATGCGGTCGCGGTCCGGCCAGTCTGGTGACCCTTCGTACATCACGCAGGTGGCGCCGTTGGAAAGCGGGCCGTAGGTCAGGTAGGAGTGGCCGGTGACCCAGCCGCAGTCGGCGGTGCACCAGAAGGTGTCCTCCTCCTTGAGATCGAAAACCCACTTCGACGTGGCGTGGGTCTGGGTCAGGTAGCCGCCGGTGCTGTGCATAATGCCCTTGGGTTGGCCGGTGGTTCCCGAGGTGTAGAGGATGAAAAGCAGGTCCTCGGAGTCCATCGGTTCCGGTTCGCAGTGGCGGTCCGCGTCCTGCATCAGCCGGTGATACCAGTGGTCGCGGCCTTCCTTGACCCGCAGCGGGAATTCGCCCCGCTTGACGATCACCACGTGTTCGATGGACGGGCACTCGCGGATGGCGTAATCGGCGTCGTGTTTGAGCGGAATGATGCTGCCGCGGCGGTACCCGCCATCGGCGGTGACCAGCACCCTGGCCCCGGCGTCGTTGATCCGGTCGCGCAGCGCTTCGGGGGAGAACCCGGCAAAGACCACGCTGTGCACCGCTCCGATGCGGGCGCAGGCCAGCATGGCCACCACCAGCTCGGGGATCATCGGCAAGTAGAGCGCCACCCGGTCGCCTTTTTGGACCCCCAGCTTGCGCAGTGCATTGCCGAACTTGTTCACCTGGCGGGATAGCTGCCAGTAAGTCAGCACCCGGCGTTCGCCCGGCTCGCCCTCCCAGATCAGGGCCGCCTTGTTGCGTCTCGGGGAGGAGAGGTGGCGGTCGAGGCAGTTGACGCTGACGTTGAGCTTCCCCCCCACGAACCAGCGGGCGTGGGGCGGGTTCCAGTCCAGCACTTTCTCCCAGGGCTCGATCCAGTCCAGATCGGCCGCCTGGTCGGCCCAGAAGGCTTCGAAATCCTCGCTGCCTTCGAGGTAGGGGGATTCGTCCTTCACGTGTGCCGCGTCGCGGAACCGGTCCGGTGGTAAAAAAACCCGCTCTTCGTGGAGCAGCTCGCCAAACTGTTCGTTGTTCTCTTTGCTCATCGTAGCCTCCGCTGGTCAGGTATGGGAGTGCCCGAAATGGGGCCCGGCTGACAAATCCTACTTCTATTATGGCGATTTGATCAGGATTTCACAGCGGGAAAGCCTGATATTGGGTCCTGATGGCCTGATGTCCGCTTTGCGGGGGGCAGGTGGCTCTCCAGACCCTTGACGATTCTTCAGTTCACTATACCACGGCTTGACGCTGCTTAAGGGGCCTGCTGCGTCAGATGGGGTGAGTGTGGCAAACTCCGGGGCCGCCTGACTCTTCCAGCTGCTCACGGTATAATGAAGTCGGAGGTAGCAAACCATGAAATATTGGAATTTATGCATAGTGGCGGTGCTGGTGTTGATTGTCGCGGTTCCCGCCGCAGCGACCCAGCCTGAGGAGACAGATTCTGAGGCGGACCGTTTCGAGGAAAGCCTCGAGGTGCGAATACGTGAAGTGGAGGTCTTTGTCACCGACAAGAAGGGCAACCCGATTAAGGGCCTGGACAAGGGAGACTTCAAACTCTTCGAGAACAAGATCCCCCTCGAGATCCTGAACTTCTACGCCATGGACGGCGGGAAGCGGATCGATCCCGGGCCGGGCGACCCGTCCCTGCTCGATGAGTCGGATGGGGGAAGGCCGGATGCCGGTGCGGTGCGGCCGCCGCTGAATCTTATCGTCTACGTGGACAACTACAATCTTCGGCCATTCTCCCGCAACCGCATCTTCGAAAGTTTGAAATCCACCCTCGGTGATCTGGTCAGCGGCAAAGACCGGGTAATGGTGATCAGCTTCGACCGGGGGCTCAATGTCCGCCAGCCCTTCACCACCGACATGGAACTGGTGGTCAAGGCTATCGAAGAAGTGGAGCAGATGAGCGCCTTTCTCAACTTTCGGGACGACGAGCGCCGCGACCTGCTGAGCGAGATCGCCGATACGGAATCCAGTTCCGTGTTCATCGAATCACTGGTGGGGCAGGTGGAGGCTTATGCCTACGCGGTGGAGCAGGACGTCAGATACACACTGGGGGCGATGAAGTACTTTGTCGGTGCCCTGGCCGGGATCAACGGTCGCAAGGCACTGCTTTATGTCAGCGACGGCCTGCCCATGGTGGCCGGGGAGGAGCTGTTCTACGCTCTCGAAGAGCGGGTGGAAAAGGCCGCGGCGGAAACCGGTAACGGACTGGCAAGTCGGAACCGGGGGTTGATTCTCCGGTCCTCCAGCCACGATTCGCACAATCTGTTCGATGACCTCGCGGCCTTTGCCAGCGCCAACAAGGTCACCTTTTACACCGTGGACGCCGGCGGCCTGCGCGGGAACGAGAACATCGACGTGGCCAACCGCGGCAGTTCCTTCACCACCAACATCGGCACCATTGCCGAGCGGAATGCCCAAGCGTCGCTGAAGTACATGGCCGAGCAGACCGGCGGCCGGGCCTTTACCAACACCAACAACTTCGACCAGGCCCTGGAACTGGTTTTTGCCGACATGGACAGCTACTACTCCCTGGGCTACAAGCCGATCTACAGTGCCGACAACCCGTACTTCAAGATCAAGGTAAAGATGAACCAGCGGGGGCTGAAAGCCCGGCACCGCAGGGTCTCGATGCACAAGGGCCCGGGTGCCGAGATGGTGGACGGCATTCGGGCCACCCTGCTCTTTGGCCAGCCGGACAACACGTTCGGGGTTCGCATGGCCTTTGGCGACCCGGAGATGAGGGGCAAGGACGACTACCTGGTGCCCCTGGTGGTGGCCGTACCCCTGGAGAGCCTCTTCTTCAATCCCGGCACCGGATTCCATGAGTGCCTGGTCAGCCTCTCCGTTGCCGCTCGTGACAATCGGGGATGGATGTCCACGGTGAGCGAGATGCCGGTGCCCCCGCCGATCCAGGTGCCCAATGAGAGCCTCGACGAGGCGCGGGCGGGCTTCTTCTTCTACAAGATGCTGCTCGGCATGAAGGGTGGCAGCCAGACCGTGGCAGTGGGAGTGCGGGACGAAGCTACTGCCATCACCTCGTTCAGCACGGCCGTGGTGGGGCTGGGTGAGGACGTGGAGGAGCAGGAGTAGATTTCAGGGACGTACTTGCGTTATTGCGTTGCGGCCCTGCGTCAGGATATCCGGAATATCAGGGACGTACATAAGATTATAACTTTCGCTGTTCCCCACAGGCGCTGGGTCGGAAAGCAATAATCTTATGTACGTCCCTACCCCTTCGTTCCCCCTCTACCCACGACGCAATAACGCAAGTACGTCCCCGGTTTATTTTTACTGCTGCTGGTGTCCGAACTCGGGATCAGAGGGCAGGGAAAGGGTATGGCAGAGCCTGCAGTCGGACAGTGACCCGGCGTATCCTTGCAGCGCCATCACGTTGTCGTTGTCCGCCATCTCGCGTGAGGGCCAGATGGCGTGCATGCTGTTGTGGCAGCCGCCGCACATCAGGCCGAAGTGCCCCCCGGTGAAGAAGCAGTCGCAGTCCACCTGCTGTCCCCCTTCGTGGGGCGGGATATGGCAGGCATCGCAGTCCGGCTGGTCCAGCCAGGGCTCCCGCCCTACTTCGATGGACCGTGCCACGTCAGTGATCCACCCGTGGCAGTGCTGGCAGAGGATCCCTTCCTGGTTGCCCATGATCCCGCGGCCGAACTGCGCCTGCGGCCCGGGGTGGCAGGTGTAGCACGACTCCAGGTGTGAGTATTCCTGGTCGATGAATTTGTGCGAGGAGTGCATCACTCCCGAGAGCGACCCGGCACCCTTCTCGCCTTCGAGGCCGATCAACTGCTGGGCGTGGCACGAGCCGCAGAGCATCGGCCGCTGGTTTGGGTCATAGCCGCCGCCGAGCGGGTGCGACTCCACGATTTCTTCTTCGCTGGGGTGGCAGCGGGCCGTGGTGCAGTTCACCTCCACTGAAACCGGCAGCGTGGGGGTGGAGGTGGCCAGTACGCGGCCCTTGCGGTCGCGGAGCACCACCAGGGCTTTCTGATACGGCTGTTCCCGGTTCGGCGTGAGATCGGGAAATGGGGTCAGCGGGATGCCCGCCGCCTCGAAATAGCCGAGCTGCTGGTCAAAGGTACCGCTGAGACCCTTGCCGGTGAGCCCGGTGTCCGGGGGCAGGTCCACGCCGTAGAGGGCCAGGGCGTGGTCCCAGAAATCGGTCTTTCCGGCGGAATACGTGTTACCGGGAATCGAGTACTCGAGGGTCAGGTCCTTGGTCTGGATCCGGGGCCAGCCGTGGGCCGCACCGGGACCGGAGGAGGTCGAACCGTCGGAATTGCTTCGGCGGACCACCTGGGCCCGCAGCGTGCTGTAGGGCGGCATCAGCGACATCACCCCGTGGTCGCGGTTCATGAAGTGCATCCCCCGGTCGCTCCAGGCCAGCAGAACGTAGTCGCCGGGTGCCGGGTCGGGAAGCGGCACTGTGTCGCTCACACCACCAGAACCCGTCTGTACGGCCAGAAACAGCAGAAGCAGCGAGGTCGCTGCAATCGATTTGCTGATGGATACTCGCACCAATCTCCTTTCCGAGGGTTTGGGGTCATTCTCTATTCCATATAATATATAGTTTATAAATAGGGATAGTCAAGCAGTGGCTGGATGGAGTGTGCGGCTGCGTATACCGGAAATACTGCCAGCGAGCCCCCTCCGCCGCGGCGCGGCGCATCTGGAGCCGCAGCTGGTGGAAGGAATCGCCGTGCCAGGGTTCCCAGGGGCAGCTCATCTTCCTGGCGGATCCTGCGTGTGGCACAGAAGAAACAATTGATATTGCAGCGGTTTGTTGGATGCAGCTCCACGTGGTACGGACCACCGAGGGAGCGTCCCTGCTCCAGACCGCCGAGGATCTGCCCCTTGTCCCTGATTGTCATATGGTGCCAGCCCAGACCGCTCATCGCCTGTTTCCTTCCGTGTTTGGACCTCTGGACGTAGGTGTGCGTCCCCGGCCCGATGAAATTGTCCATGAAAACGGAGGGCCGTGGAGGCTGCTAACAGCATGTGATACACTCCGTTTGAACTCACCTACCAGGCAATCGATCCGGAGTGCATCGAATGACGGGGCAGAGCGGAATCAGGCATCGGCGGACTCTTCTCACGCCGGTTCTCGGCACGCTTTTGCTTGCTCTGCTGCTCGGTGCCGGCTGCCGGCGCCAGCCTTCCCTCGAGGGCACGGATCAGCACACCGACCTGGTCTCGCTGCTCTCCCGGGCCGAGGCCTGGGGGCCGATGGAACTGCTCGACCTGGGCACCGGCGAACACAAGCTGAACCTGGTGGACGGGCTGTATTTCGGGGAAACAGAGCCCGACGGCCGTACTTTCGCCTGGTCAAGAGGGGAGGAGACCAGCATCCTGCTCACCTGTCCCGCCCCCCGTCACCGAGCCCTGATCTTCCGTTGCCGGCGGCTGGCCGTGGCGCAGCTGGATGATCTGCAGGCGGCGGTGTCTCTCAACGGGCAGCCCCTCGGTTCCTTTGCGCCGACAACCGAATACGCGGACCACCGGCTGGATGCGCCGGCGGACGCCTGGCAGGCGGGGGACAATCTCCTGTTGCTGCACTACTCCGATGCGGTCTATTTGCCTGATGTGATTCCCGGATCCACCGACACCCGCCGGGTATCGGTCCAACTGGATGCCATCCGGATTATCAGCGGCCTGGATTCCGGCGGGGAACCGGTCACGGTTCAAGCCGCGGAGCACCATCTGGTCTTTCCCGCACCCGCCGACAGCGCCTGGTATCTCCAGCTCCCCGACCATGCTGTTCTGGCCTGTGGCTGCCGGGCTGGTATGGCGGCGGCGCTGCGGGTCACGCTGACCCCCGAGGGGGGGATGCCTCGCGAACTCCTCAGCCGACGTTTTCGTGCGGGAGAAAACGTCGGGACCCTGGTGCTGAACCTGGCGGAGTGGGCCGGCCGCTTCGTTCGTCTCACTGTATCAGTGGACCCAGTGGGCGAGGCCTCCGTCGCTGCCGGACCGCCTCTCTTTCACCTGGTTCAGCCCGAAATCAGGGTCCCGTCCCCGGACTCGCTACCGGGACCGGCGGCTGAAAGCGGAACCCGAACCGCCGGGCCAGGGAACGGACCGCGGCCGGATGTGCTGGTCTACGTGATGGACGCCCTGCGGTCGGGCAATCTCTCGTCCTACGGCTACCCGCGGCGCACCAGCCCGGTTCTGGACCGGCTTTCCCGACGGGGCCTGCTCTTCCGTAACGCCTTTTCCCAGGCGCCGAACACCGCCCCGTCGGTGAAGTCGCTGTTCACCGGCCGGTTTCTCCCCTTTACCGGGCACACTGTTCTTTCCGAGGAGCACCTGACACTGGCCGAGGTTTTCTCCCGGGCGGGGTATGCCACCGGGCTTTTCTCCAACAATCCGTACATGGGGCCGGAACTCGGATTTTACCGCGGCTTTGACCACGTGGCCGAGGAGATCTTCTTCCGCCGGCAGCCGAAAAAAGACTTTGCCCGCCAGGCCACAGATGCTTTTGTCCAGTGGGCCGCGGACATCCCTGACGGTCAACCATTCTTTGCCTACATCCACACCATCCACCCCCACAACCCCTACGAGGCGCCCTCGCCCTTTGGCGAGGCGTATCTCTCCGCCGGACAGGGCGATCGGGCCGAGGACCTCTCCACCGAGGCGCTGCTCGGCTACGTCTATGGCCGGCGGACCATGGGTGACGGCACCCTGCAGCGGATGCGCGACTTCTACGACGGCGACATCCAGTACAATGACCTGGAGCTGGGACGGGTGCTGGCCTGGCTGCGCGGCGCCGGCAGGGAACGAAAAACGGTATTGGCCTTCACCGCCGACCACGGCGAGGAACTGGCCGACCACGGCGGTCTGCTCCACGGCTACACGCTCTATGACGAACAGATCCACGTGCCGCTGATCCTCGTCCCGCCGGGTCAGGAGGCGGCCCCCGGTGGTGCGGGCCACGGCGTCCAGGATGACGTGCGGCTGGTGGACCTGGCTCCCACCCTGTTCGAGATGAGCGGCATTGCGGATCCTCCGCCCACCGAGGGGCAGTCGCTCACCGCATTCATCGGCGGCGGCCCGGTTACCGGCGGCCAGAGCCGTACGGTCTATTCCTCGGCGTCTTCAGCCACCGGGCTCTACACCATTCGCACGGGACGTTGGAAATATGTCTTCGCCCCCCGCACCAGGCACCTCTGGGGCATGGGCCAGGGCCTGGGCCGGTCGCGGGAGCTGCACTACCTCTTCGACCTGCAGGCGGATCCCGCAGAGCAGGAGAATCTGGCCGGCCGGCGGCAGATCACGAGGAAGGCGCTCCAGACCCGGCTCCTGGAGTGGATCCAGAGCCAGGACCGGCTGGACGATGCCATCGACGACCAGGGCCGAATGCCGGATTTCGACGAGGAGACCAGACAGCGGCTCCTCGATCTTGGATATATGGCGGAATAGGACAGAGGCAACCGAACCGGCCGGCCACCCGCCGGCCACACAATTCAGCAACGGAGGGGGCTCATGGGCGGCTTTTTTGGTGTTGTTTCCAGGGACGACTGCGTTGAGGATCTGTTTTACGGCACCGATTACCATTCACACCTCGGCACTCAGCGCGGCGGGCTCGCGGTCTGGTCCGATTCCGGTATCCAGCGAAAAATCTGCGATATTACCAACGCCCAGTTCCGCAGCAAGTTCGACGATGTCATCGTCGGGATGAAGGGCCGCCAGGGCATTGGCGTGATCAGCGATTACGAGTCACAACCGCTGATCATCCGCTCCCACCTCGGGCTTTACACCCTGGTCACCGTCGGGGTGCTGAGCAACCTCGAGGAACTGGCCGCCGAGGCATTTGCCGACAAGTCCATCCACTTCTCCGAAATCAGCGGCTCGGAACCCAACCCCACCGAGGTGATCGCCTCGCTGATCAACCAGGGCAAGAGCTTTGAGGACGGGATCCGCATCGCCCATGAGCGGATCGAGGGCTCCTGCTCCCTTCTGCTGCTGCGGGGGGAAAAGCTGTATGCCGCCCGCGACCGGCTGGGCCGCACCCCGGTGATCATCGGTGAAAAACCGGGTTCGGTGGCCGTGACCCTGGAGACCTGCGCCTTCCCCAGCCTGGGTTACGAGACGGTCCACGAACTGGGTCCCGGGGAGATTGTCTGCATCGAGGGTGACGGCTGGGAGACGAGGCGTCCACCGGGGGATCGACTGCAGATCTGCGCCTTCCTCTGGGTCTACTACGGATATCCGGCATCGCGATACGAGGGGATCAACGTCGAGGCCGCCCGCAACCGCTGCGGCGAGGCGCTGGCCCGGCGGGAGGAGATAGAGATCGATATCGTGGCTGGAATCCCCGATTCGGGAACGGCCCACGGCCTCGGTTATGCCAGCGCCGCCGGCATCCCCTACCGCCGGCCCTTCGTCAAGTACACTCCCACCTGGCCCCGCAGTTTCATGCCCCAGAACCAGTCGATCCGCGACCTGGTGGCGCGGATGAAGCTGATTCCGGTGCGCGACTACATCACCGGCAAGCGGCTGCTCTTCTGCGAGGATTCCATCGTCCGGGGGACCCAGCTCAAGGACACCATCTCCCGGCTCTTCGACTACGGGGCCAAGGAGGTGCATATGCGCCCGGCCTGTCCGGCGCTGATGTTCGGCTGCAAGTTCCTCAACTTCTCCCGCTCCAAGTCGGAGCTTGACCTGGCGGCCCGCCGGGCGGTGCGTGAGCTGGAGGGCACCGACCCCGAGGATCTCTCGGCCTATGTCGACCCCGACACGGACGAGCACCGCGCCATGACCGAGCGGATCGGCCAGCGGCTGGGACTCACTTCCCTGCTCTACCAGCGGCTGGAGGACATGGTGGAGGCCATCGGCATGCCCAAGGAGAAACTCTGCACCTACTGCTGGGACAAGGCCGAGTAGGCGTCCCGCAAGGGGCGGACGAGGGGTTCAGGGCCGGGAGTTGTTCTTCTTCCAGAGGTAGACCCGCTGGGGGGGGAAACTGAGCAGTTCCAGGCCCACCTCCGCCTCACCGAGCAGAGGGCTGGTTAATCCATCGACGCGGTCGCGGATCTGGTAGGCCACGAAGCGGCCGCCGGTTGGCAGCATTCGGATGATCAGGTCCAGCAGTTGGGCACTGGTTTCCGGGTCTATGGTGGAGAATGGAATTCCTGAGATCACCGTGTCCGGCGGAGCGAGCCTGTGTCGGGCCAGGGAGGTCTCCATTTCCAGGGCGCTGCCGCAGTGGACCGTCAGGCGGGGGTCCTGAATCTGGCGGATGCAGGCGCAGAAGAGCGGGTTAATGTCGAGGCTGAGCAGCGAGGCATCCGGCGGCAGGGCATCGAGGATGGCCCGGGTGATGCCGCCGGTTCCCGGCCCCAGTTCCACCACCGACCGCGAGGCGGCGATGTTGCCGGCCCGGATCACCCTTCTCTCCAGAAACCGGGAGCTGGGAACCACGGATCCAATCTGATTTGGACGTCGCAGGAATTCCCTGAAAAATACAGCCCGGGCCTGCACCCGTGCAAGGATGTTCTGGTTCCAGCGCATAAGTATTGCTCCTTGCCGAGAATTTCCCATTGGACAGAGTCGGATCGCGGTGTGGCCGTAAGCGTTTTATATCATGGTGCGTCCGTATGCGTCGAGAACCGGGTCTTCAGGGTTCATGCCTTGCGCACGACCCCGAAGGCTTCGGCTTCGGCAGGACCGAGATCCATGTGGGTCTCGATCGCCGGGAGTGATGTGGATCAGCATGCGCCAACCCGGCGCCGGCCCCAGTGCTTTTCCCCTGCATCCTGATGGGTGAATCCGCCGCCCCCCATCCTTCGCTGGAAGCCGCCTCTCCTGCTGCAGGTGGAACACGTTCCGGCTCGCCCCGGTATCATCGGCGGCCGGTCACGGTGATTCCGTTTTGTGCCCATCTTGATCGGTGCGGGGCTCTTCTCTATACTTGGTTTTCCAGAACGATCCATTCCTTGAGGCCAGGTCCATGGGCGCGACACTCGAGCTGCTGAAAATCTCCGTGGTGATGCCGATCTACAACGAGGCGGCCACGGTGAAGTCGATCATCGAACTGGTTTGTGAGCAGGAAATGGTTGACGAACTGGTGGTGGTGGACGACTGCTCCACCGACGGCACTGC
The DNA here is from genome assembly GCA_032127265.1 of Acidobacteriota bacterium. Lineage (GTDB taxonomy): Bacteria > Acidobacteriota > JAQAZP01 > JAQAZP01 > JAQAZP01 > JAQAZP01. The sequence continues at coordinate 27,644 of JAQAZP010000251.1, forward strand.
AGAGATCCTGGCCGCCGTGGACAACCCGGCGGTGAAAGTGCTGCGTCATGAACAGAACCGCGGCAAAGGCGCCGCGTTGCGCACCGGCTTTGCCGCCGCCAGCGGGGATGTGATCCTGGTCCAGGATGCCGATCTGGAGTACGACCCCCGGGAGTACCGGTTGCTGATCCAACCTATCGCCGAGGGGAAGGCCGACGTGGTCTACGGCAGCCGCTTCGCTGGCGGGGGGACCCACCGTGTGCTTTATTTCTGGCACTCGGTGGGCAACCGGCTGCTGACCCTGCTCTCCAATATCTTCACCGATCTCAATCTCACCGACATGGAGGTCTGCTACAAGGCTTTTCGCAGCGAGGTCCTCCGGCGAATCACGCTCAAGGAGGACCGCTTCGGTTTCGAGCCCGAGGTGACGGCCAAGATAGCCAAGCTGAGGGTTCGGATATACGAGGTGCCGGTAAGCTACTACGGCCGCACCTATGCCGAGGGCAAGAAGATCGGCCTTCGCGATGCCTTCCGCACCTTGTGGTGTATTATCCGCTACAACACCTTCAGCCGCTGACCAGCCCGCCTGCCGTCCGATAGTATCGTCGACGAAGCAATCTCATCGAGCCATTGCTGTCACCAGGAGATCGCCACGCCGCAGGCTTCGCCTGCTCCTCGCGATGACAGTGGAAAAGTGGAGACGGCTATTGCCCGCCGTGGGCCATGGCCTCCAGCCGCCGGATACGCTCCTCCATGGGCGGGTGGGTGGAGAAGAGCTTCTGCAGGCCGCCGATGAAGGGATTGACGATGAACATGTTGGCGTGAGCCGGATTGCCCCGCCGGCTGATCGGGATCTGCCGCGCCCCCTGGTGCAGCTTGGCCAGCGCCCGGGCCAGGGCCAGCGGGTTGCCGCAGATTTCGGCACCGCCGCGGTCGGCGGCATACTCCCGCACCCGGGAGATGGCCATCCGCAGCAGCATGGCGCCCAGCGGTGCACCAACCATAATCAAGATCATGCCCAGCGGGTTGTTGTTGCGGGATCGGCCGGCCGTGCCGTATCGGGCGAACTGGCCCAGGGTGGCTATGGCGCCGGCAAAGGTGGCGGCGATGGTGCCGGTGAGAATGTCGCGGTTTTTCACATGGGTCAGTTCGTGGGCCATCACGCCCTCGAGTTCCTCTTTCTCGAGGATGCGGAGGATCCCCCGGGTGGCCGCCACGGCCGCATGCTTTGGATTGCGTCCGGTGGCAAAGGCGTTGGGTGTGTCCTCGGGGACGAGAAATACCTTTGGCATCGGCAGGCCGGCTTTCCGGGTCAGGCCGGCCACCATGGTATAGAGGCCTGTCCCGTCCTCGGACGTGATCTCCGCCGCCCGATAGCGTTTGAGCACCAGCTTGCCGCTGAACCAGTAGGAGAAGAAGTTTATCGCCGCGGCGGCAAGGAAAGCCAGGACTGCGCCGTCCCGGCCGCCCACCGCCCCGCCAACCAGCACGAACATGACGGTGAGGGCCACCATCAGCATGAAGGTGCGGGACCTGTTCATTTTTTACCTCGATCCACGGTCTGATCAGTCGCCGATGACGAAGGTCACCTTGAGGTTTACCCGGTAGGCCACGACCTTGTTGTCCTTGACCGTCACCTGCTGATCCTTGACCCAGGCGGTCTTGATTTTTTCCACGGTCTTTCCGGCCCGCTTGATGCCTTCCTGGATAGCGTCTTCGAAGCTTTTCGAGGACTCGGCACTGATCTCGATCACTTTGGCCACTGACATGATTCATCCCCCTTTTGCTGTTCAGGTTCACTGCGTTCTGGAGCGCGGACCCGGATGCGGCCCGGTGGATTATTATATCCACATCAGGCTAGACACCCAAAAGGAAAAAAAGTCACCTGGCGTGACGGGTTCGGATTCAGAGGACTTCCTGGCCGGGGCCGACCTCGCCGTGCAGTGCATATTCCCTCGAGTGTGCAGAACATGGTATATCTATGGGTCGCCGGCCAGGGTGGCCCGTGGTTCAACCCTATGAGGCATAACAAATGGAAGCGATTATCCCCAGGAATCTGTTTTTTACCAAGGGTGTCGGGTATCACCGGAACAAACTGCAGAGCTTCGAACTGGCCCTGCGCAGCGCCGGGATCGAAAAGTGCAATCTGGTTTACGTTTCCAGCATTTTTCCGCCTGACTGCAAGATCATCTCCCGTGAGAGTGGGATCGAACAGCTCAAGCCGGGGCAGATCACATTTGCCGTGCTGGCCAAGGAGCAGACCAACGAGCCGAACCGCCAGCTCTCGGCGGCCATCGGCCTGGCCCGGCCCAAGGACAGCAAACAATACGGTTATATCAGCGAACACCACGGCTTTGGTGAGACCATGCGCAAGTCGGCCGATTTCGCCGAGGACCTGGCGGCCACCATGCTCGCCTCCACCATGGGCATCGAACTCGATCCCGATGTGGCCTGGGACGAACGCAAGCAGGTTTACAAGGTGGGCCAGCGGCTCTTTGTCACCCGCAGCATCGCCCAGTCGGCCCGGGGCCACAAGGACGGCCTCTGGACCACGGTGGTTTCCAGCATCGTTTTTCTCATCTCCTGACCTCCGGTGTTCGGCCCCTGGTTCGGATCGTATTCTGGAGGCCCACAGACCAGGAAGGCAGGCTGTTTCATGACCTCCAGCTCTTCGCATTTCACGGATTCACCTGACATCATCCCCCCGCGCCTGAAGAAGGGGATGTCGATGACCGAACTGGTGCAGCTCCTCGGCCGGACCTGCTTCGAGGCGCGCAACGTGGCCGCCGGGGCCCGCCTGTTCGGCCGGATGATCGGCGAAGGGGATACCATCTGGCTCGGCATCGCCGGGGCCGGTATCGCCGGCGGGATGGGCGGGATGGTGATCGACCTGATTGAGGCCGGGTTCATCGATGTGATCTGTTCCACCGGCGCCCAGGTCTATCACGATCTGCACTTTGCCTTCGGCCTGCCGGTGAAGGCGATCCATCCCCAGGCGGACGACGATGAACTGCGGCGCTGTGGCGATGTGCGGATCTACGACATCGGCATCCGGGACAAAGAGACCCTTGACGCCCAGGATACCCTGATCCGCCGGTTCGTCAGGGAGTGCCACACCGCCGAGTTCGCCGGCCGCGCCGTTTCCAGCTGGGAGTTCAACCTTGCCCTCGGCCGCTGGGTCCTGGCCCACGCCCCGCACCCCGAGCGGAGTTTCACCGCCGCTGCGGCCAGGTGCGGGGTGCCGCTCTTCTGGGATTCGCAGTCCAATCATTCCATCGCCCTGAACCTGATCATCACCGACGCCGAGGGACTGCCGGTGACCCTTTCGGCCCAGAAGGACATCTTCGATTCCGCCGCCATCGCCTTTTCGGCGAAGAACACCGGGTTTGTCGAGCTGGGCGGTGGGGGGCCGAAAAACTTCATCCAGCAGACCGGCCCCACGATCAGCCAGATTCTCAAGAAATCATTCGATGGTGCTGAGCGGGGTCTGCAGATCGGCACGGCCATGGAGAAGGAGGGGAGTCTCTCCGGGTGCACCTTCAGCGAGTCGGTCACCTGGGGCAAGTATCATTCGGCGGACGACCGGAAGCTGATCCAGATCTGGGGCGAATACAGCGTGATCTTCCCCCTGCTGGCCGCTTACGTCTTCGACAACTGCCCGGCTCGGGAAGCAAAGGACATGGCTTCCCAAATGCCCGGTTTTATCGCCGCGCTGAAGGAGACCCGGTGAAGCCGAACCGTCTGCAGTTCCTGGAGCCCGGTGAGGCGTTCACCGGTCTCGATACCGCGGCGGCGGCCATTCTTCCGGTGCCGTTCGAAGGCGGGGTCTCATGGGGACGGGGCGCGGCCGGCGGGCCCGATGCCCTGCTGACGGCCTCGGCCTACATCGAGGAATACGACGAGGTCCTGGGTGTGGAGCCTTGCCGGATGGGGATCTTCACCGCGGCTCCGCCCGAGCTGCCATCCGATCCGGTTGGTGTGGAACTGGCTGTCCACCATGCTGCCGCCGAGTTGATCGCCAGGGGCAAGTTTCCGGTGCTCATCGGAGGGGATCACTCGGTGAGCCTGGGATGTTTTCGGGCCCTGCTTCAGCACCACGGCCGCCTGTCGGCCATTCAGCTGGACGCCCACGCTGACCTGCGCGAGGAATACGAAGGCAGCCGGTTGAGTCACGCTTGTATCCTGGCCCGCATCCGTGAGCTCACCGGGGACGCGCTGCAACTGGGTATCCGCAGCCTGTCATCGCCCGAGGCGCAACGGATCGCTCGCGAAAAACTGGCTGTCTTCACCATGGATCAAGTGCGCGGAAGCGGTTTCGACCTGGGCACCGAGCTGGGGCGCCTGCCCGATCCGGTCTATGTCACGGTGGATCTCGATGCTTTCGACTGGAGTGTGATCCGCAGCACCGGTACGCCGGAGCCGGGTGGTTTTCTCTGGGCCGAGGGGCTGGCGCTCCTGCGCCGGATCTTCGAGACGAAGAATGTGGTGGGATTCGACGTGGTGGAACTGGCCGCGGAGGAAGGGGACCGTAACTCGGCCTTTGCCGCGGCCAAACTGGTCTACCGGATGCTGGGGTTCAAGCTGGCCGCCGAAGTCGCCCGGGGCCGCATGGACTGGCCCCGGGAACCTCGCGGCCCGCTCTTCTGACGGGATTATTTCTTGATGGCGTCGGCGGTATCCTCCACCGCGTCCTCGACCTCTTCCATCACTTCCGCGGCGCCGTCACCGATTTCCTCGCCGGCGTCCTTCATGTCTTCTTTCAGCTCTTCGGCGCCTTCGCCGATCTCCTCGCCCGCCTCTTCGACGGCGTCCTTGGTTTCATCCACCGCCTTATCCAGAGCCTTGCCAGCCTTCTCGGCGAAACCTTCCTCGGTTTTGCAGCCCACGGAAACGCCCAAAATCAGGGCCAGACAAAGCACGGCGAGCAACGACTTGATCCACATGTTTGATTCCCCCTGTTGAATGCGGGTTATTAAGTGATATCCCTTCCGGCATTATACCTTTTTTACGTGAATATCCACCCTGAAATCAGGCCTTCTTCACCAGGCTCACCACGAAGAGCAGAACCACTGCGCCCAATACGGCGGTAATCAGTGAGCCCAGCAGACCGCCGGCGGCGGAGAGGCCGAACCCGCGGCCTTTCATGATCTGTCCGGCGAGCCAGCCGGCGACGGCGCCAAGAAGCAGAAACCAGATGAATTGCATTTGAGAACTCCTTTCACTGGAGAAATGCAACATGAACTAGTAGTAGAAACCAGGAGTAAGGATCCTGGATGGCCGTTATTGTCAGGAAGATTGCGGAATGATGAAGATGTTGACCTGGAAATGCCG
>JAQAZP010000252.1:0-11190 GCA_032127265.1 Acidobacteriota bacterium
TGGTCTTCTGCGAATCGATGAAGATCTCGTCCGGGGGCAGGGCCAGGCTCCCTTCCTGCAGGGCGATGGAGTAGTCGGCCGCCATCCGCTTGCCAAAACCGACCACCGCCATGTCAACCAGCTCCGGCTCGAGCAGCAGCGTCAGCGAGTCATCTCCCAGGTGGTCCAGCAGCGACCAGCCCGGCCCGTCGTCCAGCAGGTGCCGCAGCCCCTCCATCTCGGGCAGGATGCCGCTCTCTTCCAGGGTCTCGATCTTCTCGTCCAGGTCCCGCTGGGCCTCCTTCCCGGTCCAGCGCCGCCGGGCGCGCAGGGCCCAGACCCGGATCCCGTCGGCATCCAGCAGGTATTCCCGCGCCGGCACCACCCCCACCGACGGGGTGTTGCCCACCGAACGCTGGCTCTCCGGTTCGAAGAAGCGGATCGCCTCCACCATGTCGTCGTAGTAGATCAGCCGCACCGGCTGCTCGCTGGTCACCGGGAAGAAGTCGAAGACGTTGCCCCGCACGGCAAAGTCGCCCACCGAAACAACGATGTCCACCCGGCGGTAACCCATGCTGTCCAGCCGCGCGGCCAGCTCGGCCGGCGGCAGTTCCTCGCCTTCCGAGATGCGGTGGTAGTGCTCGCCGAATGCCCTGGGGGAATAGGTCCGGTGCAGCAGGGCCCCGGCCGAGGCCACCACGTAGGTCCGCTCCTCACTGCCCTCGGCCAGGGCGGCCAGGGTGGTGAGCCGGTCACGGACAACGTCGAAGTGCGGCGGGATGGCGTGATAGGGGCTCACCTCGGGCATGGGGAAGGTCTGCACACTGGCGCCGGGGTCGAGCCACTTGCTGTAGAAGGTGAGGTCGCGCTCCAGACCGGGAATCGCCTGGTTGTCCGGCACCACCAGCAGGACGGTCCGCGCGCCGGACGCGCCGCCCAGCAGGGCGGAAAAGAAAGCCGGGCTGCTGCCGTAGAGGCCGGGCAGGGTCAACGGTTCAGCCGCCCCGCTGCCGGCCAGCCGTTGCCTCAGCCGCGCCGCCAGTTTCGGCGGCAGGTATCGCTCCAGCGGGTCCAGCTGAGATGGGTCTAAAACAGTCATGTCCTCGATCCCCGTCCGTACATACCACCACCCCGGGGGACCCGGAGGGGGCCTCCCGAGGGAAGCCACAGGCTATCATCAATCGGGCAGGGATGTCACGATTACGGTCTGGTTTTGGGCGATCCCGCCGCCGAGAGCACAGCTTCTATGGAGAAAAATCCGCGAGGTCGGTTGCCACACCGCCGATGGTGGAGGGAGGGGGATGCGTCGGGCCTATTCGCTTTTTCCGGTCCTGTCCTTACTGGACCGTTCAAGCACCTGAACACAGTACGAGTTCAGGCTTTTATCGGCCAGCAACGCCCCGATCGCCAGCTTCTTGTGCAGTTCCTTGCCAACGCGAAGCACGAACTTTCCCGAATACTCGCGGCCGGCGGTTTCCGGGGGAATGGGCTCACCGTCTTCTTCATGAATCTGGATCCATTCTTCCACGACCTGGCACAGTTCCCTGTACACCCTGGTCTCGTCGTCGCCGTGAACGCCACCGATCATAAGTCCGGGACACGTTCCGATGTAACACTGGTCTTCTTCAGACCACTCGACGATTTTCAGATACCAGTCACTCCGTTTCATGATCCGGCCCTCTCAACGGCTTGCTGAACATCTCGTTCCTGGTACGGCGTCACATCGTCTCCCGGCTTTCCACTCAAGGTGATCTTTACACCGGACGGATGCTTGAAATTGCCGTGGCTTCTCTTGCCGCCCCTGTCGATGAAGCCCGCTGATTTCAATTCAGCAATCAACTCCCGTATCTTCCTTGGCATAGTGTATAGTATTGCTTTGATACTATGCTGTCAATGCCGTTACCTGGCTGGAGCATTCCTTTGGCCTGAATGGAATGGTCTGTGGCGGAAAGGGCGCTTGTGGTCCTTCTGGAATGGAAGGATTCGGCTGGGATAGAATGAGAACATCCGGGACTTAAGCCCACTTTGGAGAAATGCCATGCCGATCTACGAGTTCTACTGTTCCGACTGCCACACGATCTTCAACTTCCTCGCCCGGCGGGTGAACACGGCCAAGCGCCCCGACTGCCCGAAGTGCGGGCGCACCGACCTCGAGCGGAAGGCCTCGGCCTTTGCCATATCAACCGGACGCTCCGAGACACAGGGCAACCTGCCGGCCGGTGTGGACGAAGCCAAGTTCGAGCAGGCCATGGCGGCGATGGCCTCGGAGGCGGAGGGGATGGAAGCCGAGGACCCGCGGCAGGCGGCGCGGATGATGCGCAAACTCTGCGAGGCCACCGGCTTGCCGGTGGGCGCGGGGATGGAGGAGGCGATGCGCCGCATGGAAGCCGGCGAGAACCCGGACGCCATCGAGGAACGACTCGGCCCGCTGCTGGATGACGAAGACCCCTTTGGCGGCGAGACCGGCTCGACCCGCCTGAAGAGCCTGCGCAAGAAGCTCCCGCCCTCGGTGGACGGCACGCTGCATGAGCTGTAGTTCGCCGGCTCTCAATCCTCATCCAGCGAAAGGGCGTGTTCGGCGAAGAACCGCAGCACCTCGTCCTTCGACACGGTCCCGTCGGCGACACCCATGGTCAGCTTCAGCAGCGCCTCGTCGGGCGCGGTCAGTTCGTGCCCGTTGATCAGCAGGAAGACTTCCGCTGCCGCCACGGCCACCCGCTTGTTGCCGTCGAGGAAGGGGTGGTTCCGGCAGAGGTGGAAATGACAGGCCGCAGCCATGTCGCTCAATCGCGGGTGGAGGAACTCCCCGCCGAAGGTGGCGCGGGGCATGGCCACGGCCGACTCGAGCAGGCCGCGGTCGCGCAGGCCGGGGTCGCCGCCGAACTCCTCGACGACCCTGTGGTGGATGACGAGGATGTGGTCGACATCGAGAAAGACCGGGTCCATCATTCGGCCAGCTTCCGGAGCACGTCCTTCCGCTTGCCGACGACGTATTCCAGTTGCTCGGCGATCGCCGCCTCTGCGACGCGAGAGGGGTGAGCCGGGGAAACGATCAGGTTGCCGTCCTGGATGGTGAGCAGAACCTGCCCGCCCTCCTCGAGGCCGAGAATCTCGAGGATCGGCTTGTCGAGAATCAGCGCGTTGCTGTTGCCGACCTTGCGCAGTTGCTTGATCATGACCAGCGCCTCCTTGTTATAACAATATAATAACGACGGGGGCGCCTGCCGGCAAGTTGTTTTTTACGGTTTCGGCGGCAACCGTGGCCTGACGCAGGTGATCCGCTCTCGAACAGAAAACAACGACCATCGTCATCTCCACCGCGGCTGCCGTAGGACGATCCCGTTGGCGGTGAGGCCGGCCACTCCCGCCTGAAAAGCCTGCGCCGGAAGCTCCCGCCATCGGTGGACGGGACGCCGCACAATCTGTGATCACCGCCGACAAGTTCTTTTTTTTGTTGGTGTTGGCCGAGCCAATTAATTCCCTACAAATAAAATCGGATTGGTGTAAAATTCGTGTCCGGATTTCCCACCGGATGTCGCTTCCTGCATCAGGGGGCGTTGTGGGCTCCGCACCAAAGCGAGGGCAGCGTTTCGGGGCATCATCCCCGGGGCCTGCCGTTTTCTCTGCTGACCGCGTAATGGAGGTATTGTTGTGAAGAAGTTCCTGATCCTCGTGTTGTCCCTGTTCCTGTTCAGTGCCCCGGCATCACTGGCCTTTTCGACACCGCAGACCCCCGTTCCCGAGGATCACCCCCTGCCCGTCCGGGAAGGACGGCTCCTTGCCGGCCCGGACCAGAGCCTGACGTCCGGGGGCGGGCAGACCACCCCCCCGGTCGAAGAGAGCCTCAAGGATGCCGGGCCGGATCAGCCGGCCTTCGGGGACGAGAGCTTTCCCCCCATCGCGGAAGACCTGCTGGCCCGCGCGGCGAAGATGAGCCCGGTGGAGATGATCCGGGTGATCGTCCACCTCTCACGGCAGCCCCAGGACCTGGTGGCTGAGCAGGTGAAGACGCGACACTCGGCAGAGATGGCGGCCATCGGCCAGCGGTTCGATGCGATCAACCTCCGCTATGCCGCCCGGCGGGATACCCGGGCACTGCGCGATGCCGACAACTACGGCATTCCCGAGCTGGTGGTCAGCGCCGCAGACAAGGAGGCGCTGGCGGCTGTCGCCGAGGATCACGAAGCCCTCTCCCTGGTGATCCGGGACGAGATCACCGACCGCCTCGCCGAGGCGGTTGAACCGGAACAGCAGCGGGTTGCCGCGCTGGTGGAAGAGCTGCTCGGCACGGTGGAGTTCACCACCCGGACGGTCAACGCCCTGGTGGCCATGGTTCCCGTGGCGTCCATCAATCAGCTGGCCGCCGACCCCGGCGTGGCGATGATCACCGGTGACAGCGTGCTCCGCTCTCACCTGAACCTCGCGGCCGAGGACATGCTGGTCAGCGTCCCCGGCGGGCTGTGGGACAACCTGATCACCGGCGGGACCTACGACCCGGCGGTGGTGGACACCGGTTGCGACCTGGCCCACCCTTTCCTGGCCAATACGGCCGGGCGAACCAATTTCCACACCTACTACCTCGCGGCGGCGTTTGCCGACCCGCTCTTCAATGACACTTTGAGCTACGATGACCTGTATGGCCACGGCACCCACGTTACCGGGATCGTGGCCGGCATGGGCTCCGTAGACTACCCGACAATGCTGGGCATGGCCCACGGCGTGCAAAAGATGGTGACGCTGAAGTCGGGCTGGAGGACCACGACCGGGGAGGGGCTCTTCTACGACACCGACACGATGTATATCGTCGACCGGGCGCTCTACCTGAGCTCCCAGCTGACCCCTGCCGGCACCTTCAACGACGACGTGGACGGCCTCAACTGCAGCTTCGGCTCCGAAACCTACAGCGACGACAACGGCTTCAGCCGCTTCTTCGACTCGGCTGTATCCTCCTACCCCGACCTGCTGGTCACCATTGCCGCCGGCAACTCCGGACCGGACAACATCTATTTCTCCACTCCGGCCGACGCGTACAACCCGATCACCGTGGCCAATATCGACGACCGGGGCAACGCGTCGAGGATCAACGACGTCCTCTATTACTCCTCGACCCGCGGGCCCACGGCCGCCGGCCGGCGCAAGCCCGACCTGGCGGCACCCGGTACGAACATCTACTCGGCCAACAACAACTGGGAGTCCCAGTCGCAGATCGCCAACAAGACCGGCACCAGCATGGCCGCGCCGATGGTCCAGGGCGTGGCGATGGACCTGATGAACGCCGGGGTGCCGGACGAGCTGGAGATCAAGGCCCTGCTGATCAACACCGCCCAGAAAAACGAGGGAAACATCGACTTCGAGGATGACGCGGACGGCTGGGACCCGGGCTTCGGCTGGGGCTACCTCAACGCCCTGGCCGCCTATCACCACCGCACCGACCTGTTCAGCGGCACGGTGACCCCGGCGCCCACCGCCGGGCACTACCGGCTCTACAAGGGCCGGATGCAGGATGAGGGTGCCGGCGGCGAGGGACGGGACCGGGCCACCCTGGCCTGGAACCGCCACGTCACCTACGCGCCCCATACCTACCCGAGCACCTATTACGCGCTGAGCGACCTCGACCTCTTGCTCTATGGCGAGGCCAACGATGCGGTGATCGACTACGACAGCACCACCGTGGACAACGTGCACCAGGTGCGGGTGGGGCCCGGCGCCGGCATGACCGACGTGGTGCTCAAGGTCACCGCCTACAACACCGCCTTCGCCCACGGGGGGGCCACGGAGAGCTTCGCCCTGGCCACCGAAGAAAACTTTGTCGAATCCGCCCTGCCCACGGCCTTCCAGGCCAACGGCCTCTGGCCCTCGGAGATGGAGCCCAACGAGGTGGCCCCGTTCCAGTTCTGGATCACCAATTTCAGCGATCTGGCCAGCCACAACAACCGCATCGACCTGGGGCTGCCTGCGGGGTGGGCCCTGCTTTCGGGCAGCGATCCGGCCTCCGTCGGTTCGGCCCCGGGCGGTGACGGCGAGTCAAACACCGCAACCTGGACACTGCGGGCTCAGCCCACCGTGCAGGATGGCGTCGATCTCGGCCTGGCCCACAGCCACCTCTCCTATGGCGAAAACTGGGGCCCGTTCACCTGGCACGCCTATACCAACGTCCGCTGGGACACCACGCCGCCCTCTCCCAACCCCATGGGCTGGCTCTATTCCCCCTCCGCCGCTGCCGGCGGCTCCCTGAGCATGACCTGCCTGACCGCCACCGACCGGCACAACCCGGTGAATTATTACTTCGACGTCTATGCCAGCCTCGACGGCGGGTACGGCGGCACCGATTCCGGCTGGCAGACGGGCACCGCCTACACCGACACCGGGCTCGATCCCAACTGCCGCTACCAGTACCGGGTGATGGCCCGGGACAGCGCCCAGACCCCCAACATGACCACCTACAGCAGCATCGCCACCGGCTGCAGCCTGGCCGTCACGCCCGGCACGCCGGAAGTGGGCAATGCCAGCAGCACGACGCTGGACATGACGGTGAGTCCGGCCGCCAACCCGGCCTGGACCGAGTTTGCGATCCGGATCACCGACATGGGCGCCGGCGGCCTCACCTGGTACCTCAATGCCGGCGGCGGGTCGAACGGCGGCACGCCGTTCTGGCAAACGGCCTCCGCCTGGGACGTGCTCACGGCCCAGGGGCTCCGCTCCGGCACGCTTCACCGCGTCAGCGTGGTGGCCCGAAACCAGTATGGTGTTCTCACCAACTGGTCGGCCTACGGCTACGGCACCACCACCTTGCCGCTGGTGGACACGATCAGCACCCTGTATTACTGCGAACCGGCCAGCGGAACAGTGCCCTTTTCCACGACGATGACCGTCAAGCTGGAAAACCTGTACGCTGGACAGATGCGCCGGATCGCGGCCCGGATCGATGTCTCGCTGGCCAACGGGACTCAATACTCCAGCTGGCGGGCCGGGTTTACCAACGTGGGGCCCTCCGACGGCTTCACCACTACCTGGGTTCAGGCCTTCCCGGCCCTGGGCTCGCTGATCGGCGAGAATCTGTTCCGGGTCAAAGCCGAGGACGTGACGCCGACCCCGTACAACCAGCCGCCCTACCCACCGGCCGGCGACACGGCAACGGCCGGCTGTCTCGTCACCGCATTTGCGCCATAGATCTTCCCGCGGGCGGCGGGGGAGCCACCCCTGCCGCCCCGCACCGCAGAGGCTTGATCTGATCTGCAGGGAAGGGGGCCTGGACTGAATCCTCGCCGCCGAAGCCGTACAGCCGGGCGTTGGTCGGCCCGAAGGCCAGGGCCGGAATGGATGAAAGCGGTCGAATCGGGGTATGTCACGAAGGTTGATCTTCGCTGAAATATTTTCGCTGAAATCTAAATGAACTGCACAAAAAGCACGCTGGCGATTCGTGCCGGCTTTGCCCGCTTGAGGAAATTTTGACACCGCAAACGGCAAGTGCTAACCTGCACGTATGTGACTTGGGCTGGTCTCCGTCTGCCGCCAACTCTCGATACGCCAGTTCAACGGTCCCGGCAACACCGGAGCCCGGCGACCGTTGACGGCCGCGGCCTCTCCTGGAGCACGGGCAATGAAAACTCACGGCCTGGCGCTGCTGCTCCTGTTCGGGTTTGGTGCCACCTCTCCCGCCGCGGTGATCCACGTCCCCGGCGACCAACCCACCATCCAGGCCGGCATCGATGCCGCGGTGGACGGCGACACGGTGCTGGTGGCCGACGGCACCGGGCGCGGCACGGGGAACCGCGACCTCAACTTCCGCGGCAAGGCGATCACCCTGCAGTCAGCCAACGGTCCCCGGAACTGCATCATCGACGCCGAGGGGAATCTCGACTACCCCCGGCGCTGCGTCTGGTTCTCCCACGGCGAAGGGCCCGGCTCGGTGCTCCGCGGCTTCACCCTCACCGGGGGATACGCCGGCAACATGGGCGGCGCGGTCTACTTCCTCGGGACGTCCCCGACGGTAACCGGCAACCTGATCACCGGCAACCGGGGCAACCGGGGCTGCGCGTTCGGATTCGCCAGCGGGGCGACACCGCTGATCGAGCGGAACATCTTCTACGACAACGACTATTTCTCGATGGGCTACGGCGGCGCCATGTACAGCACCGATTCCTCGCCACGCATCGTCGACAACCTCTTCCTCGAGAACAGGACCAACGGGCCGGGGGGCGCGGGCTACTTCTGGACCGGGGCCCCGCAGATCGAAGGCAACCGGTTCGTACGCAATGCAGCGGCATTCGACGAGGGGAACCGCTCTTCGCCGATGGCCCCGCGGCTCGAGGCCGGGCCGCTCCCCGTCGATGCCCCCACCTCCGGAAGAGAACAGATCGGCGGCGCACTGCTCTTCCGCGAACTGGGCAGCGATGCCCTGGTCAGGGGCAACATCTTCATCGAGAACGACGCCGACCGCGGGGCTGCCATCTACTGTGTCGACGCGGACCCGCGGATCATCGGGAACATCTTCCGGGACAACGTCGCGCCCTCGGGCGGCGCGGGCATCAGCTGCACGAATTCGTCACCGTTGATCGAGGGCAACCGATTCACCGGCAACCATGCCATCTGGGGGGCGGCAATCTTCTGCACCCAGGGCTCGAATCCGCTGATCACCAACTGTCTCCTGGTGTCGAACCGGGCCGAATACACCGGGGGCGGCGTGCTGACCGGCTACAACTCGAATCCGCAGATCATCGGCTGCACCTTTGCGCTGAACAAGGCGGTGACCTACCACGGCGGGGCGATCGACGCCCACTCCGGGTCCGACGTGGTGGTCCGGGACTGCATCCTCTGGGGCAACGAGGCCCCTTCCGGTTCGGAGATCAGCCTGGGGGTCGAGACCGAAGCTTCGACGCTGGCCATCAGCTACAGCGACGTGGAGGGGGGCCAGGCCGGCGCCCTGGTGGATCCGGCCAGCACCCTTACCTGGGGGGCGGGGATGATCGATAGCGACCCCCGCTTCGCCACGGCCGCGCTGAGTGGTTTCTTTCTCTGCCAGACCGCGGCGGGCCAGGCCGAGAACAGCCCCTGCGTGGATGCCGGCGACCCGGCGGGTGACCTGCCGGCGGGGTCCACCCGCACCGACTTTGTCGACGACAACGGCGTGCCCGACATGGGCTACCACCTGGCCTCCACCGGCCGACTGGTCGCCGGGCCGGGGCCGGGCCGTGACAACCCGACGCTGGTGCGGCTGTTCATGCCGGCCGAAGACGCGGAGCCGCTGGCCAGTTTCAGCGCCTACGGGGTCCCGCGCTACGGGGTCAACGTCTCTTGCGGCGACCTGTACGGGGATGGCGGTGCTGAAATCGTCACCGGCGCCGGTCCGGGAGACGTGTTCGGGCCGCATGTCCGGGGTTTCCTGGCGGACGGCACACCGCTGCCCGGGGTGAGCTTCCTGGCCTACGGCACCAGCAAGTGGGGCGTGAACGTCGCCTGCGGCGACATCGACGGCGACGGGGCGGACGAGATCGTCACCGGCGCCGGGCCGGGGGCCGTGTTCGGGCCCCACGTCCGGGCCTTCACCAACAGCGGCACACCCCTCCCCGGAGTGAGCTTCATGGCCTACGGCACGAACAAGTGGGGGGTCAACGCGACCTGCGGCGACATCGACGGCGACAGCTGCGACGAGATCATCACCGGCGCCGGGCCGGGGGCGGTATTCGGGCCCCACGTCCGGGCCTGGAACGTGGACGGACTGACCGCCGCGGCCATCCCGGGGGTGAGCTTCTTCGCCTACGCCACCCACAGCTGGGGAGTCCGCGTGGCCTGCGGGGACATCGACGGTGACGGCATCGACGAAATATTCACCGCACCGGGGCCGTCCCCGCAGTTCGGCGCCCACATCCGGGGCTGGAAGTTCGATGGCGCTGCGGTGAGCCCCATGGCCGAGGTCAATTTCCTCCCCTGGGGGATGGAGACCGCGGCGTACGGGGCAACGATCTACGGCGGCCCGGACCTCAACCGGGACGGCCGGGAGGAGCTCTTCATCGGTGCGGGTCCCGACCCGGACGCGGCCTCCCTGATCAGCGTATACCGTTATGACGGCAGCGAGCTCATTCGCTGGTTCGGCCTGGGCCCCTTTGGCGGGTTGACCTACGGAGCCAATGTGGCGGCCGGATGGATGGAGTAACTTCACATTGGAGGCAAACATGACCGGTCCGGTTATTTCATCATTGCTGCTCTCGTGATTCTCTTCTCCCTCTCCTGGCCCGGCTACGCCCAATCCGCCGAATGGGCCGAGGTTCACCGCATCGAAGTCAGCCCCGGCCAGGGACGCTCCACCTGTCCCCCCCGGCAGGGTTGGGCTGTTCTGCTCGAGCCCGAAGGAGACCGGTTCGCCGTCTTCGCCTCGCGGATCATGGCGCCGGACGGGCCGTTCGATGACATCCGCCTGGTCTTCGAGACCGCCGAGGGCAAGCGGCACGTTGCCGCTTGCGTTTCGTCGGCCGGCTTGCGGATCATCGGCATCAGCTTCGACGATGACTGTGAACGACTGGATGGTGTGGTAACGAAGTTCGAGATCCCATGGCTGCCGGTCTTCCTTGGCGACCAGACCGAGCGCATGGCCATGATTCAGCAGACCGGCACGAGCCGCATCCCGCGATACTTCGTCATCGACCGCAAGGGCATCCTGAATACCGATCGCGGGCGGGGACAACTGGTGACGATGGTCCCCGGCCTGCTCGAACAATGACGGCTCACCCTCCCACCCTGCAACCGTTGTCATTTCAGTAGTTGCATTTTCCCACCATTCAGACCTATATTTGTATGGTCGGTTGAGCGTCGCCATGCCGGCACCGGCCGTCAGGTGTGCCCCGCGTGAAGCGGGTCAAGCGGAAACTGTCGCGATCTGACATAGCTCAGGCCCCGGAACTCGAACCCCGGGTGCAGTATTGTAGTTTGCCTGACTGACGTGAGGTTGTTTGAAACCCCTTTCCGAACCTCCCACGGATCAAACAGGCCCTCCCCGCGGAGTTCACATTTTCAGGAGCGGTTGATGTTGAAAATGTATAGCTGTTCGCTGATGGCGGTCATCTGTATCCTGTCCCTCGTTCTCCCGACAGCGGCCATGGCCCAGGAGAGGGGCGGGCTCGACCCCTACGCGGTAAACACCAACTACCACTACGACACGGAACTCGGGGAGGGGTATTTCCTGGCGGGCGGCGGCGTTGACCCCGACCCGGGCCG
>JAQAZP010000253.1:0-2568 GCA_032127265.1 Acidobacteriota bacterium
CCGCCGACGGTGGGCAGCAGGACCCGCAGTGCGCCGCCGGTGAAGCCCATGACATCCGGCTTTCCGCTTGAGTCGGTTTCTTCACGGGCGGCCCGGCCGATGGCCTCCAGCACCGGGAGCGAATCGGTCAGGCAGAACAGCCCGCCGCCCTCGGCGCCGAGCCACGGCGGCAGCTCGCGCAGCAGGCGAAAATCGGGCCGCACCTGCCGCAGCGTGGTCAGCCGGCAGATGGCCGCGTAGCCGCTCTCGTCGCGGGCCAGGAGCACGGCGCGGGGGCGGCCCGGCTGCAGGGATCCCGCGATCAAACGCACCGGGTCGGTATCGACGGGCCGGTCGTCGGTGATCTCGACCCCGTGGATGGCCCGCAGGCCCGCCTGTGCGCATTCCTTCTGGAACTCGACGGCGCCGTACATGGCGTTCAGGTCGGTCAGGGCCAGGGCGCCGAACCCGAGATCCGCCGCGCGCGCAATCAGTTCGGCAGGGGAACTGGCGCCGCAGAGCAGGGAGTAGTGGCTGTGTACGTGCAGGTGGATCATGGGGGGATGTTAGGCGAAAAAAAAGCGAAAGTCAAGCAGGGGAAAAAATACCAGTACGGTCATCGGCAGCGAGTTTCAGCTTCAGGCTCAGACCGTGCAAAGAATGGAAGAGTCCGATAATTTCGTCGCCGACTGTCATCTGATGAAGACATGTTCACGGCGCTTCGGCATCACAGGGAAACAACAGGTGACCAACCCACCCACGACCTCCCACGGCCGGCAGGCCTTTGGGGGCAGCCGTGTCAGGTGCCGCTACCGGTCTTCATGCCGAGGCCTCGAAGGCCCAAGTCTACCGTCCGCGCCGCCCGGCGGCATCCTTACTACACAGGGTCGTCCGCGAGAACCTCGATTCATACCTTGTATCCGGGGTGCAAGAGGACGGCTTTGCTCCGAACATCCCCTTCCATGTCCAGGCCGCGTTCCGGGAGTATCTGAAGTGCGGTATCCCCGCCCACGGGTTCGCCCGGGTGTACTGCGCCGGCTGCGGTCACGACTTCCTCGTGCCATTCTCCTGCAAGGGACGGGATGTCTGCCCCTCCTGCGCCACGCGCCGGATGGTCGAGACCGCCGCCCATATGGTCGATCAGGTTCTGCCACGGGTGACCTACCGCCAATGGGTGTTGTCGGTTCCCAAGCGGGTCCGATGGCATATGCGTGAAAAACCCGAGGTGGTGAGCGGCCTGCTGGGCGTGTTCCTGAGGGCGGTCGAGACCACCATCAGGCAGCGCAGCCCCGACGCACCGCCAGGCGCAAGGTTCGGGGCGGTGGCATTCGTGCACCGTTTCGGAGGCTACCTCAACAGTCACGTCCACTTCCACGTGCTGGTGACTGACGGGGTTTTCAGCGCCGACGAAGACGGCGGGGCCGTTTTCCACCCAGCGCTGGACCTGGGGGGAGAAGACTTTCGGGCGGTGCAGGCCAAGATGCGCACGCGAGGCCTGAGGTGGCTGCTGCGCCACGGTCATCTGGACGACATCGCGGTCCATACGCTGGACACCCCGGAGCACGCCGGCGGCTGGTCGGTGGACGCTTCGGTGACGATCCCGGACTGGGACCGCCAGGGACTCGAACGGCTGGCCCGGTATTGTGCCCGGCCGCCATTTGCCCAGGAGCGTCTCGGCCGACTGAACACCGATACTATTGTGTACAGCTTGCGCAAACCGACGGTGGACGGCCGCATGGAGCTGACCCTGACCCCGCTCGAGCTTATGGACCGGTTGGCCCGGCTGGTGACCCCGCCGCGGCTCCACAAGCACCGCTATTGCGGGGTGCTGGCGCCCAATGCCAAACTCAGGCGCGCGGTGATCGAGAGCGCCGGCCCGGCCGGGGCGACCGGTCAGGTGCTGCACGAAGCCCAGGAAAAAATGGGCATGGGGGAGGCCGGCGATTCGGGGGACGAAAAACCGACCGGCCTTTTCTCCCGGGCGGCCGCCCGCTGCTGGGCTCTTCTGTTGGCCAGGATCTACGAGTGCCTGCCATTGCTGTGCCCCCGGTGCGGCGAACCCATGAGGATTATCGCCTTCGTGCTGGACCCGCCGGTGATCGAGCGCATCTTGCGCCACATCGGAGAGCCGTTCGAACCACCAGCGATCCTGCCGGCCAGGTCCCCGCCGCAGGGAGAGATCGCGTTCGACCAGTCGGCGGGACAGCCGGAATGGCCGGACATGGACCAGGTGCCCGATCCGGCAGGCGATACCTGGGACTGACCCCTCAAAGTCACCACCGAGGAGTACGGCGACCGCCTGAAGCGGGAGGAGGGGCGGTGTGCCCGTTTTGCGGGCGAAACGGGCATTCAGGAAGTTTTGGGAAGGTTTCAGGGAGACCGAGGGAGGCCTGCCGGGTGACAAAGAGCATTCAGATGTGGTAGAATGGGCACTCACCCGGGCTGTGGAGGGCGAGATATGCGGTTGTTTTTCCTATCCCTGATCGCAACAATCCTAGCAGGAGCGCTGTTGGCACCGAAAGCGAACGCGCAACATCAAGCAACGATAGAAGCGCACGTTGATGACGGAGTAGTTCCAATTGAGATGGC
>JAQAZP010000254.1:0-2930 GCA_032127265.1 Acidobacteriota bacterium
GCCGAGCACCTGGGCCTGGTTGAGGTGGATGTGGAGAAGGCGGATGACAAGATGATCACTGAGGAGAATCACCTGCTGGGGGACCGGCGGCCGGATGTATACGACGAGCTGACCTGAAATAGACTTACCCTCCCCTGGCACCTGATCCATCAGACATTCTTACAGTTCCCCGCAGGTTCTTTTGCAGAAAAGATCGCCTGCTGCGATCCACCACCCTTCTCTCGCGACCGGTCCCCATCAAGCCTGAACCCTGATGGACCTTGTGTTTATCCCTCGTATCGCCCCGCTCGATCCGCTGCTGGCACGCCTCTTGAAGTAACTCCCTCCCGGACCCGCGGGAAGCGATCCCGAAATCTCCGCCTGCTGCAGCGGACGGTGAACGCGTCGGTTACGACAAGACAGTAGAACAAGGAGCAAAGAACATGAACAGGACCATAGGAAGATTCGGACGGATGGCCGCCGTGCTGCTGGCCTCGGCCATGCTCTGCATGATTACCGTCAGTGCGCCGGCCATCGAAGAGGGCGCCTACGCCTGCCGCAACGAAACCGGGGCCGTGGACGAGTGCTGGAACTTCATCAAGCACTTCAGCTACGAGCAGTATTACTGGGCCTACTCCTGGCTCTTCACCACCAGCGGCAACAGCTACGTCGACAACATGGACACCGCGTTCTTCAGCGGCCACGGCGGCAACTTCTCCATCACCACCTACGAGAACTGGGGTGACCCGGTGAACTTTGCCAGCGGCAGCGTCTCCCTCGGCGACACCGACCTGGAGATTCTGACCATCGACGCCTGCAGCGTGGTCCCCTCGCCCATCGAGCGGAGCGACTGGGCCTCGGGCTGGTGGAGCACCTTTCACCGGCTGCACCAGATCCTCAGCTACCGCACCACCGGCTGGTATGACGGACGGGTGGAAGACCGTTACGCCGTAAACCTGCTCGTGGGCCAGCGCTACATCGACGCCTGGTTCAATGCCGCCAACTCGGTCCGCTCGGGTGTCTACCCCGGCATGGGCGCCGTGGTCTGGGCCAGCCCGCAGGGGAGCTATCCCGGCGCGCACACCAACACCTACTACAACACCGGCGGGGATCCCCCGTACTACCTGGGCTGGATGAACATCACTTACCAGTACTGATCCGCCTTGGATCTGTAACGGAAACGGACGAACCGCACGGAAAAATTGAGGAGCAGAACAATGAAGACCAACGAACACTCGAATCGGAGATCGATCAAAGGCAGCAGGACGCTCGGCGTGCTGGCCATCATCGGCCTTGGCCTGGCCCTCACCCTGCCGGCGGCCGCCGCCGAAGTCACCTTCAACGCCATGGCCGAGACACCGGCCGACAGCCTCTTCATCTACAACATGGAGCAGCCGACATTGAGCCCGGCGGAAGCGGCGAGCAAACTGGGGTCGGCCATCTTCGCCGCCGACCACGAGATGCTGCCGGTGACCAGCTTCCGGATGATCGAGGACCGCCTGGCCTACGCCGACGACACACTACAGGTGAGCGTCCGCGAGGACGGCACCGAACTCTACTTCACCGATTTCCCGGCGCTCAAGCTGGCCGAACCCACCGGCACCCTGCCTGGTGACAAGGAAGCCCTCACCCGCACCTGGGACTTTCTCCGCATGTCGGGGCTGATGCCGGTCAATGCCGATGAGCTGAAGGTTGATCACGTGGGCGGGATCATGCAGGCCTCGGCCGACCCGGTAACCACCTACGAGCCCGAGCAGAAGGCCGTGGTGGTCTACCTCTACCGTGAGCTGGACGGCCTGCGGGTGATGAACTACGGATCTTCGATCACCCTCACTTTCGGCGACGGCCCTGGTCTGGTGGGCCTGCAGTATCACTGGCGTGAAGTGGCTTCCCGCCAGCCGGTGGAGCGCGGCCTCGCCGTGGACGCTAACAGCATCCCCGAGATGATCAAGACTGACGTCTCCCGCGTCTTTGCCGCGGATGCCAAAATCACCGTGGACAGCATCGAGCTGGTGCTCCACGACAACGGCGGGCAGTTCATCCAGCCGGCGTATTGCTACAAGGGCACTTGCCTCGCAGCCAACGATGGGGTTGCGGTCCCGGTGCTCGGCTATGTCCCCGCAATCACCAACGCACCCGCCGCGGTGCACCACCCCGGTTTCTCCCCCGACCGCCCGGCCTCCTTTGGCCCGGTCCAGAAATAGGGGGAGCCACAGAATGAGCAGTATCCCAGGGGGGGGCTTCGGCCCCCCCTTTTTATTTCATCTGACAGTTGACATATCTTTTATAGTATAGTATATATTTGCTATGTGGGACGTCTATGAACATCGTCGCCTTGCGAAAGTGCTGCCGAGGCTGCCGGAGAATGTCCTGAAGAGATATGAGAAATGGAAGGACATTGTAATGATTTCTGGTCCTCCTGGATTGCGCGTGATCAAAGGGTTTCATGATGAAGCGCTTAGCGGTGAGTGGAAAGGGCATCGGTCCTCAAGGCTTGGGCAACAATACAGAGTGATCTATCAGATCGAGAGCCAGGAGATTTCCGTCTACGTGATAGACCTTACGGCCCACAACTATCGAAGGAAGTAGATCATGGCACGTCAAGGATTTCGAAAAGCAAAACAGACCATTGACGTTTCAGTTGGTGAGTCCGTTCGCATCATCCGGGAGCTACAGGAATTGAGCCAGAACCAGCTGGCGGCGTTGACCGGCATTCCCCAGTCCACGATTTCGGCAATCGAAAATGACCGGGTGAGTATCGGTGTTGAACGGGCAAAGGTGTTAGCCCGGGCGCTCAAATGCCATCCAGCGGTTCTCGTGTTCCCGGGCTGGGCGATCGATGACCAGACGGCTGCCTGACCACGTCGCTTCAGGATCTGTATTGTGATGCCGTGATGCTTCGGCGAAGAAGGCCACTGCAGCATCAACAGCCGCATCGGTGAAAAAGTGGA